>JAJYPU010000011.1 GCA_021795095.1 Actinomycetes bacterium | reverse complement strand
ACGCCCCTGCAACTCCAGGTCCTCGAACTCCTCGGAATACCGGCCTCCGTCTATGCCGCGACGAAATCAGCATCCTCATAATTCGTGAGATATCGGTCGACCAACGTGCGGAAAGGGAGGTTCAACGCGCTGCGCGGACAGTTGTGTTTGGCCTCTCCCAGACAGGACCCCGAAGCGGTTCGCATCGTGCCCTGAAACCGGGCGAACATGACGTTCGTTCGCAAGTGAGTTGCCTTTCGAGCGTCGAGTGACTCGCTGTCAGGAAGAAACCTGACGCGCGCACCACGCGTAGAGCGCGTCGTAGACGAACGAGGCGCGCTCGAGGAGGACGTGGTCATCCAGTTCCGCGTCAAGTCCGCCCACGCCGATCGCTTCCAGAGCGCGCCCGGCCGGATCGCTGTCGATGTCACTGGCGATGTCCGCCGCGTGGATAATCTTCGCGAGGCGGACTAATGCGGCGTCACTACCGAGGTGGTACTCGTCGATGAGGACCTCAAAGGAGCACTTGTTGCCTCGGTGCGTGTACGTGGCGCCTGGCGCATCGAAGCTCACGGCGCCATCTTGCTCAGCGGTTTCGAGGACCTGATCGTGCGGCACGTAGAGAATCTCGGCCTCGGCGTCGATAAATTTCTTGATCAGCCACGGGCAGGCGATTCGGTCGGTCTTCGGGCGTTCTCGTGTAACCCATTTCACGTTGATTCCTCTCTCATTGTGACTCTTGGGATGGCGATCACTAATGACAAGAGCACCGCTTGCGACGAGCGGAGGACCAGGCAATTCGACGGTCTACGTCATTTTCAATCAAATGTAGCTGAGCGGTACCGACAATGGGGCGATCGGTGCGATCGCCTTGAGTGGGATGACGCCGGATTACCGTGATCGCACCGCCACTGTCGGCGAAGCGTTCTTCGTCGTTTCGCGAACTCACGGTGGGATGGCCTCGCCTTCGACCACTTCTCGGAGCCGAGGTCGTAGGCTGTCCCAACAATTAATCGGAGACGCGAGCCTGACCCACTGGCGCAGCCGCTGGGTTGAACTTGACGTCCGAGTACGAAGTCATGACGGTGGAGCGATGAACGACTCGATCGGCCTCGGTGACGTCATCCTCGCTCGTAGGTGCCGAGGACTCGGCCAAACCTGCCGGTCGGCTAACCAATACTCGTCGATGAGTCCGTCCAGATGATCGGTCCTCTGCGTGCCGCCTTTCCAGAGATTCGCGAAGACGCCACCCCGTTCACCGGCACCCGAGTTCACCTAGAGATCGATCTCCTCGTCCATCACCGAGTCCACACACTTGACGCAAAGGTAATCATCTTTGAGGCGTTCCGAGCAGGGGATCAGCGAATTGCCATCTCACGGATTGCTCGCCTCCACTCCAAATCGCGAAGGTATTGCCTTATCACCTCCCTTTCCGCACGTTGGTCGACCGATATCTCACGAATTATGAGGATGCTGATTTCGTCGCGGCATAGACGGAGGCCGGTATTCCGAGGAGTTCGAGGACCTGGAGTTGCAGGGGCGTGAGCGTCGGTTCGCAGACCCTCAAGATGACGCCGTCACCGTCACGAACTACGTGGCGCGCGACGTGGGCGAAGATCTCGAGCACGCGATGGGCACTCGGTGCGGCGCACTCGCGAAGCTCGGGGTAGAGCGGAATGCTGGCCTGCTGGGCCGCCTTCATGGCGCCGCGAATCTCTCGTTCGATCAAGGCCTGAATGACGAGTGCGAAGAAGTGACAACAGAGCAGACCCTCGATGCGAACCGGGTCCTTCAAGAACACCGGGGCCACGAGCTGGTGGCCCTTCAACTGCGCGTGGCGCCGCTCGAGGTTCGGCTGGTATTTGTAGGCGTTGAGGACCTCGGCGGGTGTCATGACGCAATCGTTCGTGAGAAGGGGAAACGTGCCGTCGCTCTTCGCGTCGGCACTCACGACGTCGCTGCGCACATTGAAGGACACCGTGAAGCGACTCGTCACCCGCTTCACGTAGTGGGTCGCGGGGCCGGGACGACCTCGACGGGCCTGGCGAAAGCTCTCCTCGGGCACCTCCTCGACGTGGGTAGAGAAGTAGCGAGCGGCGCTGGTGTGCTCGAGCGCGCGATGGAGCGCATGCTCGACGGCAACGATGCTCTTCAAGCGACAGCGCGGTCCCGCGAGCTTCGCCGACAGCGCCTCGAGTGCCGCCTGGCCGGCCGTGATCCTCGCCGCGCGCGTTGCGGCGTCACGGGTCTGCTTGGCGTTCGAGTGCACCCAGATCACCCGATACCCGGCGGTTGACGGCAGTGGGGACTCGAAGGTTCGCCAGACCTCGTCGGGATCGCCGTCTCGGCGCGCGGGTCGGCGTCGGGCCTCGCTCCAGCGTGGTGTGTGATCTTGGATCCAGCGCTGGAACCAGGTGACTTCCTTGCGGTTGTTCGCGAGCACCGTCACGAAGCGCCCGTGGTTCGCGTCAATGTGGTGAAGCGCCTTCGCATTCGCGAGCTTGCCGTCGGCGATATAGAGAAAGTCGTCTCGCCCGACCAGCTCGCGCAGTTGGTCCCAAGTTTCGACGTGGGTCGTGTCGTCACTGGTGTTGCCCGACTCGACGCGGTAGCTGAGCGGCACCGCGCCGTCGGCGCTGACGCTGAGGATCCAGACGAGTTGGCGAAGGTCCGGGCGATGGTCCTTGCTGTGTCCGAAGGTCACTTCGGCGATCGGCTTCTCGCCGCGCGTCTTGGCACCCCCGTAGTGCGAACCGGTCACGGTGATCGAGGTCGAGTCGTTGTGGAGTTGCGTGCAATCGATCTCGAAGGCGCGCACCATAGAGAGCACCACGCTTGTGAGCAGGCTCGCCCGGTCGGCGTCGAACAGTCGCGCGAGGGTTCGCCCCACGCGGTCGTCGTTGAGCGCGACGAGCCCGGACTCGTTGAGGCCGAGGAGCTCGGGTGCGTAGTGGGCCGCCCACTCTGCGATCTCATAGAGCGGACGGTGCTCGACCACGAGGTGACGCACGAGAACGCCGAGCACGCTGGAGGGCGCGAGCAGCACCCGCGCGTCGTCGTGGGGCACCGCCGCTTCCAGTGCCTCGTCGAGTTTGAGGCGGCTAATGAAGTGGTTCACGATCGGCATCGCCCCGAGCAGCTGTGCGTTGAACCCGATCTCGTCCACCTCGACTTTGGCCACGTTCCTCGTCCCCGTTGGTGTTGCATGAAGCGTATATGCTTACAGCCACGACAGGGTGGATGATGGACACGTGAATAAGAGCGACAACGACTTCGAGGCCGAGCGCCAACGCATCATGGCCGAGCTCGCAACGATTCGCTTCGTGCTGCCGGGCAGCGTCACCGAGCGCTGGTCACGCTGCGGGAATCCGGGGTGCTCGTGTCACGACGAGCCTCCCAAGCTGCACGGTCCCTATCAGACCTGGACCCGTGCCGTGAAGGGCAAGACCGTCACGCGCAACCTCACCGAGGACCAGGTCGAACGCTACACCCCGTGGTTCGAAGACGCCCGGCGACTACGACGACTGGTGAGTGAACTCAAGCAACTCTCGCTGCGGGCCGCGAACAAGATCGAGAACTGGGAGTCGCCTAAATAGCGAGATATCGCTCACTCGACGTGCGGAAAGGGAGTTGAACCATGTGCAGATCGCGAATAATGTGGTTGCGATAGATAGTAGCACTCATTGTGCTACTATCTCCACATGACCAGAATCGGGATTAGAGAACTCCGCCAGCACGCCAGCCGATATCTCGAGCGTGTGAAGGCAGGTGAAGTCATCGAAGTCACCGAACGCGGGAAACTCATCGCCCTCTTGGTATCGCCGACGCCTGCCGTCGCTTCGCGGGACCGACTCATTGCCTCAGGTCGCCTCATTCCGGCCAGTGGTGCATTTCGTGTGCCCGCACGCCGACACGTTGCACGAACCCAGCACACCGCGACGCACGAACTCGATGAACTACGCGAGGATCGGTTGGCGTGATCTATATCGATACGTCGGCTCTCGTCAAGTTGCTCTTTGACGAGCCTGAGAGCACTGCGCTGACCGATTGGCTAACGCAGAATATCGAGATACCCAAGGTCAGTAGCGATCTGTCCGCCGTTGAACTACTTCGTACGTGTCAGCGAATCGATGGATCGTTGGTTGATGACGTTAGGCGACTCCTGGACGGAGTCGACCTCCTCCCCATTGATCACGTAATCGTCGAGCGGGCTGCAGTTCTTGCCCCACGCGAATTGCGTAGTCTTGACGCCATCCATCTCGCCAGCGCGCTGTCGATAATTGAGGACCTCACTGATTTCGTGGTCTACGACATTCGCCTCTGCTCAGCCGCCAAGCAAGTTGGCTTGCCGGTGGTATCACCAACGTAAAGTTCGATTCACTCAAAATCAATCGAGCGCATTTATCTCGCACATGCTCTTCTTGCTATCGAACGTGCGAAAGGTTGATCGTACGTTCATCTATCGTGGGCGCTGAGGGACTCGAACCCCCGACCTGCTGAGTGTAAATCAGCTGCTCTAACCAACTGAGCTAAGCGCCCGAAGCCCCAAGCCTAAACCAGCCGGGCTGACAGTAACACCGATGGCCACGACGACGTAGGTTGGCTTCAGACGAAATTCGACCGATACGGTGTAGGGGGTGACATGGAGTTCAGCGTGACCAACTCCAACTTTTCTGCTCGTGACTTCATCAGCGATGTCATTGGCCGTGAGATTGGTCAGATGCTCCGGCACACTTCGGCCGCTCGTCTAGGAACGGACCCCGAAGGAGTACACCAACTTCGTGTTGCGTCGCGTCGACTCCGGTCGGAACTTCGATTGCTGCATCCAATGATCGAAGACGGCTGGCACTCTATGACAGCAAAAGATCTCGCATGGCTGGGGCACACGCTCGGCGGCTATCGAGATTCCGACGTCTTGATCGCGCTCCTCGAGGAGATCGCGACTGCGGACAACGACCTCGACCGGGCCGTGATCGACAGGGCAATCGATGACCGTCGCGCACACCAACATCGCGTCGTTGATCGACTTTCTGGTAAGCGGTACGTTTCACTCGTGGTCACGCTCGCCCGCGCGGTCGTTCGACCACCGCTACGGCGCTCATTCGCCGATCCGGAATCGGTCATCGTTTCACAGCTCCGCGAGTCGTGGAGTGCGCTGCGCATCGCAGCCACTGGAATGGTCGACAGCCCGGCGGACCTCCATCAAATTCGAATCCTGTCGAAGCGGGCCCGATACGTCACCGAGATCGCGACGCCGATCCTTGGCGACGGTGCTCAGGCCATCGTGGAGCGATTCGTAGCAATCCAAGACTCGCTCGGCCATCAACGTGACCTCGCGTCGGTTCGTCGATTCGTCACGGAGTGGTATGACTCACCGCGCGCCGTTCGAGGCATTGATCCCGCCGACGCGCGCGAGACATGGTTGGCATCCATCGACGCGGCGAGCCGGGTGAACCCCGACGTGTGGCGCGAGCCGATGGCCGAGGCGATGGTCTTGATCGATGACATGAACATCGGTCATTCAGAGCGGACCGATATTTACGAGCTCCCCTAGCAGTGACGTGGTGGCCGCGATCAACGGCCGGCGAACTACCGCACCGTCAGTCACGAGTTGCTCGCCGCGATAGTCAGTGTCGACCGCTCCTGCTTCGCGAGCGATCAAGAGTCCGGCTAGGTAGTCCCAGGGATTGAGGGTCGACTGCTGAGCAACCCCATACGCGTCGAGTGAGCCGTCCGCGACCAGACAGATTTCGAGGCTCGCGGCGCCGAGTGCTCGGAACTGAGCCCATCCCGCGTGACGCGAGGGCAGCCCTGAGAACGCCACGATTGCGTCGCGGAGATGCGTGCGTCCACTCGCCGTAATCGCCACCCCATCGCGAGTGGCTCCCGCACCCCGCTCGGCTTGGTAGGTGGTGCCAGTGCCATGGTTGACGACGTAGCCCGCAACGAGCTCACCGTCCACCAGCACCGCGAGGCTCGTCGCGAAGAAGGGAACGCCGTGATCACAATTCGTCGAACCGTCGATAGGATCAACGACCACCGTCAACGGCCCCGATCCCGTGACACCGGACTCCTCGCTCACGACACGCCAGCCGGCCGCACCGAGTACCCGTCGTGCCACCTCGTCAGCGACCACGTCGAGGTGGTACTGCGACTCTCGAAGACCGGAGTATCCGCGACCCCGGTGAGCCTCGATCGAGCGACCGATCTCATCGGCGCAGTCTCGCAAGGTAGGGAACAGGTCACTCATCGAATCCACCGTATCGGGGCGACGCCTCGGCGCACGGCGAGCCGGCCCCATGACTGTCACCCCTTACAATTCGTGGCGGCTCCCGACTCGCCGGGGCGACAGGACGACTGGAGACGTTGATGCTCGGGATTGGGAGTTGACCCCGTGACGCGACGTCTCTGGACCGTGGTGGCACTGGTCCTCATTTCGGCCACCATGGTGATCAACGCGGGCTCTTCCGGCGCCGGTGCGAGCCCCCGGTTACCAGTGGCCGTCGGGGTCATCCGCCCCGCTGCGCGGTGTCCGTGGGTTCTCCAATCGGTACATCACAGCACATCGGCGTCAGTTCTCGCCAGCGAAGTCGTCGCGCGTATGACGCTCGCTCAGAAGGTCAACTTCGTCGCGCTCTCCACCTATCCCCCGCTCGAGAACGCCAACGTCGGGATTCCGAACCTCTGCATCCCGCCACTCACCTTGACCGACGGCCCAAACGGCGTCGCCAACGGTCTGCAGTTCGTGACGCAGTTACCCGCGGCGATTGGAATCGGCGCCACTTTCGACCCGTCGCTCGCCCGGGCCGTCGCCGGCGTTCTGGCCAGTGAGGCTCGCGCGAAGGGAATCGACGGCGTGCAGGCGCCGAATCTCAACCTGGCGCGCGTCGCACTGAGTGGTCGGATCTTTGAGACCTACGGTGAGGATCCGTACCTCTCCGCCGTGCTTGGCGTGGCCGCGATCCGCGGAATCCAATCACTCGGCGAGATCGCCGACGCCAAACACTTCACCGCGTACACCCAGGAGACCGCACGCGCCCGGATCAATCAACGCGTGTCGGCGCGAGCGTTGGCCGAGATCTACAACGCCCCCTTCGAAGCCGCGGTGCAACAGGGCCACGTGGCGTCGCTGATGTGCTCCTACGGGTCGTTGAACGGCGTCAACACCTGTTCGAGCCCCTACGTCTACCGAACATTACGGTCTTGGGGGTTCACCGGTTTCGTCCGTTCGGATCTCGGCGCTGTCGAAGACCCGGTTGCCGCCCTGCGCGCCGGTATCGCCATGCTCAAACCGGTCTCTACCGGTGGCCTGATCAGCGCCGTCATCCACCACCGGTTGCCCATCGGTGCCCTTGACCGCGCCGTTCACTCGATCCTCACCCCCATGTTCGCGCTCGGCCTCGTCGCACATCCGCTGCGCCTCTCACTGAACGCTGAGGTCTCGACACCCGCTCACGTCTCAATCGCCCTTCGTGCCGCGGAAAGCAGCATTGTCCTCCTGCAGAATCGCAATCGGACACTGCCACTTCCTGCGTCTGTCCGATCGATCGCCGTCATCGGCCTCGCGGGTAGCCAAGTGCCGATGAGCGCCGGCGGAGGCAGCGCGGCCGTCGTGGCCACGTCGGTGACCACCCCGTTCAACGCCCTGCGCAAGGCCTTGGGCGATGGCGTTCGACTCACCTACGCCCCCGGTGACATTTACATACCCAATGTCAAGTCTCGCCGGGACATCGTCATTGAATCCGGCACACCACTTAAGCTCATCACCCGATTCAGCCAGGTGGGTGAGCCCGGCAAAGCGGACATCGGAATCGATCGTGGCGGCAACGTCACGCCGAGCGTCGCCACCGCCACGACTCCTGGCACCGGTGACAACTGGACCTCGTCACAGGTGAAGTTCCGGGCCAAACGAACCGGAATCTACGACGTCGCGTTCCGACAGTTCGGCGACACCTGGGTATACGTGAACGGCCGACTACTCATCGCGTCACGGGGACTTCACTCGCCGGACCTAATCACCACGGCGATCAAACTTCGATCGGGGCGCGACTACACACTTCGCGTCACCTGGTTCGACATCCGCGACCACCCGGCACCGACTTTCGACCTCGTCGACGCCACCCCGGCCATCACGAAGGCCGTCCGGATCGCCCGTCACGCCCAGTACGTGATCGTAGTGGCGAGCGCGCCGACCTCCGAGGGGGCCGACCGTCCCAACCTGAACCTGCCGGGTGATCAGAATTCGCTCATTGAGGCCGTCGCCGCGGCGAACCGACACACCATCGTCGTTCTTGAGACGGGCGGTGCCGTGGCGATGCCGTGGCTCGGACAAGTCGCCGCGGTCCTCGAAGCGTGGTATCCCGGTCAGGTCGATGGTGCCGCGATCGCACCGGTCCTGATCGGTGCCATCGATCCCTCCGGTCGACTACCCCTGACGTTTCCCACGTCGATGAACGCGATGGCGAACTCATCGCCACGCTTCTTCCCGGGCGTTGACGGCACCGTCGAGTTCGCGTCGAGTCTCGACCTGGGCTACCGCTGGTACCAAGCCAACCACGTGCGTCCGCTCTTCCCCTTCGGATTCGGTCTCTCCTACACGAGTTTCACCCTTCGACGAGCCCACCTTCGGCGCACCGCCACCGGGGTGAACGTCTCAGTGGGCGTCGCCAACACTGGTCACCGAACCGGGGCGGACGTCGTCCAGCTCTACGTCTCATACCCTGCCCGGGCCGGTGAACCCCCTGAGCAGCTGCGCGCGTTCGCCCGCGTGCTCCTCAAAGCGGGCGCACAAACGACCGTCGTCCTCTCGGCGGACCGGCGAAGTTTCGAGATCTTCCACCACGGAACCTTCACCGTGGTGCCCGGCACCTACCACGTCGACATCGGCCAGTCGTCGGCGTATCTGCCAATCCGACTGTCGTTACGGCTGTAGGTCAGCCCGGCGTCGCGGCACGTCACACGGCGACGACTAATCTTGAACTGATGGCCGCCATCGACGTCGCCGGTTTCGTAGCCGATCTCAAGGACCACGCGGTCACTCACGGTTTCCACGTGCACGATGAGCGGCACTTCGTCGAAACGTACTCCTTACGCCAAGCCTGGGAGGTTGACCTTCACCCCGAGGATGGATGCGGCGGACCCGTAGACCTGCACGTCGAACTGGACGTGGACCCTCGAACCCTGCTCGCGTTCGAAGATGCGGTCATGGGCTTGCCCGACGATGTTGACCCGCCCGACGACTTTCACTTCCCGTTGATCCTGACCTGGAGTCTGCCGCCGATGCCGCACGGCCCCGACCTGTTACGACTGGCCATCGACCTCGCACCGATTGGTGGTGTGGACTTGCCCCTCGAAGTCACCGCAACGGACACGTTCGCCTCACCAACCGAGACGAGCGAGCGCCGGATCGCCATCGTTGCACGTCGCGCGATCTCGCTCAGCCAGGTGGCCAAGGGCGAGGACCCCCTGTGCGACGTTTTCGAGCACGGACGTACTATCAGTGACTTCCTCCTTCAAGCCGCGGACTCGTGGCTGGCCTGATTCGGCGTCTGGTTCCCTTCGTTCTCGTGGCCACGTCGGCGCTGGCGCTGAGTTCGTGTGGCACCTTGGGCGCGGTAACCCAAGCCCGCATTGCCTGCCGGTACGTCGACCGATCGCTCGCCACCTATCGTGCGAGCACGAAACCCGACATCGCTGCGTCGACACGGACTCGTCTCCAGGCCAACGCATTGGCCGAACTGTTACGCGCTACGCCCTACGCCGCCTCGGCAACCTCGAGTGACGGTGGTTGGAATCCCCTCATGACCACGATCAACGAAGCCGAGCGCGTCCCCATTGCCGACCTGATCCCGTCGCTCACCCACCTGTGCCGGATCGCCCAGTCGCCGACGCCGTACCTGTAGTGTCGATTCGGCCAACGCCGACCGGTCCGGGATGCGCCATGGTGACAGCGCCGGGTCGATGGCCTGGCGCCCCGCTCGTCCGTCAGTCGTTGAATCGCTCGTAGAGCCACTCGAGTGAATTCTCCTCAAGCATCGCGTCTTCCCAGCCCTCGAGTTGGTCCTCCACTGCACCGAGTGACCCGACCGTCCCGATGACCACGACCGTCAAGCCGCTCACGGGTTCGTCGGCGACGAGGAAGTCGCCGAAGATGTCCTCGCTCACCGACGCTTCTGGGCCGATCATCAGATAGAGCTCGCCCGTGGCTTCGACCCAGGACAGACGGTAGGTATTACCCGCCGCGTCGGTCCACTCGTCGCCGAACTCGAACTCCGCACTCTCACGGCGCGTCTCGTTCTGTTGATAGAAGGCCTCGATGTCCATGAGGGCAGCCTACGTCGTGTATGTGCGCGACGCTATGCGTTGTCCACGACACGATCCGTGTCATGAAAACTGGTGCGTTTGGAGTTACCCGTCAGTGCGCGAACCGACGTGCACGTCCCAGTGGACTTCGTCACATGACACATTCATACGACGTCCTCGATCAACTACGCACCGACTGGCGCCACCTCGCTCATCGAGGTCCCTCCACGACGGCCCTTCGTCGGCTTCGCGAGCGCCACGTCGATGCGCCCTTAGGCGGGATTGAGGATCTCGGTGACCTCGTCGACGCCCTCGAGGTGCGTGGCGGACGCTCCGTGACCGAGCGCGCCCGACTCGTTCAGGTCATGCTCGAGGAGGCCGCGGACCCCGACGTCCACCGCGCACTGCTTCAGACGCTGCTCCCAGGGATCGTGAACGTCTGTCGTCAGCTCCGTTTTGGCGCCGGGGTCGCCACCGAACCGAGCGAGACCGTCTGCGTTGCGATTTCGTTGGCGAGCGAACTCCTCGCGCAGTGGGCCGGTCAGTCGCGCCCGTACGCGGCCCCCGACATCCTCTCGGCGCTGCGCGCGCGAGTTCGCCGCTGGCTGCTGAAGGAGAAGGGAGCGATGCAGACGGTCAACAGCCTCGACGACGTGGCCGCCCCCACGAACTCGCCGCTCGAGATCCGACTCGCCGCCTATCGCGGTGGACCGCACGACCGGTTGGCTCGACTCGCGTACGCCCGGGTCTACGAGGGTCGGTCGTGGCGAGAACTGGGTGACACCGACCACTCCGCACCGCAATCACTGCAGAACGAACTTCAGCGCTTCGCCTACCGGTTCCTCGTGTGAGCGGTCATGACCTCACCCAGTTTGGCGACCGGTCGCCCTCATCGATACCGTGGGTTCATGATGCTTCGCGTGACGTCGCTGCGAGCGGCGCATCTGGTGCTGTGGTCGAGTCCGATCCTGCTCCTGGTCCTCGTCTTCACGGTGTCGGGTCCGCCCAGAGTCGTCGCGCGAGCACCGAGGATCGCGTCGCGCGACGCCGCGCGCGTCGTTCGATCACAACCGACGACCGCGACGAGGCGATCGACGACGCGGACCAAACCAGTCCCTACGACGAGCACGACGATTCCGAACACTCGCACCGCGGCCGCGGCCGCGACCGCGACATCAAACTCGCCATCAGCGACGACGACCGCCGCGATCGAGCCGCCTCCCGCCTCATCACTGATCGGCGGCGCCGCGAGCGACGCGCTCATTGGGGGTCTCCCCTCGGCCGGAGCCACCGACGTGGTCCCGATGCAAGGACCGGGGACCTGGATCGTCCAGTCGAGCGCACCGATGCTCGAACAGCTGACCTGCTCAGGCTCGACGGCAGTGGTGGGTGGGTCGATCAGCATCGACACGTTGACGATCTGCCGGCTCCTGCTGACCAGTCAGTCTGTCGGCCCCGTTCACTGGCAGATCGTTCCCACGCCGTGAGACGATTCGCCTCGGGGCCACTGCACGGAATCGCGCTCGGCGTCTACTTCGTGCTCACCCCCTACGTCGTGGTGACGAGGTGGACCGTCGCCGCTCACCGGGCCGACGTCACATTGATTCGAGCGTTGCTGGTTGCGCTCGCGATCTTCTGGATCGCCTTCGTCATCCAACTCGTCCGTGACGTCGGTCGCCTGCGCCACGGCGTTGTCCTCGGGCTCGGCGGGACGGCCTGGCTCGCCGGACTCATCGTCGCGATACTCGCGCTCGGACCTTCGGCGTCAGCTTCGGTCCCCCCGATCGCGCCCGCCCACGGCGCCGTCACGACCACCGTCGAACGCCACAGCCCACGACAACGCCCCCGCGCGACGGACGTGCTCGGCGCACTGCCCCTGGCCCTCGCGGCCAAGCGACGGCGCGACCAGGCTCGCTTCCAGCAGACCCCCGACGACGAGATCGATGACCTGATCGCCCTCTTGCGAGAGGCCGACCCCTCGCTCGTCAGCCACCTACGCCGCGTCATCGGCACCCGTCGAGACGGCGTGGTCCGAGTGGCGCGTGACTACGCCTACGCTGCGCCCCTGCTCGACGATGAACCGGTCGTCGCGTGCGTTCTCGACGATGACGACTCCGAGCCGCTTGTGTCCTTCGCGCGCGAGGGCGGCCGACTACGAATCCCACCCCGCTGGACACGAGACGAGCTCGTCGAGAACATGGTGGGGCTGCACGACGGCGGTCGCATCATCGCCACTGACGTCGACTACGACTTCCTGCGCGCACTCGCCATCCGGTCCGTCCGACGCCATCTCGTCGTCTACCTTGGCGACAGCGATGAGCTCGACGACGCGCTCCGAGCGTGCAGTGTCACGATCGACCGCTCCCGCGACGTACGAGTGGAGAGCCACGAGTCCACCGTGTCCTACACCGGGTTCACCGAAGGTGAGGTCCCGCGCGGGGCGACCGATGTCTTCGTGGAGCTACTGCGACCCGACCCCCTGATCCACGGACTCCTCGAGCCGTTCACGCCGTCTCTGCGTCGGCGCAGCATCGAGATGGTCGCCTACATCACGATGCATCGCGGCGAGGCGGTGAGCGGCGATCGGCTCCGATCCCGCGTATTGGTGCACGCCGACGTCGACGCCTCGCTCCGCACGCTCGCCAACACTGCCACGAGCGTTCGACGCAGCCTTGGTACCGACGCCGACGGCCCACGGCTCCATCCGGTGTCGGCCGACGGCCTCTACCGCGCGCACGGTGTCACCAGTGACGTCGGACGGTTCCACGACCTTATCCGCGACGCGCGACGGCGCTCTACGGGCGACGCGGGGCCCCTCTTGATCCAAGCCCTCAGCCTGGTGCACGGTGAACCGCTCGTCGGAGTGCGTCACGGATTCGAGTGGTTCACGGTCGAAGGTCATCTGGCGCGACTCCAACGCGACGGTGAATGGGCTGCGCTGGCCCTGCACGACGTGTCCCTCGAACTGGGCGACGTCGAACGGGCCTACTGGGCGATCGAGCGCGGTCGACTGCTCGACCCGTTCAGCGACGTCCTCACGGACGCCCTGGCACGGGTGCCGAGACTACGCCAGTTTGGCGGCGATCGAACCGGCGCTGCGTAGCACGAGTCCATCGGCGCCCGCCGAGCTGTATCGGTGGGCCGGTCGCTCGCGGGCCTCGGCCACCAGGTCGGCTAGCAGTTTGCCGAATGGCACGACCGGCTCGACGAAGAGATGCTTCGCGAGGGACCCCGGGATGGTATTGATTTCGTTGAGGAAGATCTCGTCGGCGTTGGCGAGGAAGTCGATTCGAGCCACGCCACGCACCGACGCCACCGTGGCGACGGCTCGAGCGACCTCCACGATCCGCTCGGCCTGACCCGGGGCGAGGACCGCGGGGATCTCTCGGGGCGCGGACACCATCCCATCGCCACCCACATACTTGTCGCGGTAGTCGAGGATCTCCGAGGCGACGGCGCGGCGCAGGGGTCGTTCGATGGCCGACAGCGTGAGTGTGGGGTAGGTGCGCACGGCGACCTGGACGTCATACAAGTCGGCGCGGAACGGTTCAACCACACAGCCGAGGGCGAAGTGGCCGTTCGTGCGCAGACGAGCTCGGGCGGTCTCCAGGTCGTCGACCACATCGATGCCGATCGACGACCCCCCAAAACGCGGCTTCAAAATGTAAGGCCCGTCGAAGGGCAACGACGTAGTCGTGTCGCTCAACAAGACGCGGGGCAGCGTGGGCAACCCGGCCGCCGCGGCCACGGCGCCAAAGGACCACTTGTCCATCCCGAGTGCGGCGCCGGCGACGGTCGGCCCCGTGTAGGCGAGGCCCGCGAGGTCGAGGGCCGCCTGGAGCGTCCCGTCCTCCCCCGGACCGCCGTGCGTCGCCAGCACGACCAGGTCCACGTCGAGCCGACGGTCCTTGCCGAGACGCCCGCCCGCGCTGAAGAAGCCGCCGCCGTCTCCTATACGAAGCGTGAGCGACGACGATCCACGCGGCACGCCGTCGACGAACGCCTCGGCCTCGACGTCGCCGGTCACCTGGTAGAAGTCACCGGTCTTGGTCCAGTAGACCCCCACAGCGTTGGTCTGCGTGCGCCGCAACTCGCGCAGGGCCTGTAGACCCGTCAGGATCGACACGTCGTGCTCGGGCGACGGCCCGCCATAGATCACACCACTCGACACCGCTCACCTCGTTCCTAGACCGACCATCAAGGGTAGTTGTCGGGCAAGTCGTTGAGATACAGCACCGCGTCGCCAGCGAATAGGGACTCGCGAACCCACGCCACGGCCTGCTCGCGTCGGTCGAAGCGCCGGGGCGGCCGGTCATAACCGGTCGACAGGGCCAGTGCGTTGGTCCGCCCCACCACGACGAGCTCCACACCGAGGGCGTTGGCGCGGCGCGCCAACGCGAGATTCTGACCGTACTGATCGTGTCCGAGCTCGACGATCCCGGGGGTCACGAGCACTCGGCGGCCCGAGACGTCCAGGCCCACCAAGACCTCGAGGGCAGCCGCGGCACTCGCCGGGTTGGCGTTGAAGGTGTCGTCTATTACGAGGACACCCGAGGGGGCCGTGACGACGTTGGCCCGATTGGCGACCGACGTGACGCCGTTGAGCCGGGCCAACACCGCACCCGTGTCAGCGCCGAGCTCGATGGCGGCCGCAATCGCGCAGGCGAGGTTGCTTGGCTGGACGCCCACGATGGTCGGATGGTGGAGCGGCTCGACGCCTTCCACCTCGATGCGCCACTGCGAACCATCGCGGGCCACTCGGACCTGGGCGTCCGTGGATGTGGATCCGGCGCGCACGACCCGTTTGCCCGACGTCTCGAGACGATCGACCCAGCGCCGCAGACGCTCGTCGTCGACGTTGAGCACAACGATGGAAGCCCGCTCGGTAATCTCGAACTTGGCGGCGTCAATCACGTCGAGCGACTTCATGCGTTCGAGGTGAACGGGCCCGATCGCGGTGACGACGGCGATCGTCGGCGGGCACCACTCGCACATGGCACGAATCTCGCCGGGCCCGAAGGTGCCCATCTCGGCGATGAAGACCGAGGTCCCGTCACCCAGGTTCTCGTTGATCGCGCGCGACAGCCCCGCCCGGTTGTTGAAGCTCCGCGGTGAGGCCACGACCGAGCCGTCCATCAACTGCGCCAAATGGTTCTTCGTCGACGTCTTGCCGTACGAGCCAGTGATCCCGACGACCGTTGGCGCCACACGTGCCAGGCGTTCGCTCGCCCGCTCGACGTACGCGCGCGCGCGCCGGTTTTCGTAGGGCCACAACAGTCGCGTCGCGAGATCGAGCAGCATCGGCGCCGCCCAGACGACGACCACCGCACCGAGCCACGGCTGCGGGGTCAGCGCGCCCAGCAGCGCAATCGCCACCGCCATGACGCTCGCCACGACGGCGATGGTCGTGGCACGACGCGTCCAGCGCAATGCGCTGGTGCGACCCCGTAGGGTGAGGCCGGTCGGGCACAGCCAGCCGTAGAGGATTGCGTCGACCACCAGCACCGCGGGACTCGCCAACAGCAGTCCGACGAGTAAGCCGATGAACATCACGTGGCTGAGCGTCAGCGGCCGGCGAAGGTTGCGACGCGCGGGTGTGGACGCCGACCCCACCTGGGGTGAGGTCCACCGCCCCAGGAACCGAGGGAGCGAGGCGGCGACGTAGTGCTCGCGCTGGAGCACGCGCAGCCACCGGACGAGTTGGGCCACGTACGCGCCGGTCACCGCGAGGGAGGTGACCACCGCGATCGCGACGTTCACGTCGCCACCTCGACGATGAGATCGACGAGCGTCGAAGCGGCTTCATTGGGCACGAAGTGTCCGATTCCCTCGAGAACACGAAGCCGACGCGCGCCGACGTCGGGGGTAGAGAGCAGTCCGTTCGCGCGCTCGGCGATGGCGACGGGCACGACGGTGTCGAGTTCGCCCCACAACATGACGAAGGGCACGTCGAGACGCGCGAGCTCTTCCTCGTACCCCTCGGCCACGGTCGCCACGAGCACGTCGCGGATCATCCCTGACGCCGCCCGGTAGTCGGTCGATCCGTACTTGTGCCGTGCCGCCTCGAGACGCTCGTCCGAAAGCCAACCTCGCTGGTGCAGCCACCGGATCATCCGGTACGGACGTGGCGAGCGAACGGCCACGGGGCTGTGCAGCAGCGGCGTCCCGGTCACGATCACCTTCGTCACCAATTCCGGGTGTTCGGCCGCGATCACCGTGGCGATGCGGCCACCGAAGGAGTGTCCGACGAGCGTGACCGAGTGATCGAGCGCCGCCAGTACCGGCGCGACGAGTGACGCGTAAAAACGCGCGCCACCCGCGACCGTTGGGGGTGGTGAGGATCCGAACCCCGGTAGATCGAGGGCCACTGACGAGACACCGCGACGCACCAGCAACTCCTGGACCGCGGCGAAGTCCCGTCCCCGTCGGGCCCAACCGTGCAACAAAACCACCTCAATGGGTCCATCGCCAGCGACTTCGCCAAAGATGGTCCCATCACCGAAGCTGCGCAGCACCCCTTAAGGTTACCGAGGCGCGGCGCCGCGACGACGATGACCGGTAGCGTCTGGACGTGAGCGACGGCGCCGAGTTCTCCCCTGACCTGTTGGTAGGCCTCACCCCCGAACAGCGCGAGGCCGTCACCTCGAGCGCGCGCCGCCTGCTCGTGCGCGCCACGGCGGGCTCGGGCAAGACCCACGTGCTCACGCTACGCATCCAACGGCGCATCGCCCAGGGCGACTACAGCCCCGACCAGGTCCTCGCCATGACATTTACGCGAAAGGCCGGCGACGAGCTCCGGCGACGGCTCTTCGCCTCCGGTATCCGCGACGTGCGCGCCGGCACGTTCCATCGCGCCGCCTTGACCATCGTGAACCAGCATCGACGTGATAGCGGCCGGCCCCCGGTCGTGCTCGAGACGAGTCGGCGGCGTCTGGTGGCCGCGCTCGCCGCGCAGTTGTCCGAGTCGGGCGTTGTCCGCCTCGACGACTGGCAACTTCCGCGGTTGGAGCTCGAGATCGGCTGGGCGCTGAGTCAGGGCCTCAGCGGGAGCACCTACATCCGCCAGGCCCGACGCCATCACCGAGACTCCCCCCTACCCACCACGACCTTCGCCGACGTGCTCGACCGCTACGTCGGGCTGTGCCACAGTCGCGGCGTGCTCGACTTCGACCTCTTGTTGAGTGAGGCCATCGCGTTGCTACGCAACGAACCCGCGGTGCGCGCCGCGTTCCGCCATCGCACGCCGTCGCTCTACGTGGACGAGGCCCAAGACATGAATCCGCTGCAGTTCATGCTGCTGCGCGAGATGGCCGGGGACGACCCCGACCTGTTCAGCGTCGGCGACCCGAACCAGTCGATCTACGGGTTCAACGGGGCGAGTGCCCAGTTGCTCGGCGAGCTCGTGAGCACCTGGCCCGACACCGTGGTGCTCGACCTGACCCGCAACCATCGCTCGACGGCGCGGATCGTCGCAGTGGCGAACACCCTACTGGAGGAGGGTGCCCGCGGCATCGTACCGGCGCGCGACGACGGCCCCACACCGATCGTGCGCGGCTACAACACCGACGACGAAGAAGCCCGCCACGTTGCCACCTGGTTGCGCGTCAATCACCGACCGGGTGCGTCGTGGCGCTCGATGGCCGTGTTGGCACGCACCAACGCGCAACTCGACGTCATAACCAGCGCGCTCGAGGCGGCATCGATCCCCGTCGAACGGCGCGGACCGGACCACTCGCCGGCCTCAGACCTCTTCGTTCCCTTCGAACACGGCCGGCGCGTCGAGCACGACGCGCCCGATGCGGTGGCGATCTCGACCATCCACCGGGCCAAGGGACTCGAGTTCGAATACGTGGCGGTCGTCGGTTGGGCTGAGGGGCTGTTGCCGAACTACAACGCGACCACCGAGGCCCAACTCGGCGAGGAGCAACGGCTGGCCTACGTAGCGATCAGTCGCGCCGAGCGCTCCCTGCTGCTTACCTGGAGTCGGGGACGCGATGACCCGCGATACCCGGATCGGACGCCATCGCGGTACCTGGCGCCGATCGAGCGCGTCATCGCCACGTTCAATCGTCGTGACGCCCCGCTCACCGGCGAAGCCCGCCGGGCCCGACTGGCGGCCATCCGACGGGACCTCGCGGCCGCGAGCGACGAAGTAGCGTGGCCAACTGATGGACCGACAAGCACTCCGTGAGGCGCTGAGCTCGCTGTTGGGTAACGGTGGGGTCACCTTCAGCCCCCACCACAACCCCGACGACCTGCACGACGAGACGCTCCACCCCGATCCAGTCGAACCCTTCGCCGTCGCCTATCCGCGCACCACTGACGACGTCGCCGCGATCGCCCAGCTGGCCAGCCGCCATCAGGTCCCGATCACGCCCCGCGGATCAGGCACGGGACTCTCGGGGGGCGCCACGCCCGTGAAGGACGGCATCGTCGTCAGCTTCGCGAAGATGAACGAGATCGGCTCGATCGACCAACGCGATCACGTCGTGGTCGTCCAACCCGGAGTGACCTTGCGAGAACTTGATGAGGCTCTCGCACCACTGGGCCTGCGCTACCCGGTCTATCCCGGCGAGACCTCAGGGTCACTGGGCGGCAACGTCAACACCAACGCCGGCGGGATGCGCGCGGTTCGCCACGGCGTGACCCGCCAGCACGTCCTCGGACTCGAACTCGTACTCATCGACGGATCGGTCATGCGCGTGGGCGGTCCCGTCATGAAGTCATCGACGGGCTATGACCTCACCCAGCTGATCGTCGGCAGCGAAGGGACCCTCGCGATGGTGACCGAGGTCACACTCCGTCTCGCACCGCGCTTCGCGCACACCGCTACGGTCCTCGTGCCCTTCGCCGACCTGGTCGACGTCACGAAGATCGTGCCCCACATCGTCGCCTCCGGCCTGGAACCGTCGATCCTGGAGTACGTCGATCTGCTCACCATGTCGGCGATCACCCAGGCCTCGAATCTCGATCTCGGAGTCGCCCCCGACGTCGCCGCGAGCACGTCCGCGTACCTCGTCATCGTGCTCGAGACCCGCACGGCCTCCCAACTCGACAACGACCTCGCCGACCTCGCGAGCATCGTCGAGACGGCTGGCGCACTGGACGTCTACGTCCTGCCCGGCGGTGCCGCCACACGGCTGATCGAGGCCCGTGAGCGGGTCTTCTGGGTCGCCAAAGCGGCCGGCGCGAACGAGATCATCGACGTCGTCGTGCCTCGCTCGAAGGTCCCAGAGTTCCTCGACCGTGCCGTACTGCTCGGCGAGCAGTACGGCGCCTTCGTCGCGGGTTGCGGCCACGTCGGAGACGGCAACGTCCACCTGTCGATCTATCAGAACGACGACGAGCGCCGTGAGGCAATGTTGCACGAGCTCTTCGCCACGGGCATGGAGCTCGGCGGACAGATCTCGGGCGAACACGGGATCGGGCGCGACAAGCAGGCGGCCTTCCTCTCACTGATCGACCCCAACGTGCTCGCTCTCCAACGACGGCTCAAGGATGCCTTTGACCCGTCCGGCCTGTTGAATCCGTTCCGACTCCTCGACGAACGGACCAGGCCGTGAACGGCGCGCACGCACTGCTCGCGACGATGCGCACCAACGACGTCACGACCGTCTTCGCGAATCCCGGCACCTCCGAGATGCACTTCGTGGCAGCCTTGGACGACGCCCCCGACGTGCGAGCCGTGCTCTGCCTCTTCGAAGGCGTCGCGACGGGTGCAGCCGACGGCTACGCACGCGTCACCGGCCGAGCCGCGGCGACGCTGCTACACCTCGGACCGGGACTCGCCAACGGCTGGGCCAATCTGCACAACGCCCGCCGGGCGCGCGTGCCGCTGCTGAACGTCATCGGCGACCACGCGACCTACCACGCGCGCTTCGACGCCCCGCTCCAGAGCGACATCGCCGCCGTCGCGGGCGCGCTCGACGGATCGGTCCACAAGCCGCGCCGTCCCGATGACGTGGCCAACGAGACGGCGCGCGCCATCGCCGACGCTTACGGCCCACCGTCGCGGGTCGCCACGCTCATCCTGCCCGCCGACGTCTCCTGGGGGGCGCTCGAAGCACCGCCGACCCACTGGCCCACGGCCACGAGGGCTGCGGCGGTCCCGTTCGACGAGGGCCTGTTCGACCACGTGGTGACGCGACTACACACAACACGTGCGGCCATCTTTCTCGGGGGCGCGGCCACCACAGGCGCCGACATGGACCTCGCCCATCGGGTCGGCGCGGCCAGCGGTGCGATGGTGATGGTCGAAACCTTTCCGACCTCGATGGATCGCGGTGCGGGAGTCTTCCAACCCGAGCGGCTGATCTACCTGAGCGAATTCGCCGTCGGCCAACTCGCCGAGATTGAGACGCTGGTCCTCGTCGGGGCGAATGAGCCCGTCGGGTTCTTCGCCTACCCCGACGTACCGAGTCGACTCGTCGCATCCGACTGCGAGGTCGTCGCGCTCGCGCCACCGGGCAGCGACGTCAGTGCTGCACTCGCGATGCTCGCGGACCGGCTCGACGCGCCGCGCGTGCGCGTACCCGCGGGTCGAGCGCCCGACCCACCGAGTGGTGCGTTGAATGCCCAGAGTTTCGCCGCTGCCATCGCCGCCACGCTGCCCGAGGGCGCGGTCATCAGCGATGAGTCCAACACGAGCGGCATCCACCTCTACGGTGCCACCACCTTCTCGGCGCCCCATCGGCTCCTGACCTTGACCGGTGGCTCGATCGGGTTCGGACTGCCCGTCGCGGTGGGCGCGGCCATCGGCTCGGGCGCGCGTGTGATCGCCCTCGAGTCGGACGGCTCGATGATGTACACCCCCCAAGCACTGTGGACGATGGCCCGCGAGGGACTCGACGTCACGGTCGTCGCACTGTCGAACCGCCGCTACGCCATCCTGGACTTTGAACGTCAGCGGGTGGGTGCCACCGGGGTCGGAGAGGCGAGCGAGCGCCTCCTCTCGCTCGACAACCCCGCCATCGACCTCTGTGGTGTCGCGCGCGCGCTCGGCGTCCCGGCGACGACGGTGACGACCGCCGACGAACTCGTCGACGCGCTTCGCCGATCCTTTGCCACCGCCGGACCATCGTTCATCGAGGTGCCGCTCGCCTCAGCCTTCTGATGCGAGGTCGAACTCGGCGATGACGGGCGCGTGGTCTGACGGCTTCTCCCCCTTGCGGGCCTCTCGGTCGACGTACCCGGCCATCGCTCGTCGGCCCAGGGTCTCGTCGACGAGCAACAGGTCGATGCGCAGTCCGTGATTCTTGTGGAAGGCGCCACCGCGGTAGTCCCACCACGAGTAGGCCGGCTCGTCCGGGTGGAGCACTCGGATCAGGTCAACGAGGCCCGTCGACTCGATCGCGCGGATGGCCGCGCGCTCGGGTTCACTCACGTGCGTCGCGCCGACGAAGCTCGTCGGGTCCCAGCAGTCGAGGTCCGACGGTGCGACGTTGAAGTCACCGCCGAGGACGAACGGACCGTCGGGACGCTTCGCCGCCAGCTCGCTGAGACGACCGAGCCATTCGAGCTTGTAGCGATAGTGGGGATCGTCGAGTGACCGCCCATTGGGGACGTAACAGGAATAGACCCGGACCCCGCCACACGTCGCGCCGATGATGCGCGCTTCGGGGTCTTGGTCACCGAAGCCCCGCTGCACGTCGGTCACGCCCAACCTCGAGAGGATGGCTACACCATTCCACTGTCCCTGGCCGTAGTGAGCGACGTCGTAGCCCGCGTCCGCGATCGCCGCGACGGGAAACCGCTCTTCGGTGGACTTCGTTTCTTGGATCAAGACCACGTCGGGCCGAGCGTCGCCGAGCCACGAGGTCAGTCGGGCCATCCGAGCCGCGACCGAGTTGACGTTCCAGGTGGCGATCTTCACGTCAGGTCGGCGAGGACGAAGAGGAGATCCGCTTCGGCGGCCACCTCGCCGCCAACGGACGCGACACCGTGGCCCTTACCGGCCCGCGCCGAGAGACGGGTCATTTCGCAGCGCAGGGTCACCGTGTCGCCGGGGACGACCTGGCGGCGGAACCGAGCGTGCTCGACGCCGCCGAAGAGGGGCAGTCGTCCGCGATAGCGCTCGTCGGCCAACACCGCGACACCACCGCACTGAGCCAGGGACTCGAGCAAGAGCACACCGGGCGTCGTCGGACGGCCCGGGAAGTGGCCCGGGAAGAACCACTCGTCACCGCGAAGCGTCCACGTCGCGGTCGCGTGGACTCCGGGCTCGATCTCGAGCAGCACGTCGAGCAGCAGGAAGGGCTCGCGGTGCGGCAACCAGTCCCGGGGGTCGAGAGAGAGGCCGTTCACGCGAGGGCCAGCTCTGCGATCCGACGCTCGGGGTCGACGGTGATCAGCCGGAACGTTCGCCGATCACCCCGTTTCAACACGTCGCGCGCCCGCGCTGGTGGCGGGTCGCCGAGCAGCGTTGTCGGGGCGTAGCACTCGACCTGGCCGCCCTTGAAGGCGACGGTGATCACCGCACCGTGCGACGTGAAGGTCGTGACCTCGCCCTCCAGGCGTGAGTTCACCTTGAAGGCGGAGCGGAAGCGGGCGAAGACGTCCTCGGGATTCACCGGCTGACGTCCGCGGCGCAGCGCCACCGCCGGAACGTTCACCGGCGGTGCTGGCTCGAGCACCGGCGCGGCCTTGACGGGCGCGCTCGACTTGACCGTGCGCTTTGCCGCGGTCTTCGCCGGCGGCGCCTTCTTCGCTGGTGCCTTCTTTGCTCCGTCGGCCTTCTTGACGACCTTGGTTGCTTTGGCGGCGGTGGCCTTCACGGGCGGTGCCGTCTCGACGCTGGCCCGCGACACCTTGGTCGCCCGCTTGGTGGGCCGAGCCGCTTTCTCCGGTGTTTTCTTCGCCGCGGGGACCTTGGCGGCGGCCGGCTTCGCGCTCGGCTTGGCCGGGGTGATGGTGGTGCCGATCGACGGGGTCACGCCCTCGGGCATCAGCACGGCGAGCTTCTTCACGGTCCGGGCGCTCTTCACGCCGCGCACGGGTAGCCGCGGGGTGAAGATCCATCCGACCCCGGAGACCGGCTTGCCGCCGATGAGTCGGCCCTCGTCGAACAGCCAGGGGTAGATGGCGTGGAACTCTTGGAACGAGTCGTTGCTGAGAACGACACCGTTGATGCGGTCGGCGATCTTCAAGATGAAGGCGTCGCCCCGGCCGATCGCGCCGGCTGGCGGCGTCACGATCGTGCCATCGAGCTCACGGTCCTTGAACCGCGCCCGCTCCCCACTCGCGACGCGGTGGCCGAAGCTCGCGTCAACCACGACGATGAGCTCCGCACGGGGATTCTCCTCTCGAAACGCGCTGATCACATCGTCCAGTTGGCTGAGGCTCGGGTCGGTGCGACCTTCGGTGGCGAGGTTCGAGCCGTCGATCACGACTCGTAGTCGCGTGCGCGCCGCGCTCACCCGATCGCTCGAGTCAGCAAGTCGGACTGCTCGGCGACGTGGATCAACGAGCTGCCAGTCGCGGGGCTCGCAGACTCAGCCCGCGCGACGTGACTGATCGCCACGTCGCGTAGCTGGCGGTGCACCTGGTGGTGGACGAAGGGCCACGCGCCCATGTTCTCGGGCTCCTCTTGGAGCCACACGACCTCAGCCAGCTTCGGGTAGGACGCGAGGACTGCGTCGATCTCGTCGTGGGGCCACGGGTAGAGCTGTTCCACCCGCACCACGGCCACGTGGTCGGCGCTGACCTCGGCGCGACGCGCGAGCGCCTCGTGCGCGATCTTGCCTGAGGCGAACACGACACGCGTCACCTGGTCGTGCTGGACGTGGGGATCGTCGAGCACGGTCTGAAACGAGCCGTGCTCGAACTCACTCAGCGTCGAGCGGGTCTGGGCCGCGCGCAACATCGACTTGGGCGTGAAGACGATGAGTGGGGTCACCGAGTCACGGCTTACCTGACTACGCAGCAAGTGGAAGTACTGCGCCGCGGTCGTCGGCTGGGCGATGCGCAGGTTGTTACGCGCGCTCAGCGAGAGGAATCGCTCGATTCGCCCGCTGGAGTGCTCGGGGCCCTGACCCTCGTAACCGTGCGGGAGCAGCATCACTAGGCCGGCGCGCTGTCCCCACTTGTCCTCGGCGGCGACGAGGAAGTTGTCGATGATGATCTCGGCGCCATTGACGAAGTCACCGAACTGCGCCTCCCAGGCCACCAGTGTCCGATTGGACTCGACCGAGTAGCCGTATTCGAAGCCCAGGGCCGCGTACTCGCTGAGGAAGGAGTCGCGCACGGTGAAGAAGGCCCGCGTGTCGAGGTTCGCGAGCGGGATGTACTGGTCACCGGTCTCGTAGTCGATCAGTGCCGCGTGACGGTGCGAGAAAGTGCCACGACGCGAATCCTGACCGATCAGGCGCACGTTGGTGCCGTCCACGAGCAGCGTGCCGAACGCCAGCGCCTCGCCGAGGGCCCAATCGACCTCGCCACCCTCGAGCAGGGTGCGACGCTGAGCGAACTGACGCTCGAGCTTGGGGTGGATCGTGAACCCGCTCGGCGCCGTCATCGTCGCCGACGCCACCGCGAGCAGGACATCTCGCGCCACGCCGGTTTCGGGCGCCGTTGCGTCCGGGGTGACCTCGAGGACGGGAACGCCCTGCAGCGTCGGCACGGGGACCGTGCGTACCTCGTCGAGCACGCTCTGGAGTCGGGCGTTGAACTCGTCAAGGGCGCGCTCGGCCTCCTCGAGCGAGATGTCGCCGCGTCGCACCAAGGTCTCGGTGTAGATCTTGCGCACCGAGCGCAACTGGTCGATGATCTTGTACATCTGGGGTTGGGTGTAACTGGGGTCGTCGCCCTCGTTGTGCCCGTGGCGCCGGTAGCACACGATGTCGATCACCACGTCACGCTGGAACGTCTGGCGATAGTCGAAGGCGAGTCGTGCCGCGCGGGCGCAGGCCTCGGGGTCATCTCCGTTCACGTGGAAGATGGGAGCCTGGATCATCTTGGCCACGTCAGTCGGGTAGACGCTCGAACGAGCGGACTCCGGCGCGGTGGTGAATCCGACCTGGTTGTTGATGACGATGTGGATCGCGCCACCGACGTGATAACCCGACAACTGCGAGAGGTTCAGCGTCTCGGCGACGACCCCCTGTCCGGCGAAGGCCGCGTCGCCGTGGACCAGGATGGGAAGGTACGGGTATCGCTCGACCGCGGCGTTCACCACGGAACCGTCCCCGGGCCGCAGAATCTGGTCTTGCTTGGCCCGCACGATACCCTCGACGACCGGGCTCACCGCCTCGAGGTGGGAGGGGTTCGACGCCATCGAGACGTCGATTGCCGCCCCGGCGGCGTTGCGGAACGACCCGTGAGCGCCCTTGTGGTACTTCACGTCCCCGCTGCCCTGCACACTCTCGGGGTCGAGGTTGCCCTCGAACTCGGAGAAGATGTCGCTGTAGGACTTGCCCACGACATTGGCGAGAACGTTCAATCGACCGCGGTGAGCCATGCCAATCACTGCTTCGCGCACACCGTCATCGGCCGCCGCGTCAAGGATGGTCTGCAGCGCGACGATGGTCGACTCGGCGCCCTCGAGCCCGAATCGCTTCTGACCGACGTAGCGCGAGTGGAGGAACCGCTCGAAGACCTCCGCCTCGTTGAGCGCCGACAGCACCCGGCGCTGCTCGTCGCCGCTCATCGTCGACTTCACGCCCTCCACACGGGCTTGGATCCACCGCTTCTGCGCCGGATCCATGATGTGACCGTATTCGATGCCGGTCGTGCGACAGTAGGCGTCACGCAAGATGCCGAGGATCTCTTCGAGCGAGGCCTCGTCGCGACCCGCGAGTCCGCCGGTGATGAAACGGCGTGGGAGGTCCCAGATCGAGAGTCCGTACGTCGACAGCTCGAGCTCGTCGTGCACCGGCGGCGGATCACTATGCAGGGGGTCGAGGTGCGCGTAGAGGTGACCGCGCACCCGGTACATATTGATCAATTCTTGGACGCGGATCTGCTTGAGCACCCGCTCGGACTCGTCGCCGCCGGCCGGTGAGTTGTGGTCCATCGACCATCGCGACGGTTCGTAGGGAATGCCCAGCGATGCGAAGACCTCATCGTAGAACTGGTGCTGACCCGTCAAGCACTCGGCCACGAACTTGAGGAAGAGGCCAGACTCGGCCCCCTGGATGATCCGGTGGTCGTAGGTGGACGTCAGGTTCATCACCTTGCCGACACCGAGGTCGGCCAGGGCACGGCTGTCGGCCGCCTCGAAACCTGGTGGCCAGGTGAGCGCCCCGACACCGATGATCGCGCCTTGACCCGACATCAGCCGCGGGACCGACTGCACGGTACCGAGGGTTCCCGGGTTCGTCAACGAGACCGATGCGCCCACGAAGTCGTCCGCGCCGACCTTGCCGGCGTGAACCTTGCGGATGATGTCCTCGTAGGCGAGTAGGAACGTCCGAAAGTCCATGGCGTCCGCGTCGCGGATGACCGGCACCATCAAGTTGCGGGAACCATCGCTCTTCTCAACGTCAACGGCCAGACCGAGGCCGACGTGGTCGTGGCGCAAAATCCCCGGTGTCCCCTTCTGGTCGACAGCCTCCACGAAGGAGGCGTTCATCGCAGGAATGGCGACGAGTCCCTTGACGACGGCGAACGCGATGAGGTGGGTAAAGGACACTTTCGCACCGCTCGCCCGGCTCAACGCCTCATTCAGCGCCGAGCGGTTGATCTCGAGCAGACGCGCCGAGACGCTGCGCACACTGGTCGCGGTCGGCACGGCGAGACTCGCGTTCATGTTCGTCACGATCCGTGCCGCGGCGCCACGTAGAGGCGTGGCGCCCTCGTTCACCTCACGCACAACAGCGCTCGGCGCCAGTGGCACACTCGCCGCGGCGGAGGCGACCGTCGGCACGGTCGAACGCTGGTAGTCGGCGAAGAACTCGCGCCAACTCGAAGAGACCGACTGTGGGTCGGTGAGAAATCGGTCGAACATGTCGTCCACGAGCCAAGCGTTCGGTCCGAAGGACCCCTTGACTGGCGCGGACGAAGGGTTGGAAGGTGGCGTCGTCACCTCACCAGACTAGGGCTCGCGCGGCCGTTTTGGATTGGTCCTCGCCCTCGCCCCGGCCAGTAGATTGCCTACGTGACCACTCCGGACCCTCCCCGCGGACTGCGCGCCGTCGACTCCCCCGTGGTCGGGCTCGCCGTCGCCGAACGCCGAGTCAACGAACCCGTCGCAACGCTGATCTGTGTTCATGGCGGACTCGACCGCGGTGGATCCTTCGCGCGACTCGCCCGTCGTGTCGAGCGCTTCGACGTCATCGCCTATGACCGGCGCGGCTATCAAGGTTCGCGCGGATCGGGCCCGGTCACCTTGGAGCGCCACGTCGACGACCTCATCGCACTCGCGAGCATCGAGGCCTCGCAGCGACCCGTCATGGTCTTCGGCCATAGTTTTGGCGGCTTGGTCAGTTTCGGGGCCGCCCTGCGCGAACCGTCGCTGTTCGCCCAGGTGATCAACTTCGAGGCGCCGCTGCCCTGGGTGCTCGAGCGAGATCACCGCCCAGTCGCGCCCGACACTGATCCTTCCGAGGAGGCCGAGCGATTCTTCAAGCGGATGGTGTCGGTCGAGACCTGGGAGCGGCTCAGCGAAGCCGAACGCGATTCGCGCCGGCTCGACGGTGCGGCCCTCGTCGCCGACCTCTCGGTCCTGAGTCAGCCCGAGCCGTTCCACATCGCTGACATCGCCGCGCCGACGATCTACGCCTTCGGCAGCTGGGCACGCGCGCCCTACTACCGACAATTGACCGCGTTGCTCCACTCGCTCAATCCCCTTATTCAGGGGGTTGAGTTGCCCGACGCCGGCCACGGCGCCCACCTGAGCCACCCCGATCAGCTCGCCCGATTGATCGAGCGGGCGTGGAACGACCTGTGCGCGTCGGCCTGACGGGGGCATCGGGCCTAATCGGCCGGGCGACTGCCCAGGCCCTGACGGATCACGGCGACACGGTGGTGACCTTCGTTCGCCCGACCGGCGGGACCGCAACAGGCGAGACGATCCGATGGGATCCGGCCACCAATGTCCTTGACGATGGCGACCTGCGTCGAGTGGGTGGCCTGGACGCCATCGTGCACCTCGCGGGAGCTGGCATCGGCGACCGGCGCTGGAACGACGAGCGCAAGGCACTCATCCTTCAGTCCCGACTGACCTCCACGGCGCTCGTCGTCCGGGCGATCGCGTCCCTCGCGAGCGGTGTGGGGGTGCTCGCCAGCGGATCGGCGATCGGCATCTACGGTTCGCGAGAAAGCGAGTTGCTCGATGAGACCTCGACGCACGGCAGCGACTTCCTCGCATCGGTCTGCCAAGCCTGGGAAGACGCCGCCCAGCCCGCAGCCAACACGGGGACCGTAGTGACCACGTTACGCACCGGTATCGTCATGAGCGCCAGTGGCGGGGCACTCAAGCGACAGCTGCCATTGTTCAAGTTGGGCCTCGGGGGTGTCCTCGGCGATGGACGCCAGTGGATCAGCCCGATCGCGCTCGTCGATGAGGTGCGCGCGATTCTGTCACTGATCGACCAGCCCGACGCGGGACCTGTCAACCTCAGCGCACCTGATCCGGTGACTAATCGTGCCTTCACCCGCGCCCTCGCACATGCCCTGGGCCGTCCAGCCGTGCTCCGCGTGCCCGCCGCCGCCCTCGCGGTCGCGCTCGGTCCCCAGCTCGCCCACGAGGCGGTGCTCGCCAGCCAGCGGGTCCAGCCGGCGAGATTGATCGATCGGGGATTCCGTTTCACGTGTCCGACGACACCGGAAATTCTCGTTGCGGCGATGCGCTGAGCGCCGAACGCTTCGTCACGCTTACTGGCTAGTCACACCAATTCATAGACCGCTTATCGTGCCCGAACCACGCGACAACGTCACTCGCGCGACGTACCCCAAAAAGTGGACCGGTGGGGGTCGACACGTGAAATTGTCCGACCCGACCCGGTACGCCTATTCGTCGCGACGCAGGTCAGCCCCTATTTCCGTAGAGTTAATTCTTCCTTTGAATTGTTGTTCCTGCCACACCGCACCAACATAAGAGTGGGATAAGGTGAGGACATCGTCACAAAAGGGTGACGAGAGCTGGCCACAGCGATGTGACCACTAGGGGAGGTTGAATCAATGAATGTCCGTCGAAGGTTACGACTCGGCGCAACGCTGGCCATCTCGGCCAGTTCGTTAGCGCTGGGTCTCACAATGGCTAGCTCAAGCCCAAGTGGCGCTTCCGCACCGAAGGGAACGATCACCTTCGCTGAAGCGCCGCAGACACCGCCGAACTACATCTTCCCCTACGTGGGATTTGCAAACTTCTCGGTCTCGACCCTGAACCAGTTCCAGATGTTGATGTTCCGACCGATGTATTGGTTCGGACTGGGCACCTCACCGGCGTACGTTCCCTCCTTGTCACTGGCTAACTCGCCAGTATGGACCAACGGCAACAAGACGCTGACCATCAAGATGAAGGGCTGGAAGTTCGCCGACGGTCAGACCGTGGACGCCCAGTCAGTGATGTTCTTCCTCAACCTCTACAAGGCTG
>JAJYPU010000095.1 GCA_021795095.1 Actinomycetes bacterium | reverse complement strand
CACTGGTGGGCATGGTTGCTCGGTTCATCTTCACCATGCGCGATCTGCGCCGCTTCTATCCGCCCGATCGCGAAGTGCTGCGCGGGATCAACTTGTCCTTCTATCCGGGGGCCAAGATCGGGGTCATCGGGTCCAACGGTTCGGGCAAGTCCTCGCTGCTCCGCATCATGGCGGGCCTCGACGACGGGTTCACTGGCGAGGCGCGGCTCACCCCGGGTTTCTCGGTCGGCTACCTCGCCCAAGAGCCACAGCTCGACCCCACGAAGGACGTCGTGGGCAACGTCGCCGACGGCGTCGCCGAGCAGCGCGACCTGTTGGTGCGCTTCAACGAGGTCTGCGCCGCGATGGCCGACCCCGACGCCGACTTCGACGCGTTGCTCGCCGAGCAGTCCGACCTCCAGACCCGCATCGACGCGCTCAACGCCTGGGACTTAGAACGCACCCTCGAGATCGCCATGGACGCGCTGCGACTGCCGAGCGCCGACGCGGACGTGACCACCCTCTCGGGCGGCGAGCGTCGCCGGGTCGCGCTCTGTCGGCTGCTGCTCGCCAAGCCCGACCTGCTGCTGCTCGATGAGCCGACGAACCACCTCGACGCCGAGTCGGTCGCCTGGCTCGAGCGGGCCCTCCAGGAGTACCCGGGCACGGTCGTCGCGATCACCCACGATCGCTACTTCCTCGACAACGTCGCCTCGTGGATCTTGGAGCTCGACCGCGGCGCGGGGATTCCCTGGGAGGGGAACTACTCGTCCTGGCTCGAGCAGAAGCAGGCGCGCCTCGCCGCCGAGGAGAAGGCCGACCAGTCCCGTCAGGCCGCGCTCGCGCGCGAGCTCGAGTGGATCAGGATGTCCCCGCGGGCCCGTCAGTCCAAGGGCAAGGCCCGCGTGAGCGCCTTCAATCAGCTGGTGGCCGAGAGCGAGGCGGCCGACCAGCGTCCCGAGCGCCTCGAGATCGCCATCCCGCCCGGGCCGCGGCTCGGCGACGTGGTGGTGAACGCCCGTGGGGTGACCAAGGGTTTCGATGATCGCCTGCTCATCGAGGACCTCTCGTTCCTGCTGCCCCCGGGCGGGATCGTCGGGGTCATCGGGCCCAACGGCGCGGGCAAGTCGACGCTGTTCAAGATGATGGTCGGCGAGCTCGAGCCCGACACGGGCACCTTCGAGGTCGGCAGCACGGTGCGCTTCGCCTACGTGGACCAGTCCCGTGAGGGTCTCGACGCGAACGCGACGGTCTTTGACGAGGTGAGCGGCGGCCAGGAGCGACTGGTCGTGGGCAACCGCGAGATCCACGCGCGCGCCTACGTCGCGAGCTTCGGCTTCAAGGGCAGCGACCAGCAAAAGCGCGTCGGCGAGATCTCCGGCGGCGAGCGCAACCGGGTCCAGCTCGCCAAGGTCCTGCGCAGCGGCGGCAACGTCCTGCTGCTCGACGAGCCGACCAACGACCTCGACGTCGACACGCTGCGCGCCCTCGAGGACGGCCTCTTGTCCTTCCCGGGCTGTGCCGTCGTGATCAGCCACGACCGCTGGTTCCTCGACCGCATCGCGACCCACGTGCTCGCCTTCGAGGGCGACACCGAGGTGCGCTGGTTCGAGGGGAACTTCTCGGACTACGAGGTCGAACGTCACAAGCGCCTCGGCGCCGATGCCGACCAGCCCCACCGCATCCGCTACAAGCCGCTCACCCGTTCCTGAGGTCGCTCGTCGGTAGCCTGGTCTCGCGACCACCGTGAGACTGGAGTTGAGACCATGCCAACGCGCGACGACTGCCTGGAGCTGGACCGCCTCGACCGGCTGGCGCCGCGGCGAGACGACTTCGTACTCGCGCCCGGCCTGATCTACCTCGACGGCAACTCACTGGGGCCACTTACGCGCACAACGCGCGAGCGCGTGCTCGCGACGCTCGACGAGGAGTGGGCGACCGGCCTCATCCGCAGTTGGAACTCGGCGGGCTGGATGGCGGCCCCGACGCGCGTCGGTGACCGGCTCGCCCCCCTGATCGGGGCACGCGCTGGCGAGGTGGTGGTCGCCGACACCCTCACGCTCCTACTCGCCAAGCTGATCCTCGGGGCGCTCGACTTGCGAAAGGACCGGTCGGTCGTCCTCACTGACGCGGCCAACTTCCACTCGGACCTCTACGTCGCCGAGGCGATGGCCCGCCGGGCCGGGCGCCCGGTCACGCTGCGCGCAATCGACCGCGACACGCTCGACGCCGAACTCACCGAAGACGTCGCGCTCGTGATGCTCACCCACGTCGACTTTCGCACCGGTGAGATGCTCGATCTCGCGGTGGTGACCGAACGGGTCCACGCGGTTGGCGCGCTGATGCTCTGGGATTTCGCCCACTCGACGGGCGCGGTGCCCCTCGACGTGACCGCAGCGAACGTCGACTTCGCGGCGGGTTGCACGTACAAGTACCTGAACGCCGGGCCCGGCGCGCCGGGCTTCCTCTACGTACGCGACTCCTGGCAGGGCGTGATTGAGAACCCGCTGCCCGGCTGGCTCGGCCACGCGCGGCCCTTCGACTTCGAGCGCGGCTACGAGGCCGCCCCCGGGGTCCAGGCCTTCGTCACCTCCTCGCCCTCGGTCATCGCGCTCAGCGCCCTTGACGGGGCGCTCGACGCCTTCGCGGGCGTGTCGATGGACGACGTGCGCGAAAAGAGCCTCGCGCTGACGGACCTGTTCATCGAGCTCGTCGAGGCACGCCTGCCCGGTGCCTTCGCCCTCGTCACCCCGCGCGAGCACGCCCGTCGGGGCAGTCAGGTGGCGCTTCGTCACGACGACGCCTACGGGATCGTCCAGGCGCTCATCGCCCGCGGGGTGATCGGGGACTTTCGCGCGCCCGACGTGTGTCGGTTCGGATTCGCCCCGCTCTACCTTCGCTACGTCGACATCTACGACGCGGTCACCCACCTCGTCAAAGTGATCGAGGGCGCCGAGCACCTCGACCCCGTCTACGCCACGCGCAACCCGGTCACTTGATCACTGGGAGAAGACGACGGTGCGCTGACCGACCAGCATGACGCGGTCCTCGGCGATGAGCCCGACGGCGCGCGCGAGCACGGTGCGCTCGACGTCGCGCCCGAGCGCGATGAACTCGTTGGGCCGGCGCGCGTGGGTCACGCGCGCGACGTCCTGTTCGATGATCGGGCCCTCGTCGAGGTCGGCGGTGACGAAGTGGGCGGTCGCGCCGATCAGTTTCACGCCGCGCTCGTAGGCCTGGTGGTAGGCGCGCGCACCCTTGAAGCCGGGCAGGAACGAGTGATGGATGTTGACGATCCGCCCGCTCAGTTCCGCACAGAGGACCGGCGAGATGATCTGCATGTAGCGCGCGAGCACCACCACGTCGACCTCGTGTCGCGCGACGAGTTCGCGCACCACGTCCTCGGCCGCCGACTTGGTCGAGGGGGTCACCTCGACCTGGAAGAAGGGGACGTCGTGGCGCGCGCAAAGCTCGCGACAGACGCCGTGGTTGCTCACCACCGCCACGATGTCCAGGGCCAGGTCGCCCTGCTCGGCGCGGTAGAGCAGGTCGGCGAGGCAGTGGTCGAACTGCGAGACCATGACGAGGGCCCGGCGGCGTTGGGTCTCGGGGCGGATGGTGAGTGTCGGGTCAAAGGTCGCGAGGTCGACTTCGAGGCGTTGACGTACCGCGTCGACGTCCACGGCGCAGGTGAAGCGCGTGCGCATGCAGAACTGGCCCGTCACCGGGTCGGTGAACTGGTCGTTCTCCAAGATGTTGCCGTCGATCGCGAAGACCGCGGAGCTGAGCGCGCGCACGATGCCCGGCATGTCCAGGCACTGGAGGGTGACGACGTAGGTGACCTCGGGCACGATCGCGGACTACGACCGGTACGAGTAGAACCCCTGGCCCGTCTTGCGTCCGAGCAGGCCGGCCTGGACCATGCGCGACAGCAGCGGGGGCGGGGCGAGGTGGGACTCCTTGAACTCCTCGTAGAGCGACTCGGCGACCGCGAGGGTCGTGTCGAGGCCGATCAGGTCGGTCAGGGCGAGCGGCCCGAGCGGGTGCGCACAGCCGAGCACCATGCCGGTGTCGATGTCCTCGGCACTCGCGAAGCCCGACTCGAGCATGCGGATCGACGAGAGCAGGTAGGGGATGAGTAGGGCGTTCACCACGAAGCCGGCGCGGTCGGGCGAGGTGATGACCTTCTTGCCGAGCACGTCGGTGCCGTAGGCGCGCACGCGCGCCGCGGTCTCGGGGCTGGTGAGAAGCGATGAGATGACCTCGACGAGCTTCAAGACCGGGACCGGGTTGAAGAAGTGCATCCCGATGACCTGCTCGGGGCGACGGGTCGACATCGCGAGCTTGATGATCGGGATCGAGGAGGTGTTGGTCGCGAGGATCGCGTCGTCGGCGTTGACGACGGCGTCGATCTTCTTGAAGACCTGGACCTTGGTCGCCTCGTCCTCGGCGACAGCCTCGATGACGATCTGGCGGTCGTGGAGCTTGGCGAAGTCTTCGGAGAAGCTGAGATTGCCGCGCACCCGGTTGGCTTCGTCCTCGGGCAGCTTGCCCGCGGCGACGGCCCGGCTGAGGGACTTCTCGATACGCGTGACGCCCGCGGCGAGCGCCTCGGGACTGCGCTCGATGACGATGACGTCGGCACCGGCTTTGGCGGCGATCTCAGCGATACCCGAACCCATCAGGCCGCAGCCCACTACACCAACCCGTTCCATCGAGACCTCCTCGTCCGATGTCGACCGCCTGTCGAGCGTTTTGAGTCTAATGGGACTGGAAAGCTTGTCTCAGATGAGGCAGGCTTTCCACCGAGCCGCTGACGCGAAGATTTCCCGAACAGTACCCGCGGCTAAGCCGCCGTTGGCTCGATGGTGACGGTGTAGCCCAAGTGTCGGAGTTGGTCGAGTGCCCGTCGCTTGGCTTTCTCGGGGTCGCGTCGGGTGAAGTAGTCACCACCGGGGTCTCGGTAGGTTTCGCCCGTAGTCAACATGTTCCAGACGGTCACGAGCATCGCGTGCTCGAGTGCGACCACTGCCTTGATCGGTCCCCGTCGCGCGGCGATTCGTCGGTACTTGGCCGAGAGGTAGGTGTCCTTGGAGTGTGACGCACTCATGCACGCAATGCCGAGGGCGCCCTTCAAGTAGGGATTGCCCGGACGGGTGCGCGTGGACTTGACGCGACCAGCCGACTCGTTGGACCCCGGGCAGACTCCCGCCCACGAGGCGAGATGCGCGGCGCTCGGGAACCTCGACATGTCCGCACCGGTCTCGGCGACGATGACATCAGCCACCTTGGTCGAGACGCCCGGAATCGTCACCAGCAGATCCCGGGCGCCCGCAAAAGGTGCCATGGCCCCTTCGATTCGTTGGGTGATCTCGTCGATGGCCCTCGTGTGTTCGTCGATGAGGTTGAGGTGAACCGTCACCAAGAAGGCGTGGTGCTCGTTGAAGCGTCCCGTGAGAGCCTCGGTTAACTCAGGGATCTTCGTGCGCAGGCGACGCTTGGCGAGCTCGGCCAAGACCTCCGGGGCACGCTCGCCCGCCACCAGCGCGTTAAGCATGGCCCGACCTGAGACGCCCGTGATATCGGTCGCGACCGAGGAGAGCTTGATGCCCGAGTCCTCTAAGAACTTCTCCAAGCGCTGGATCTCGCGGCCCCGTTCGCGCACGATGGCGGTGCGGGTCCGGGTGAGATCACGCAGTTGACGAATCGGCTCAGGGGGCACGAAGGAGCCGCGCACCAGGCCGTGGGCACCGAGTTGGGCGAGCCACGCCGCGTCGGACACGTCGGTCTTTCGTCCCGGCAGGTTCTTCACGTGGCGCGCGTTCACGAGCATGACTTCAAACGGGCCGTCCTCCAAGACGTAGTAGAACGGGCGCCAGTAGTCGGACGTGGCCTCCATGACGGCGAGGGTCACCTGCTGTTCAATGAGGTGATCGCGCAGCGCCAGGATCTGACTGGTCACCGATCCCCACGTGGTCACCGTGGACGTGGCCTTCGCCCGGGTGGGTTCCTGGACTCGCACGCAGACCTTGGCGTCTCGCTTGGAGACGTCGAGTCCGGCGCAGCGGTAGTGGACGATATCCATGGTTGCTCCTCTCGTTGGTTCACTTTCAGGTGTCCAACCCGGGGAGGGCGAAGAAATATCAGAAGTCTGACGCTCGTGCTCTCTGGCAACAATCCACGGTTCTCGTGGGGCCCTCCACCACCATGCTGACTGACAGGCTCAACGGCACTACAGAGGAAACGGTGTCCCACCGGACTGGACGCCTCGAATTATCGCCGATGCAGCAACATGGCGCCAGGCCTGACGCAACGGGCGAGCACCGCTAATCTTCTGTCACCACGGCGGGCCCCGGCCAGCCCTAAGTTGCTGACTGGTGAGTTCTTTTCGAGCCTGAGATTCAATCTCTATATCTAGAGCGGGCCCCAGTTGGTCGGTGAGGTTGACGGAGAGGGCTGGAGGGGTGTCGTGCCAGGAGCACTGATCCATTAGGTCGCCGCCGTTGCCCTCGAGGCTCGATTTCCGTCGACTACTGGAGGTGACCACGTGATTTTCGTCGGAGTGGACTGGGCCGAGTCCCACCACGACATCTGCGTCCTTGACGAGGCGGGAGAGGTTCTCGCCAGGAAGAGGATTCCCGACTCCTTGGTGGGCGTTCGGGCGTTGCACGAGTTGCTCGCTGAGCACGCCGAAGAACCCGACGAGGTGATCGTCGGCATCGAGAAGGACCGAGGGCTCATTGTCACGGCCCTGCTCGGCGCCCGCTACCACGTCTACGCGATCAATCCCATGTCGGCCGCGCGCTACCGCGAGCGCCACGTCACGTCGGGATCGAAGTCCGACCCCGGCGACGCGAAGGTCCTCGCTGACCTGGTGCGAACCGACCGACACAACCACCGCGAGGCGGCCGGCGACTCCGAGGGCGCTGAAGCCGTGAAGGTTCTCGCGCGCGCCCACCAGAGCGCCATCTGGGCGCGCCAGCGAGAGGCGAACGCCTTGCGCAACGCGTTAAAGGACTACTACCCGGGAGCTCTCAACGCCTTTGGCACCGACCTCGACGATCGCGACGCGGTGGCGATCCTCGAGATCGCCCCCACGCCCCCGCTCGGGCGC
>JAJYPU010000094.1 GCA_021795095.1 Actinomycetes bacterium | reverse complement strand
CCGGGCCCGCTGCCCTGCACGCCCGCGGGCATCGTCGAGCTGCTCAGCGACTACCACGTGCCCGTCGAGGGTCGCCACGTCGTGGTGATCGGACGGGGCCTGACCATTGGGCGTCCCCTCGCGCTGCTGCTCGCGCTGAAGCGGCCCGGCTGCAACGCGGCGGTGACGGTGGTGCACACCGGGGTGGACGACCTCGGGGCGATCACGCGCACGGGGGACGTCATCGTGGCCGCCGCCGGACGGGCCGGACTCGTCACCCCGGACATGGTCAAGCCCGGGGCCGCCGTGGTCGGGGCCGGCACGAGTTGGTCGGGCAAGAAGCTCCTGAGCGACGTCGAGGAAAGCGTGGCGGACGTGGCCGGATGGATCACGCCGCGCATCGGTGGCGTCGGACCGATGACTCGTGCCATGCTGGTTCGCAACGCCGTACTCGCGGCACAGAAAGTGCGATGACAATGGACGAACTCGGTCGTGAATACGACGAGCGGCCGTGGGGCAACTTCACGGTCCTCGACGACTCCTCTTTCGATTACAAGGTGAAGCGCATCGTGGTCATGCCCGGCAAGCGCCTCAGCTACCAGACCCACGCCCGTCGGGCCGAGCACTGGTACTTCCTCACCGGTCGCGCCACGGTGGTGCTCGACGGCGTCGAGCGCGAGGTCAGCACCGGCGACTCGGTGGACGTCGCGCTCGGCCAGGCGCACCGCTGCGAGAACCGCGGCGACTCGCCGGTCATCTTCATCGAGATCCAGCAGGGCACGTACTTCGGTGAGGACGACATCGTGCGGCTCCAAGACGATTTCGGTCGCGCCTAGTCCGTGCGTATCGACACGCTGTTGGCGGCCGGGCTCACCCGGTCGTTCGAGTTCTTCCCGCCCAAATCCGACGATGAGGCCCGCGTGCTCGACACGACGCTCGCCGACCTCGCACCACTCGCACCCTCGTTCGTCTCGGTGACCTACCGGGGCGGGACCGAGTCCCGCCAGCGCACCTTCGACCTCGTCACGCGGATCCAGCACGACGGGGTCATGACCGCGATGGCCCACCTGATCTGCGTCGGCCACACGAGGGCCGCGATGGCTGAGGTACTGGCCCGCTACGCCACGGCCGGCGTGCAGAACGTGATGGCCCTCGGCGGTGACGTGCCCGATGACGGCTCGAACGTGTCGAGCGACTTCGCCCACGCGATCGACCTCGTCGAGCTCGCGCGCGAGGTCGGCGACTTCGCGGTCGGCGTGGCAGCCCACCCCCAGGGCCATCCCCGGTCGGCGAATAACGCCGATGACCGGCGCCACCTCGCCGAGAAGCTCGCCCTCGCGGACTTCGCCGTGACCCAGTTCTTCTTCCGTGCCGACGAGTGGAGTCGACTCGTCGCCGAGCTGGCCGACCTCGGCGTGCACAAGCCCGTTCTGCCGGGCATCATGCCCGTGACGACCCTCAGTAGCGTGAAGCGGATGGCCCTGATGGGTGCGGCCGTGCCCGACGAGCTGGTCACCCACCTGGTCGCTGCGGACGAGGCCGGAGGAGCGGCCGCGGTGCGCGCGGCCGGCATCGAGGCGGCGACCGCGCTGTCGAGGGAGCTGCTCACGCGCGGCGCGCCGGGACTGCACTTCTACACACTCAACCGCTCGACGGCCACCCGCGAGATCCACCGGGCGCTCTTCGAATCCTGAGTGGACTTCGTCGGCGTCGGTGGCGTCGTACGCTACGCGGGTGGAAGAAGACTCGGCTGGCGTAGCGCAACTCCCCGTCGCGGAGTTCGCCTTTCCCGGGCCACTGCGCGACCGGCTGGTCGACGCGATCCTGCGCGGTGAGAAGGTGGCGACGACGAGTCTCGCCGCTGAGTACGACCTCGGTGAGCCGATGCCCGAGCCGGGGCAACGATTCACCGTCGTCGATTCGGGTGGTCGGCGCGTCGCCGTGATCGAGGTGACCGCCGTCGCCGTCGTGCCACTCGGTGCGGTGGACCTCGCGCACTGCATCGACGAGGGCGAAGGCTACGCGTCCGTGGAGGCGTGGCGAGTAGCCCACGAGGCCTTCTGGCGCGGCGAGGAGGTTCGCGCCGAGCTCGGCGGGCGCGCCGGGATCCTCGACGACGCGACGCCGGTTGTTCTGGAACGTTTCAGGTTGGTCGCGCGTCTTGAGGGACCCGACCGATGAGGACGTGAATATCAGAGCCGGAGTTGCGCGCAGCGATGGCCGTCGATCGGCAGTGACACGTGGCCAGGTTCCCGTGGCAAGGTCGAGGTCATCGTGCGATCGGTCGGCCGATGCCCGCGAAGTCGGGCCCGAACCAGATCGGCGTGATCTGGACGACCGTTCCCGTCCGCTCCGCCTGGATCACTTTGCCGTTACCGATGTAGAGCGTCTCGTGGTCATCGCCGTTCTTGCCGTAGAAGAGGATGTCACCCGGGCGGAGGTCGAAGAGCGGTACCCGCTCTGTCGCGGCGAACTGGAATCCGGAGTAGTGCGGCAAGAATATTCCCGCGGCTGCGTAGGCGAGCAATATGAGACCTGAGCAATCGACGCCTCGACGCGACGCGCCACCCCACACGTAGGGGACGCCGAGCAGGCTGAACGCGGCGCGGATGGCGACGCTGGCTCGATCGTCGGTTGGAACGGCGCGATAGCCAGCGATCGGCTTCGCCGACTGGAGGGTGCGTATCGCCGCTGCGGCCGCCGCAGTCTGCCGCTCGCGAATGTAGGAGGCGATGTCGTTCGTCACCTGACTCAACGCCTCGTGCAACGTGCCGAGCAGAACGCGAGCGTCCGCAACGGCGAGCCGAGCGGCGGAGGTCGCCGCTGCGGCACGACGAACCTCGGTGGCGAAGATGTGGCGCTGCGTGCTCAGTCGCTCACGAGTGGCTCGCAGCGCCCCCATCGCAGTCGAGATTCGACCTTCGGCGTAGTGCAGATAGACCCCGCGCGATCCGTCATCGGCCGGACTCGAGAGGAACTGGGGCATGTTGATGCTGAGATTGTCGCCGGTGACGTAGGCGTAGACGACATCGGCCCGGAGTATGTCGCGATCTCTCGTCAACTGGAGGTTGATGGAGGAAGTGACGTTCCTTGTAGTCGTGATGGCGTGTTCGACCCGGATCAGATTGATTTGGGCGAGGTCGTAGTGTTGACTCGCCGCATCCATCCGGTCACTGATCGACTGAATCTGCGCGTACAACCGTGCGGCGGCCGCACGATCACCCGTGATCGACGCGCCCCCGGCGTCCGTGCCGGCACTAATCGTCGACGCGACGGCGAGCGTGACGATCGCGGCGATGCGGAGCACTCGGTGCACTCGCGCCGTGAACGCTGTAGCCCACGACACTGACACATCGCAGAACCGTCGATGATTCGGGTCGCGTCGGTGATGTCCGCGCGACTCGGTGACCCTCAATGGTCTTCGAAGCGGCCCGCGCCGCGCAGGCCCGCGTGGTGTCGCTCGAGTGAGGTCAGCTCGTCGGCGGGTACCTCGTTGGGCGGTGGGTCGTCGGTGGCTGATCGATCCGCTGGACCAGCGCCGTGACGGCAGTCCGTGCAACCGGCGTGATCGTGGCGGCCACGGTGCATGGCGACCATTGCACCGAGCGACGCCAGGATCACCAGCACGTAAATCGTCGTCTCGCTGCGCACCACGTCTCGTCCTTTCAATCGCATGGCGTCATTCTCACTGGACGGTGCGAAGAACTCTTGCGCGTGATCTGAAATTGTTGTGACGGTTTGTCCAGTTCGAGTGACCCCGATGGTGTGACTCGTCACGTGCTCAAATTAGGGTTCAGCGTTTAGTGGACATTTTGGTTGATTTGACACCATTTGGGGAGAAAATGGTCTACTTAGATGGCAAAGGTATCGCGGCAGTGGTCGCGGTGCTGGTCCGAGTCGATGTGCTGCGTGATGGCGACAATCGAAAGCGCCGGAGCAGCCTGATCTGTGCTGTGCATGGACCGGCACTAGCAAGTGGGTCCTCCCACCCGGGAACTTACGACTTAGCTCTCAGGACCCGCCGTACAGTCGCTCGAGATCGATGAGTTCGACGTCCGCACGGCGGTCGGCCGCACGGTGCAGCGGACTGTCGATCGACGGGCCGAAGAGCAGTAGTTTCGAGTTCGCCGCGCGTTCGCCCAGTGCGGCACGGATGCGTTCGAGACGGTGCAGATGAGCGGTGGTGAGAGCCTCGCCGGACTTGGCCTCGCCGATCGCCATGATCGTGCGATCGGAGGGCTCCTCGCCGGCCGCCGCGACAACGACATCGACCTGGTGAACCGTGCCGTCGACGTTCACCGACGAGGGACCGACGTGATCGCGAATGCTAAGGGTCGACGAGTCGGCGAAGCGACGTACCCATGCGCGGGCCTGCTCCTCAAAGACAGGGCCGCGTACCTGGGAATTGAAGACCTCCTCCAAACGCGTGTCCCACGAGTCACGTGGGTCGCGGTCGCGCAACAGGGCTCCGTGGGGTTCGAGCACGGCGTAGTGAAACTGAAGGAACGAGTCGACCAACGCGTACGCGGGGCGCTGGCGACGAATGGGGTCCTCGAGACGGACGACGAAGCCAGCGTCGACGAGTCGGTTGAGTCCCGGAGCGATGTTGGTGACCGCCTTCTTGAGAATCTTGGCGATCGCTCCCGCCGTGATTGCGCCGTTGGCGATGGCTCCCAAGATGCTGTTGTAGAGCAGGGAGCCGCGACCCGCGAACGTCGGATCCTCGGCCAGTAGCGTCGTCGCTTCGGAGTGCAGCGTAGCTCCCTGGACGAGTACGCGATCGGTGACCCAGCGATTGAAGTCCGGTGCCGACGTCGGCAGATCGAAACCGACCATGTCCGTCGCGTACCCTACGACGCCGCCGATCACCGCGAACACCCGCGTGGCCGTCGCCAGGTCGCACGTGGCAGGGAGACGCTGAGCGGCCACGCGGTAGTTATCAGCCTGGACGACGAGCTCCATGCTCGCGCGGCCACGCAGCGGCGCCTCGCCCGCGGTCAGAGCGCGCATCATGGCAATGGCTGACCCGCACAGAACCAGGCGCACCTGGCTGCGCTTGCCCCGTCGTGCGCCGGGTCCGAACGCTGAGGCCAGCACCGATTCAAAGGAAGGATCCGCTTCGAGGACGTGACCGACCTCATCCAAGACCACCGGGATCGGCCGATCTTCGCCCAGAGTCAGTAGTGCCCCGACGGCCTCCTCCCAGTCGGCGAAGGTGAGGCGCCCCGGAAGGTTGAGGTGCTCGCTGAGGGCGCGCGCCAGTCGGTCCAATTGCATTGAGGTCTCCACCCTGGTGGCCTCAAAGTAGAAGCCGCTGCGGGCGTAGGCCCGTTCCACCAGAGCCGTAGACTTGCCGATCCGCCGGCGGCCGTACATAAGCCCGAGGGTGGGCCGGGCCACTGCGGCGTCGAGGAAGGTATCTAGTTGCCGTTCGTCGGTTGCTTGCATGCGAACCCCCCGCCACCTGGCTCGGAGACTCCTGGCCGGTAGCACTGTACTGTGCCTGATACATACTATTAGTCACACATAGTATGTGTCACTGATAGTATCTGTCACACATAGTATTGACCACCTACTTCAGCCCACTGTAGACCACCATCACTCACTTCGTGCCCAGCGCAGACGAGGCTGCTCCGGCGCATCCACTGCCGCCAACTAAATAGACGATTTTCGGGCAAGTAGTGTCAAATCAACCAGCCGAAAGTGACCGAATTAGTTCGAACGACGTGGTACCTGATCAAGACCCTCCCCCCGCGGCAAAGATGGTTGGCGAAGGAGTACGGCAAATAGCCGCTCCACCTCCTAACTTCCGCTCCGTGGTTTCTCCTACGCGCCGACGAGAGTCGGCGTTTCGGTTGACGCTTCATCGGGGTGAGCCGTGACAGAACGAGTCCGTCGCGGTCTTACCTCCCCTCCACGTCCAGCCACGGAGCGTGTCCCCGCGGAGGTAGGTTGACTGGTCCACCTAGCCAGGTTGACCGCGGCGTTGTGGTCGCGGCCGAGTGTGAGTCCACAGGCCTCACAGTGATACGTCCTGATCTCGAGGGGCAGTTTGGCTTTCACTGCCCCACACGAGCTGCAGGTTTTACTTGACGGGAAGAAGCGGTCGGCCTTGACGACAGTCGAGCCGTACCAGGTGGCCTTGTACTCGAGCTGCGACGAACTCTCCCCACGCGGCGTCACTGATGTGCTTGGCGAGGGTGCGGTTCTTTAGCATCCCCTTCACGTTGAGGTCCTCAACGACGATGCGGTCGTAGTTTTTCGTGAGCATCGTGGTGGTGTCGTGGATGAGGTTGCGCCTCGCGTTGGCGATGTCGGCGTGGGCGTTCTGGACTCGCTGGTTCGCACGTCGCCACCGGTTCGACGGGGCGACCCCCTTTCGAGGTCCGCAGCGACGAGAGGCCACGCGCTGGGCTCTGGCCAGCCTTGCTTCCGACTTCTGGTAGTGCCTCGGGTTCGCCACGGAGAGGACCTGCGTGCCGTCAGAGGTGGCGCCGGTGTAGAGAGTGGCGAGCCCCACGTCGATGCCGATCACCCGCTCGGGCGGCCTCGGGGCGGGAATCACCCGGCTCACCTCGGCGGTGAAGGCGAGCGTGTAGTTCCCCCGGCGCTCGGTGACCGTGACCGACAGGATCCGAGCACTACCGCGCTCGAGGTGGCGGTGGAGCTTGCGCATCGACTCGTAGGTCTTCACATCGCCGATACGGCTGAGTCGCACGTGGTGTGAATCAACGAGGCGGGTAGAACTACCGGCCAGGGTGAAGGACTCACTTCGTCCCTTGGACTTGAACGCGGGTACTCGCGTGCGCCCGGCGAAGTAGTTGGCGAAGGCCCGGGCGAGGTGCAGTTGCGCGTAGTTGTAGGTTGACGAGGCGTTCTCCGTGAACCACGGGGCGGCGTCTGCTCTGCGCTCGTACCAGAGCTTCTGGAGGTCCAACTGGCGAGTGCCGAGATAACTCTCCTTGGTGACTTCTTCACCGGCTTCTTTCCGCTCCCGGTTCTCCTTCCAGTTCGCGAGGATGAGTCCCAGCAGAAAGTTGTGACAGAACCGCGATGCCCCCGTGTGACTCGCGAGCAGCGCGCGCTGCTCGGGCGTGGGATCGAGTCGGTACGAGAAGCCCTGGTGAACCTTGGTGAGTGTCGCCTCGGGCATACGATCAGTATCGCCTCGGGGTG
>JAJYPU010000093.1 GCA_021795095.1 Actinomycetes bacterium | reverse complement strand
CCTTCTACGCCGAGCAACTCTTTCGCGGGCGCGAGCGCCGCCTGGAACGCCTCGTTTATGGCGTCGACAAGGACATCGAGCGTCCCGCCAGCGTTGGCGATGGCGAGGTTCACAGGTCGCACGGTTAAATCCTCACAGTCGTTCAAGATCGAATGGCGGATGCCGATTGCTCAATGGTTCCCAGTGCACCGGTGTGATTGAGCACAGGCGCGCGGATTGACAAGGTGTTCGGTCACACCTCCTCGGTGGCGGGCGGCGCCGGAGGCGAGGATCTCGGCTGTGCGATCGTCACGGTGTCGTTCTTGCGAAGTAACGGCGCCAAGACCGTTTCTGGTGAGGTTGTCCCGCCGCGCAGAGTTTCTGAACTGATTCGATCCATTTGGGCACTCCTGAACGAGTATCAACCACAATCTCCTCCAAACGCCGAATCCTGACTGATCTAGGAGCGCTCCTCGGCGACAGCGTTGCCCCCGTCCACCACGAGACACTGCCCCGTGACGTAGGAGGCGCCGGGCGTGGCGAGCCACCCGATGGCGGCCGCGACCTCGTCGGGTCGCGCGCTGCGCCCGAGCGGCGTCGCCTCGCCCTGGGTGGCCTCGAAGGGAGTCTGTGAGCCCGTCGCGATCCACCCCGGCGCCACGGCGTTCACCGTCACGCCGTGACGCGCCACGTCCACGGCGAGGGCGCGCGCGAGGCCCACCATGCCGGCCTTGGCCGTCGCGTAGGCGGGCTCGTGTCGCATCGCCATGACCGGTCCCGACACGCTCGCCACCAGGATGAAGCGCCCCCACCCCGCCCCCGTGAGCACGGGCATCGCCTCGTGGGCGACCAGGTAGGCGGTATCGAGATTGCGCGCGATTCCACGGCGCCACCCGTCGTAGTCGATGGTCTCGATGGCCCCGTTCACCTGGACCGGATCGCTCACCGACGTCATGCCCGCGTTGTGCACGACAATGTGAAGCGCCCCGAACCGTTCGAGGGCGGCTCGGACCAGTCGCGGGGCCGCGTCGACCTCGGTGAGGTCACCGACGATACCGACCGCGCGCTCTGGACCCAGTTCCTCGACGCGCTCGTTGATCCGTGAACTCGTTGAGGTCACCACGACCGTGGCACCGAGGTCCACGAGCAGGCGGGCGGTTGCGAAACCGATTCCGCTCTCACTGCCCGCGCCGGTGACGATCGCGGTGCGGCCCGATAGGTCAAATAGCTGGGGAATCGACACGTTGCTCCTCTTCGACGAGGCAGCCTACTCATCGTCGACGCTCGGGGGCGACGCCGGGTCTGTCGACGCGGCTACTTCGAGGCGCTACGCGTCGCGTCGATTGAGCAGCCACCCGCCGATCACGAGTGCGGCAATGGCGTAGCCGACGAGAACCAGGAGACCCACCCACGGACTGAACGCGCCGTTCCCGTTCGGGACCACCGAGGTCATCGTGTCACTGATCGTGAAGGGCATGAACTTGAGGATCGGCTGACCGATCGACGACGGCAGCGACTGCAGGATGATCGGGGCGACCAACAGGATGCCCACGTACGCGGTGATCGCCCCGGCGGAGTGCCGGATGATCGTCGCGAGTCCGAGGGCGAAGAGCCCGAGAACGGCGACGACGAGCCCGCCACCGGCGACGGCGCGAAGGACGCCGGGCTGGGAGAGCACGGCGTGAGGCGCCGGGCTCACGAGCAGCGCCTGGCCGACTAGGAACCCGCTGAAGGCGAGCACCTCGCCGGCCACCACCGCCACCACGAAGAAGACGGCGGCCTTGGCCGCGAGGACTCGAGGTCTGCGAGGAACGGCCGCGAGCGTCGCTCGGATCGTCCCCGTGCCGTACTCGGCGCTCATCACCAGCACGCCGAGTACGCCGATGATCAGCTGGCTGAATAGCAGGCCACGCAGCGAGATCCTCGTGGGATCAAAGGTGAGTCGATGGATCACCGAGAAGGTGTTCCATCGACTCGCGATGGTCGAACCCGCGATCATGGAGATACCGACGGTGATGATGGTCATCGCGACGAGCGTCCACATCGTCGAGCGGACAGTACGCATCTTGGTCCACTCGGCTCGCAAGAGACTGACCATGCGCTGGCGAGGATGCGCCGACGGCGCTGGTGACCAGTCGGTGGGGGTGGTGGAAGTCATGGCTGGCTACTTTCCGCTCGTGGACGCCGCGACGTCATCGTCGACTCGTGTCCGTGATAGTCGACGCTTTCACGGGTCATCTCCATGAAGGCCTCTTCGAGTGAGGCCGACTGGGGCGAGAGCTCGTACAAAACGATCCCGGCGTGGCCACAGGTCTCCCCGATCTGCTCCGCCGAGAGGCTGCTCACGGTGAGTGACGCGTCGTCCTCTCGCTGCACGCGAGCGCCCTGGGTGACGAGCAAGCGTTCGAGTTCGTCGGCACGCGGAGTGCGCACCCGCACAAACTGGCTCGCGTTGGTGGTGATGAAGTCGCTCACCGAACCGGTCGAGATGAGACGCCCCCGGCCGATTACGACAAGGTGGTCAGCGGTGAGGGCCATCTCACTCATCAGGTGGCTCGAGACGAAGACCGTGCGTCCCTCGGCGGCCAACCCCTTCAGGAGATTGCGCACCCACAGGATGCCCTCGGGGTCGAGCCCGTTGATCGGCTCGTCGAAGAGCAGCGTCCCCGGATCGCCGAGCAGCGCCGCGGCGATGCCCAGTCGTTGACCCATGCCGAGGGAGAACTTGCCCACGCGCTTATGGGCCACCTGGGTGAGCCCGACGAGTTCGAGCACCTCGCTCACGCGTCGACGGGCGATGTCGTTGGTCTGGGCGAGGTACCAGAGATGGTTGAAAGCCGTGCGGCCCGGGTGAATCGCCTTGGCCTCGAGCAGCGCGCCGACCTCACGCAGGGGTTGGGCGAGCCGGTGGTAGGGGACGCCGTTGATCACCGCCTCGCCGACGTCGGCGTGGTCCAGACCCATGATGAGGCGCATGGTCGTCGACTTGCCCGACCCGTTCGGGCCGAGGAACCCCGTGACGACACCGGTCGGCACCTCGAAGCTCAGACTGTCCACGGCCAGGGTGTCCTTGAAGCGCTTGGTTACGCCACGTACGTCGATCACGGTCGCTCCTCATCCGCCCCGAACCGGGGTCCTCACCAGTGTCGCGGGGCAAGCGCCCGGTCGACTCGATCGCGCGACCGAACTTGACTCATACTTCAGGATGATTTCGGGACCGCGCGCAGGCTCATCCGCGCGACGGACGCGCTACATCGCAAGGAGGAGTCGACGAAGCCCCCGAGTCGGTAGCGTCGGACCGTGACACCATCGAGCAGCGCCGTTAAGGTCGCGGGCGCGCCCTGGCTCGAACGCATCTCACCACGCCAGTGGGTGGGCTTTGACATCGCGGTCGCCGCGTTCTTCACCGCCGGCTTCGTCACGCACTTCTTCCTGCTGGCCCACGCCCATCCCACGGAGGTCGCGGGCACCAACCGGGTGGTCCTCGGCTCACTCTTCCTGCTCGCCGCCGTCCCGACCGCCTGGCGACGCGTCTCGCCCCTGTCGGCCATGATCCTCGTCGGCGGCGCCACGGTCGCCACCACCATCCTCGGCCACTCGCTCGCCCCCGCTCCCCTGCTCGCCTTCCCGCTCTACACGGTCGCCACCACCCGACCACGACGCCAGTCGCTGGTCACGCTCATCGTCCTCGAGGGCGCAATCCTCGTGGCGCTGGCTGTCGCCGCGTACTTTCACCGGGCCCAGGGCGATGTCACCTTCAACCTGCTGCTCGCCCTCGCGACGTGGTTCATCGGCGACAGCATCCGGACCCGCCGCGAGTTCCGCCGCGCCATCGCCGAACAGGTCGCCGAACGGCAACGTCGTGAGATCGACCAAGCCCACCGCGCGATCAGTGAGGAGCGCCTCGAGATCGCCCGCGAGCTCCACGACATCCTCGCCCACAGCCTCAGCGTGATCGCAGTCCAGTCGGGGGTCGGACGCCACGTGATGGACCAGCAGCCCGAGCAGGCCCGACGAGCGCTCGCGACCGTCGAAGAGACGAGCCGCCAATCCCTCGACGAGTTGCGCCGCGTGATCACCGTCCTGCGACGAACCAACGCCGGACTCGACGCCCCCGCCCACACCCCCACACCGGATCTGTCGGACCTCACCGAGTTGCTCGACCGCGTCCGGGCCACCGGCATGAAGGTCACGTGGCGGCTCGACGGTCCCGCACCACACCTGCCACTCGGCCTCGAGCTCTCGATCTACCGGATCGTCCAAGAGGCCCTCACCAACGTCGTCAAGCACGCCGATGGCGCGGACACACTGGTCCACCTCGCCTTCAGCGACCACGACGTCACGATCACGGTCGTAAACGAACCCGGCGCCCACCCGAAAGCGGCGTTGACGGGCGGGAACACCCACGGGATCATCGGCATGCGCGAACGCGCCATCGCCTTCGGCGGCACGCTCGACGCGCACACTCGACCCGACGGTGGCTTCGCGGTGACGGCGGTCTTGCGAACGGTCGGTGAGTGATGACCATCCGCGTGGTCGTCGTCGACGATCAGGCCCTCGTGCGCGCCGGTTTTGAGGTGCTGGTTAACTCCGCTACCGACCTCGAGGTCGTCGGCGAGGCCCAGAACGGCGCCGAGGCCGTGACGGTCATCGCCCAGACCAACCCCGACGTCGTCTTGATGGACGTGCGCATGCCCACGATGGACGGCATCGAGGCGACGCGGCTCATCACGTCCAGTCCCGCTCGACGCCACACGCGCATCTTGATGCTCACCACGTTCGACCTCGACGAGTACGTCTTTGACGCGCTTCGTGCCGGGGCCAGTGGCTTCCTCTTGAAGGACACCCCGCCCGAGGAACTGCTCAGCGCGATTCGCGTCATCGCCGCCGGCGACGCACTGCTCGCACCGAGCGTGACCCGTCGACTCATCGCCGCCTTCACGAGCCGTCCCGCGCCGACGGCGGCGACCGTGGACCTCGGGCGACTCACCGGGCGCGAACACGAGGTCCTGATCGCGATCGCGCACGGTTCCTCCAACGCCGAGATCGCCGATGAGCTCCACATGAGCGTGGCGACCGTAAAATCCCACGTGAGTCGGATCCTCGCCAAGCTCGACGCCCGCGACCGGACCCAACTCGTCGTGCTCGCCTACCAGACGGGGATCGTGACCGCCGGGTAGATCAGGTCAGTTCCGCGGACAAGTCGGCCACCGACCCGACGACGCGCGACGGCTTGTAGGGGTACTGGTTGGCCGACTCCTCGCTCGAGACGCCCGAGAGCACGAGCACGGTGTGCAAGCCCGCCTCGAGACCGGCGACCACGTCAGTGTCCATCCGGTCGCCCACCATCGCGGTCGTCTCGGAGTGCGCGTTGAGCTCACGCAACGCCGAGCGGATCATCAGTGGGTTCGGCTTGCCGACGAAGTACGGCTGTCGACCGGTCGCCTTGCTGATCAACGCCGTCACCGCGCCGGTCGCCGGGAGCGGCCCCTCGAGGCTCGGACCGGTGGGGTCGGGGTTGGTCGCGATGAACCGCGCCCCCTCGCCGACGAGGCGCACCGCGCGGGTGATCCGGTCGAAGCTGTAGCTACGGGTCTCGCCGACCACGACGTAGTCGGGCTCGTTCTCGGACTGGGTGTAGCCGATGTCGTGCAGCGCGGTCGTGAGGCCGACCTCGCCTATGACGAAGGCCGTGCCACGGGGACGCTGGGCATCGAGGAAGACGGCGGTCGCCAGCGCCGAGGTCCAGATGTGGTCCTCGGGGACGTCCAGGCCGTTCCAGCGCAACCGGGCGCTCAGGTCGCGACGGGTGTACATCGAGTTGTTGGTCAGCACGAGAAACGGCGTGCCCCGGTCGCGCAGGCGCTGGAGGAACTCCGTCGCGCCGTCGATCGGGTGTTCCTCTCGCACCAGGACCCCGTCCATGTCCAGCAGCCACGACTCGACGTGCGTGGCGTGAGTGATGTGCGGTCGGGGATGTCCGTGGTTGTCGGGCATGGTGCGGACCCTCCTTCGTCGTCGCCCCCGACCCTACATGGCGTCGCACGGGTCATCGCGCCACGAACCGCGCGACGGGCGTGCGAGACTGACGGGATGGAGACGGCACGTTCGAATCCCTCCGACGTTTCCAGCGCCGTCACGATCGTCAAGCCCGTCGGGCCGATCTGCAACCTCGACTGCGACTACTGCTACTACCTAGCAAAGACCGAGCTCTTCGCGAGCGACGAGCGCTACCGGATGTCCGAGGACGTGTTGCGCGCGTACCTCACGAGCGCGATCGCCGGATCGAAGGCTTCGCCCGTGCACGTGGTCTGGCACGGCGGCGAGCCACTGCTCGCGGGCCGCGCCTTCTACGAACGGGCCTTCGCGATCCAGGCGGAGCTCGCCCCCGAGGGCTGGACCTGGCTCAACAGCTTCCAGACCAACGGCACCCTGCTCGATGACAGCTGGGCCGCCTTCATCGCCGAGAACCACGTCGCGGTCGGCCTCAGCGTCGATGGTGGACCGTCGACCCACGACGCGCTGCGACACGACCGCCGTGGTCGAGCGACCCACCACCGCGTGCTCGACGCGCTGGCCCGCCTGCGCGCGCGAGGGGTCGAACCCGACATCTTGTGCACCGTGAACGCGGCCACCGCGGCGCGACCCCTCGAGGTCTACCGGTACTTGCGCGACCTGGGGGTCACGTGGATCCAGTTCATCCCGATCGTCGCCCGCGACGTCGACGGCGTCGTCACGCCCGAATCGGTCGGGCCGGCCGAGTTCGGGGACTTCCTCATCGCGATCTTCGACGAGTGGGTCCGTCACGACATCAACCGCCTCGTCGTCCAGGGGTTCCTCGAGGGCCTCTTCGTGACCACCAACGGCGGCGGCACGCTGTGCGTCACCGCAGAGACCTGCGGCCAAGTACTCGCGATCGAACACGACGGCGGCGTCTACGCCTGTGACCACTTCGTCGATCCCGAGCACCGCCTCGGGTCGATTCGTACCGACCAGCTGCTCGACCTCGCGTCGTCGCCCACCCAGGTCGCCTTCGGCCAGGCCAAGCGCGACGCGTTGCCGTCCCAGTGTCAGCGATGCCCCGTCCTGTCGTTCTGCCACGGCGGCTGCCCGAAGGACCGCTTCACCCTGAGCGAGGACGCAGAGCCCGGGCTCAACTACCTCTGCGAGGGATTCCGACGCTTCCACA
>JAJYPU010000010.1 GCA_021795095.1 Actinomycetes bacterium | reverse complement strand
GAACATCCCCACCACGGCCTTGTACTCCTGGACCAACGCCAGTTCGAGGGTCGACTCGTAGTCGTCGAGCTCTTCGTCGCCCATGCGGGCCTTACGCGCGCTCGGTTACGCGCCGTTCCTTGATCTTCGCGGCCTTCCCGCGCAGATCACGGAGGTAGTACAGCTTGGCCCGACGCACGTCACCGTAGGTCTCGACCTCGATCTTGGCGATCGTGGGTGCGTGGACGGGGAACGTCCGCTCAACCCCGACGCCGAAGCTGATCTTGCGGACCGTGAAGGTCTCGTGTAGCCCCGAACCCTGGCGACGGATGACGACGCCCTGGAAGACCTGGACGCGCTCGCGAGTGCCTTCAACGACCCGGACGTGGACTTTCAGCGTGTCACCAGCGCGGAAGGCCGGGATGTCGTCACGCAACGAGTCGCGGTCAATCAGTTCAGTCGGATTCATCAGCGTCCCCTTCGGGTCTCGGGCTGTAGAAGTCTAGCGGAATCCGCGGTCCTCTTCCACCAGGGCGAACTCGGTGAGTACCGCCCGGTCCTCGTCACTGAGCCCGCCGCGAGCCCGGATCAGGTCGGGGCGGCGCGCGAGCGTTCGTGCCAGGGCCTGGGCACGCCGCCATCGCGCGATGCGTGCATGGTCGCCTGATCGGAGCACCTCGGGCACCGCCAGGCCTCGGACCTCAGCGGGCTTGGTGTACTGCGGGTACTCGAGCAGGTGGTCGACGAAGGATTCGTCCAGGCTCGAGGCGTCATTGCCGAGTGCCCCCGGCAACAGCCGCACCACCGCCTCAATCACGCACAGCGCCGCGAGTTCCCCGCCGGCGAGCACGAAGTCACCGACCGACAGCTCGTCGTCCACGACCAGGTCGATGGCCCGCTGGTCGATCCCCTCGTAGCGACCGCACAACAGTGAGAACCCCGGGGTCGCGGCGAGGTCGTGCGCGACGGCGTGGGTGAACGTACGGCCCGACGGCGTCAACGCGATGAGCGGCCGCGCGAGATCGGGCGTCGCCTCGACGGTGCGCAGGATCGGCTCGGCGCGCATCACCATCCCCGCCCCGCCGCCGTAGGGGGTGTCATCGACCGTGCGGTGCACGTCGTCGGTCTGGTCGCGCAGGTCAAAGACCCGCAGGCGCCACCGGTCGCGTTCGGCCGCCCGACCGACCACCGAGGTCGACGCGTAGCCGGTGATCGCCTCGGGAAAGAGTGTGAGCACGTCGACGCGCAGCGTCATTCGAAGAGCCCGTCGGGGACGTCGACGTCGATGCGTACGTTCGCCTGGAGAGCCGTAACGAAGGTGAGGGGCACCAGCGTGCCGCTATCGAGCACGAGCAGGTCACTCGCGGGGTTCGCTTCGACGTCGACGACGACCCCGCGCGCCGTCCCCGTCGCGTCATAGACCGTCGCACCGTAGAGGTCGTCGATCCAGATGGCGTCGTCGTCGTCATCGTCGATTCGCGGGGCGCGAAGCACCGTGCCGCGCAACTGCTCGGCCTCCTCGCGGCGTTCGACGCCCTCGAAGGTCACGATGAAGCGGTCCTGGTGGCGAGCGGCGGCGCGAACGGTGAACGGCCCGCGGTCGGTGGTGAGCGTCGAACCGGGCGCCCATCGTTCGCTCCGGTCCGTCCAGAAATCGACGAGCAGCTGCCCGCGCAGCCCGTGGGCCTTGATGATCCGTCCGACCTCGAGCACGCGCTCGTCGGACACGTCAGTCGACGATGTCTACCGACGTCGTGACGCCGTCGCGCGAACCCGCGGCGCTGACCAGCGCTCGGATGGCCTGGGCGGTGCGGCCACGTCGGCCGATGATCCGACCCATGTCGTCGGGGCCCACGCTGAGCGAGAGCACCACCTTGCCGTGACGCTCGGAGACGTCGATGGCGACGGCCTGGGGGTCGTCCGCGAGGGACGACGCGATGTAGTGCAGCACGGCCGACGCGGTGCTCGCGTCCGGCGTGAACTCTTCCTCATCGATGGTGTTGACGTCACCCTCGACGTAGTCGTCGTGGAGGTCGCTCACTGCGCGGCCTTAGACGCCTCGAACGCGTCCAGTGCCCCGCACTGACGCAGGAGCTTGGCGACCCGCTCGGTCGGCTGCGCACCGTGGCGCAGCCAGTGGACGGCCCGCTCGTTGTCGATCGAGACGATGGTCTCGTCATTGGCGGCCGACAGCCCGCGGGGCTGGTAGGTGCCGACGATCTCGAGGAAGGCGCCCGAGCGCGCACGACGGCTGTCCGAAGCCACGACGCGGTAGGTCGGTTGCTTCTTCTTGCCCATCCGCACCAAACGAAGTTTCACTGCCACGACGAACGTCCTCCAAGACTGTGCCCCGACCGGGACTGGGTGATGTACCCGAGCGTCCTAGTTTAGCGTTGTTTGGGGGGGGTGACCCTCCCACCCTTCTTCTTCTTGCCCTTTGGCCCCGTCGCGGGGGGCGCCGTACGCATCCCGGCCCCGAGCGCCTCGAAGCCCGGGGGCAATGCGTCGCCGCCGCGCCGGGCGGCCATCGCCGCGAGTTTGCCCATCTGGGGCGGCATCGACGGATTGGCACCGCCCATCTGTCGCATCATCTTGCGCATCTCGCCGAACTGCTTGAGCAGCTGGTTGACCGCGCTGACGGTCGTGCCCGATCCGGCCGCGATGCGCGAGCGCCGTGAGCCATCTATGATCACGGGTTCACGCCGCTCGCGGGGGGTCATCGAGCGGATGATGGCCTCGACCTTGTCGAGCTCACGGTCGTCGACGTTGGCCGCGGCGTTTCGCATCTCCTTGGAGACGCCCGGCATGAGGCGCATCAGGCCACCGAGCGAGCCCATCTTTCGCACCTGGTTCAGTTGGGCGAGGAAGTCGTCCAGGGTGAACGAGCCGTCCATCATCCGACCGGCCGAGGCGGCGACGACGTCGGCGTCCATGGTCCGCTCGGCCTGCTCGATCAACGACAGGGCGTCGCCCATCCCGAGGATCCGCGACGCCATGCGGTCCGGGTGGAACAGGTCGAAGTCCCCCATCTTCTCGCCGGTGGACGCAAAGACGACCGGGCGGCCCACGACGCCGCGCGCGCTTAAGACCGCACCGCCGCGCGCGTCGTAGTCGAGCTTGGTCACGATGATGCCCGACAACTCGAGGACCTCGTGGAAGGACCGCGCCGTCAGCACGGCGTCTTGACCCGTCACCGCATCGATGACGAGGAACGTGTAGTGGGGCGACGTCGCATCGCTGATCGCGCGGACCTCGTCCATCAGGGCCTGGTCGATGGCCAGACGACCCGCGGTGTCGATGATCACCACATCCCGACCGATCCGCGCCGCCTCGGCCACCCCGGCTCGCGCGACGTCGACCGGGCTCGACGGCTCGCTGAAGACGTCGACACCGATCTGTGCACCGAGCACCCGGAGTTGCTCGACGGCGGCGGGACGTTGGAGGTCCGCCGCGATCAGATATGGCTGGCGGCCCTGCTGCTTGAACCACGCCGCGAGCTTTGCGGCGGTCGTGGTCTTACCGGCACCCTGGAGACCCGCGAGAACGATGACGGTCGGGGGACGAGACGCGTAGGTCACCTTCAGAGCCGAACCGCCCAGCACCTCGATGAGCTGCTCGTGGACCGCCTTGATGACCTGTTGGCCGGGGCTGAGGCTCTGGCTCAGCGACTGACCCGCCAGGCGTTCGCGCAACGCCTCGAGGAAGGCCCGCACCACCGACAACTCGACGTCGGCTTCTAGCAGCGCCGAGCGCACGTCCACCAGCGCGGCGTCGAGGTCGGCCTCGCTCAGCCGGCCGCGCGAGCGCAGCGACACGCCGATGCGTTCGAGTCGGTCCGAGAGTGCGTCAAACATGGACTGCAGGCTACCGTCAGGCCCGCACGAGCGAATCGACGAACTCGTCGGGGTCGAAGGGGATCAGGTCATTCACGCCCTCGCCGACGCCGACGAACTTCACCGGGATCGCGAGCTCTCGCTCAATCGCCACGACGATGCCGCCACGGGCGGTGCCGTCGAGTTTGGTGAGCACGATTCCCGTCACCGACGCCGCGGCGAGGAACTCGCGCGCCTGGGTCAGCGCGTTCTGGCCCGTGGTCGCGTCGAGCACCATGAATGTCTCGACGACCTGTCCGGGTGCGCGATCGGCGACCCGGCGAACTTTCGCGAGCTCGTCGAGCAGGTTGGTGCTGTTCGCCCGTCGTCCCGCCGTGTCGGCGAGCACGAGGTCGGCGCCGCGCGCACTGGCCCGTCCGAGCGCGTCGTGGATCACCGAGCCGGGGTCGGCGCCCTCGCCGGCGCGCACCACGTCCGCCCCGGTGCGCTCGCCCCAGGTCGCGAGCTGTTCCGCGGCGGCGGCACGGAACGTGTCCCCAGCGGCCAGCACAACCTGACGGCCCGCGGTGATCTCGCGGTGGGCCAGCTTGCCGATCGTCGTGGTCTTACCCACGCCGTTCACCCCGACGAAGAGCCAGACCGCGACCCGCCCCGGTTCGGCGGCGGTGGTGACGTATCGTTCGTCGACCAACGATTCGCGCAGCAGTCGACGCACTGCCGTCGCGACGCCCTGCGGCGCGCCATCGCGACGCAGTGCCTCGAGGACCGCCCCGGTGGTCGCGACGCCGACGTCACTGCGTAGTAGCACCTCTTCTACGATGTCGAGCTGCTCGTCACTGATCGCCCCAGTCGTCGTGAGTGACCGCACGCGATCAAAGACCCCCCGCGACGCCCCGAGTCGTGAGCCCAGCGTCGGCTCCTCGACCAGTTCAGGCCGTTGCGCGATCTCGGTGACGAGGACGTCGGGCAACGGCGCCGCGGCCGGCGGCGCGACGACGCGACGGCCACGGCGGGCCACGGCGATCGCAATCGCGCCGAGCACGACGAGGATCACGACGAGTACGACGACCGACGCGAGAACCATGACCGAGCCGATCACGACGCCACCTCACGGGTGACGCGTTGACTGACGACCTTGGAGGACGCACCGGGAACCATGGTGACACCGTAGAGGGCGTCGGCCGACTCCATCGTGCGCTTCTGGTGCGTGACGATCAGCAGCTGGGCTTCGTCACGGAACTCGTCGACCAGGCTCAGGAATCGTTGGAGGTTGACGTCGTCGAGGGCGGCCTCGACTTCGTCCATCATGTAGAAGGGTGAGGGCCGCGAGCGGAAGACCGCGAAGAGGAACGCCAGCGCGGCCATCGAGCGCTCCCCGCCCGACAGCAGCGAGATGCGCCGGACGTTGCGCCCCATCGGACGGACCTCGATCTCGACGCCGGTGTTGAGCGGGTCGTCGGGTTCGGTAAGCAGCAAGCGGCCCTGACCGCCGGGGAACAGCATGCCGATCAGGTTGGCGAAGTGATCGTTCACGTCGGCCACGGCCATCGAGAACGTCTGCATGATCTCCTCGTCGAGTGCGCGCAACACCTCTTGGAGCTCGCGACGGGCGCCGCGCACGTCGGCCACCTGGGCGTCGAGCTCCTGGTAGCGCTCTTCGAGGGCGCTCAGCTCTTCGAGGGCGAGCGGATTGATCGGTCCGAGGGACGTCATGCGCGCCTCGAGTTCACCCACGCGCTGTTCCAGCGTCGTGCCCTCGGGGACCTCGACGTCCTCGACCGGCTCGACCTCGTGGGGTTCGACGCCCAGGTCTCGTCGGATCGCCTCGTACAGCGTCGTGCGCTTCACCGCGAGTTCGGCCTGCTCGACCTCGAGGCGGCGGCGCTCGTCGAACATCGTCGAGAGTCGCGTATCGAGATCCTGACGGGCGAGACGGATCGCCTCAAGGCGTTCGGCACTCGCGCGCGAGGCTTCAAGCTGCTCGCGGTACGTCGAGTCCATCGCCTCCTGGGCGGTCGCCACGTCGGCGCTCGCACGCTCGACCAACACCGCGAGGCGACTAAGCGCACCCAGGTCGAACTCGAGTCGCTCGCGTCGTACCGTCGCGGCTTGGCGCTCGGCGGCGTGTCCGGCCAGGCGCCGTTCGATCTCGGTACGCCGCGCGGCGATGAGCCGTCGACGCTCGCCGAACTCCGCCTCGCGACGCGCGAGCGCCGAGGCGGCACTGTCGAGCGCACGTTGGCTCTCCTCGAGGGCTCGCTGCGCGGCGACACTGGCGCGCTGGCGTTCGGCGGCCTCGTCGACGGCGCGCTCGAGATCGGGTATGCCCGCCTCGACGGCCTCGCGTTCACCGTTCAGTTTGGACCACTCGTCTTCCAGTGCCGCCGACTCGTGCGACAGCGCCTCGAGGGCCGTCGCGTACTCCGCGAGGCGCTCGTGGGCGCGCTCGATGTCTCGGGTGAGCGCCTCCACGGCCGCCTCGGCCGCGCTCGCGGCGGCGGTCGCCTCGGTCAAGGACTTGCGGGCGCTTACCGCCGCCTCGGCGGCCAGTTTCGCCGCCGAACGAAGGGCGGGCAGGGTCGTCGCGGCCTCGGCCGCGGCCTCGGCCGCAGCGTCGACGGCAGCGCGGGTAACGACGGCGCGACCCGAGGCCACGCGCCAGCCCGACGCGGCGAACCGGTCACCGTCAGCGGTCACGATCACCAGGTCGGGGTGGGCGATCGCGAGGTCGATGCCCGTCTCCCAGTCCGGCGCCACGAAGGCGCGCGCGAAGAGCGCGTCAAGCACGCCGGCGACGTGATCGGGTGCGCCAGTCCGTGGCCGCACGAGATCGCGCACGCGTCGGGCGCGACCCGGGGTCGACGGTGCGTCGACGTGGGTCTCCCCCGCGGCGAGCACCAGTCCGGCGCCACCCGCGCGGCGAAGGACCTCGAGGGCGGCGCGCGCCGAGCGTCGTCCGTCGACCACCATCGCACCCACGGACGCGCCGGCGGCCGACTCGACGGCGCGCTCGGCGCCCGACTCCACGTCCACCAGGTCGAGGAACGACCCGAGGACACCCTCGAGGTCGCCCAGGAGGTCTCGCCCACCTGAACCCGACAACTCCTCGAGGGCTCGCGCGAGCGCCTCGGCGCGAGCCTGGGTCCGCGCGGCGACGTCCGAGCCCTCTCGCAGCTCGTCCTCGGCGAGGATCCGGCGCTGTTCGGCGACGTCGGCCTCGACGGCTGCGCGCTCGTGCGCGCCACGCGTGGCAGTAGCGGCGTCGCGCGCGTTCAGAAGGGCGACGTCGGACTGCGCCAGGCGTTCGCTCGTGGCACCCTGAGCCCGCTCGGTCTCCCCTCGGCGGTCGGCGGTACGCCGGCGTCGCTCGTCCAGTGACGCGATGGTGCGCGCGAGCATGATCGCGCGCTCACGCGCGGCGCGTAGCACGGCCTCGTCGAGCCCGCCCGACTCACCCCCGTAGGTCACCTCGAAAGTTGTTCGTTGCTCGTCGTAGGCGCGCCGGCGCTCGTCGAGCGCGTCGTGTTCGGGTCGCAGCGCCGACTCCTCGCGGTCGAGCACCACCAGGTCCGCGTCAAGCCGCGCCGCGTCGGCCTCGAGCGTGGCGATCACGTTCTCGTCGGCCGAGGCGTCAAGGGCCACGCGAAGGGCGCGCTCGCGTTCGCGGATGACCGAGTTCGTGCCACGGGCGCGCTCGGCGAGCCCCTGCAGCGCCCCGAGGGTGGAGGCGAGCATCTCCTCGCGCCGACTCGCCATCTCCGCGGCCGTGGCTGTGGCCTGGGCATCCAGGACCACGAGCTCGCGGCGAACCGTCTCCTCGTCGCGCTTCGCGTTGGTCAGTCCCGCTTCGACCTCGGCCCCTCGGCGGTCGAAGGACTGGCGGCGATCGGCGAAGAGGGTCATGCGAGCCGCTCGAAGCTCTCGCTCCACGTCGGCGTAACTGCGCGCCGACGCCGCCTGGCGCTCGAGCGGACGCATCTGGCGGCGCACCTCGCGCACGAGGTCGCCCAGGCGCTCCAGGTTCTCTTGGGTCTGCGAAAGTCGGCGCTCGGCGCGTTCCTTGCGGCGACGGTGCTTCAACACCCCGGCCGCCTCCTCGATCACCGCTCGTCGACTCTCCGAACTCGAGTTCAGGATCGAGTCGAGTTGACCCTGGCCGATGATCATGTGCTGTTGACGTCCAACCCCGGAGTCGCCGAGCAGCTCCTGGACGTCGAGCAGTCGACAGACGGTGCCATTGATGGCGTATTCGGAGTCACCGTTTCGAAAGAGGGTCCGTGAGATGGTGACCTCGGCACCGTCTACGGGCAGGCGGCCCGAGGCGTTGTCCAAGGTAAGCGACACCTCGGCTCGTCCGAGGGCCGCCCGGTTGGCGGTCCCCGCGAAGATGACGTCATCCATCTTGGCGCTGCGCAGTGCCCGCGTGCTCTGGGCGCCAAGCACCCAGGTGACGGCGTCGACGACGTTGGACTTACCCGAACCGTTCGGGCCCACGACCGCGGTGACCCCGGGTTCAAACTCGAGCACCGTATTGTCAGCGAAGGACTTGAAGCCCTTCATGGTCAGTCGCTTAAGAAACACGGGTAGACGCTACCAACCTTCGCCGGCCCCGCCCGGCCCTAGGCCTGACAGTTCGGACAGTAGAAGGTAGCTCGGCCCCGCACCACGGTCCGTTCGATCAAGCGACGGCACTGGAAGCAGGGCTGACCCTCTCGGCCATACACCTGGTGGTAGTTCTGATAGGTCCCCGGCTTGCCGTCGGGGTCGACGAACTGCTCGTCGGCGAGCGTCGAACCTCCGTACTTGATCGCCTCGGTCAGTATCTCGGTCATCGACCGGTGAAGTCGACGGATCTCGATGGTGGACAACGAGTCGGCGGGCCGGTCGTAGCGCAGACCGGCCGCGAACAGGATCTCGTCGGCGTAGATGTTGCCGAGCCCGGCGATGATGTCCTGGTCGGTGAGCACGACCTTGAGCGGCGTCGTGCGGCTGCGCAGGATCGCCGCGAAGCGGTCCCAGCCGATCTGGTCCTCGAGGGGGTCGATGCCGAGGTGGGCCAACTCGGGGACGCGTCGACGCACGCCCAGACCATCACCACCCATCGCGAGCCTCGCGAACTTCGAGATCTCGACGGTCACGCCCTCCTCGGGCGGCACCGAGACGAAGAGTTCGCCGAACGTGCGAGGGTCGACGTAACGCAACTCTCCGGCCGGGGTGAGGGTGAAGTCGACGTGCGTGTGCTTGGGCTTGGGGATCTTGGGGCTCTTCGCGCGCAGCAACTGCCCCGACATGCCCAGGTGCACCACGAGGTGGTGTCCGTTGTCCAGGGCGAACACGAGGTATTTGCCGAGTCGCTCGGCCGACTTCACGGTTCGCCCCTCGATGAGCGTTCGAAAGTCCTTGGCCGACTTGTGACGCCGCACGACACGTCCATTGGTGACCGTGGCGGACTTAATCTTCTTGCCGATGAGGTCTCGCGCGAGCGAGGCCCTGACGGTCTCGACTTCGGGTAGTTCAGGCATCGCCTCGACCCTCCCACGCCGCTCGCGCGGCCTCGGACTCTGCACTCTTCTTGGACCGGCCGTGACCGACCCCGCGCGCTTCGCCATTGACGGTCACCACGGCCTCGAAGGTGGTCGCGTGCGCAGGCCCACTGGCACTGACGCTGTACGTCGGAGTCCCGAGCCCGCTCGCCTCGGCCCACTGGCGCAGGCGGGTCTTCGGGTCGACCTCATCGGGGTCGCGCGCGGCAATCGCCACCTCCGTCCCGAGTACCTCGCACACGAAGACCCGCGCGGCGTCATAGCCACGCTCCAGGTAGATGGCCGCGACGACGGCTTCGAAGGCGTCGGCGAGCATCGACGGCCGCTGGAGCCCTCGAGACTTGATCTCCCCTCGCCCGACGCGCAGGTAGCGTGCCAGGTCCAGACGCGTCGCCGCCTCAGCGAGCGCCTCCTCATTGACGACCCGTGAACGGACGAGCGAGCCCGACCCCTCGTCGAGCGCCGGATACTCCGTCACGATCAGGTCGGCGATCGCGAGATCCACGACCGCGTCCCCGAGAAATTCGAGGCGCTCGTTCGACGTGCACCCGTGCTCGGCGGCGTAACTCGAGTGCGTGAGCGCCACGAGCAGGACTGCGCTATCGGCGCGCAGCCCCAGTCGCTGCGCCAGTGTGTCCCGCGATGAGGGCAACTGGCCAGACTCCGTTAGGACACTTGTAATTTTGCCGCCACGTACTCGACAGCGTCATGGACCGACGTCAGACCCTCGAGGTCCTCGTCATCGATGTGGAAGCCCGCGACTTGGGCTGCGAGGTGCTCCTCGAGCGCCTCGACGAGCTCGATCAGCGCCAGCGAATCCGCCCCGAGGTCACCGAAGGCCGCATCCTCAGGAATCTCGCTGGGCTGCTTCTCGAGGATCTCGGCCAGCTCGTGCTGAACAAGTTCCAAGATGGCCGAACGGTCCAGCGGTGGTGGTGCGACGTCCGCAGTCATGGACTCTCCTTTGCCTCGAAGTCAAGACTACTTATCTCGCGACAACCCGCACGGAGTTACTGGACTGGATCAGGCCTAATCGCCGTCCTCAGTCGGTTGACGACCTGGGCGCTATCCATCTCGGCCGCAACCCGCAGTGCGTTCATGATGGCGGTGGCGTTGGAGGAACCGTGGCTGATCACGCAGATGCCGTTCAGCCCGAGCAGCATCGCACCGCCCTGATTGTCCGGGGTGAGGGCGCCGACAATCGGCAGCAGGTGCGGCAGCAGCGCATCGCCCGCCGCGCGTGTCTCGTCGTTGGTGCCAAAGACCGAGAGCATCGTCGAGAAGACGAACTTGAGCGATCCCTCGAGGGTCTTGAGCGCCACATTGCCGGTGAAACCATCGGTCACGACGACGTCCACCGGGCAGGGGATCAGGTCGCGCCCTTCGACGTTGCCGGCAAAGCGCAGCCCCGACGACGCGAGGAGTTCGTGAGTCGCCTTGACGAGCGGGGTGCCCTTGGAGGACTCCTCACCGATCGAGAGCAGCCCGACCGAGGGATCACTCACGTCGAAGTGGGCGGCGACGAAGGTCGCTCCCATCGTGGCGAACTGCACCAGCATCTCAGGCGTGCACTCGGCGTTGGCGCCGGCGTCGACGAGCACTGAGGGGTGGTGACCGGGATTGGGCACCGGAATAGCGATGCAAGGGCGGATGACGCCGGGCAGACGGCCCATGCGCAGCAGCGCCGACGCCATCGTCGCGCCCGTGTTGCCCGCCGAGACCATTGCGCTCGCCTTGCCGTCGCGCACCAGTTCGGCCGCACGCACCAGTGACGAGTCCTTCTTCGTGCGCACGCTCGCGGCGGGGTCGTCGTCCATCGCGATGACCTCACTGCAGGCGACCACCTCGAGGCCCATCGGGTCCCCGAGCAAGTCCGGCACGCCGACCAACGTGACGCGCAACCCCAACTCGTCAACGGCGCGGCGCGCTCCGGCAACTATCTCGGCCGGCGCGAAATCACCGCCCATCGCGTCCAAGGCGATGGGCAGCGCCAACTCAGTTGACCTCTACGGCGACTCGACCCTTGTACCAACCGCAGTTCGGGCACACGATGTGGGGCAGTTTGGCGGTCGCGCACTGCGGGCACACGCTGCGTGCCGGGAGCTCGAGGCGCCAGTTGGCCGCGCGGCGGCTCCGGGTCCGGGCCTTACTTGTCTTCCTCTTGGGTACAGCCATCGATCATCTCTTTCGCTTTGAGCGGCCGAGCCGTCACTCGGTGCTCGATTCGTCGGACTCGTCCGCGAATCGAAGTCCGTCAAGTGTAGCCCAGCGTGAGTCTGACGGCGCGCGACAGTCGCAGGACGCCTCGTTCCGGTCGATTCCACAGTAGGGGCAAAGACCCTGACAGTCGTCGCGACAGACCGGTGCCAGCGGGAGTTCGAGGAAGACCGCGTCGTGCACCAATGGTGCGAGGTCGACCTCGTCGTGCTCGTAGAGATACGCCAGGTCGTCCTCGGGGCCCCGTTCGAGCACGAAGCGCTCGTCGATCCTCGCCTCCACCTGGCCCTCGATGGGTTTGGAGCAGCGCCGGCAGACCCCGAACCAGGGCGCCGCCACGGTACCCGTGGCGCGAAGGCCACCGCTGAAACTCTCGAGTCGAAGGTTCACCCGCACGGGGGCATCCGAAGCCACGTCAGTCTCCCCCGCGCCACGGGGCTCAAACTCGCGCCCCTCGTCAAAGGGCGCGTCAAAGGTGACCGACAGCGTGGCCGGGCTGTTGCGTACCAACTGCGAGATGGCGACGAGATACGGCGAGGCCACAGCCCTAGAAGGCGTCTTGGTCGAAGAAGGACGAATCCGCCGGGGTCGGCTCCTCGGGCGGCGCCGGGGTCGGCTCAGGGCTCAAGAAGTCGCCTTCGGTGGCGCGCGCGTCGAGCAGCGAGGTCGGCAGACCCTGGGAGCTCAACCGCTCGCGCCCCGAGCGGGTGGTCTTCAAGAGCCGCTCGAGCACGATCTCGAAGTTGCCGAGCTTGCCGTCGATGAAGTCCTCGGACTGGTTGATCATCTGGCGCGCCTGGGCCTGGGCCTCGGCAATGATCTGATCGGCCTTTAACCGCGACTGGCGCACGATCTCGGTCTTGTCGACCATGCGCGCGGCCTCGGCGCGAACCTGGTCCATGAGCTGCTGGGCCTTGTGCATCTCGGCGGCCATGAGTTCCTCACGGTCACGCAGCGCCCAGCGCGCCTCGCGTATCTCGTCGGGCAGGTCTCGCAGGGCATCGTCTAAGAGTCCGAGCACCTCTTCGCGCGGAATGAGCGCCGAGTTGGATAACGGCATCTGTTTCGCGGCACTGATCAGGTCTATCAACTGACGAAGGTCGGCTTCGATGTCGCGACGCGCATGCCGGGCGGGTTCGGCCGCAAACTCGTCGGGGTCGTACCCGTCAAAGGACGTCACCGCTGTGCCTCCATCTTCGCTCGGAGTCGGGTCGCAACGCAGGCCGGCACGAAGGCGTCGACGTTGCCACCGTAGCGAGCCACCTCGCGCAGCAGGCGCGACGCGATGAAGGAGTGGCTCGAACTCGTAGGGAGGAAGAGGGTCTCCACGCCCGACAAGGAACGGTTCATCTGAGCCATCTGCAACTCGCTCTCGAAGTCCGACACGGCCCGCAGCCCCTTCACGATCGCGGTGGCCTGGACATCTTTAGCCACGTTGACCAGGAGCGTCGAGATTGACACGATGCGCACCGACTTAATGTGCGCGCAACTCTCGGCAATCATCTCGCGGCGCTCGTCCAGGTCGAACATCGGTTCGGACTTCTGGGGGTTTCGGATCGCGGCGACGACGATCTCGTCGAAGATGTGCGACGCCCGCTCGACGACCTCCAGATGCCCGTTGTGGAAGGGATCGAAGGAGCCTGGGATGAGACCGACTGTCATGGGGCCCCTTGCTCGCTCGGTTCCAACATCGTTACGAGCGTAGTGCCGTAGTGCTTGGTTTTGGTGACCGTCCAGCCCACGGGGGCGTCAGCGTACCGGTCATTCTCGATGATGACACGCTCGGCGGCCACGGTTTCGAGCAGCGAGGCGACGTCCAGCGGACCGTACGGCGGGTCGGCGACGATCAGGTCGAAGGCGAGCGGCGGACGCCATCCCGGCAGGCTGGTGCGCACGAAATGGACCTCACCGGCGAGGTCGAGTGACGCCAGATTCGTGCGAGCGGCGTTCAGGCATTCGGGGTCGGCGTCGACGAAGTACACCTGGGCCGCCCCCCGTGACAGGGCCTCGATGCCCATGGCGCCCGATCCGCAGTAGAGGTCCGCCACGATCAACCCGCTCAATCCACCGCGGCTCTCGAGCATCGAGAAGATCGCTTCGCGGGCGTAGTCCGTCGTCGGGCGAACCGTCGAGGGGATCTTGGCCTTGAGCGGCCGACCGCGGGCCACACCACCGATTACTCGCACCCACTCAGGCTACGTGGTATTACGACATGAACAAGTACTCGGCCTCGTCGTCGTCCACGAAGAGACGCAACTCGTCGACCAGTTCGGGCTGATCGACGAGGTCGTCGGTGACGAGCCGGCCCGCCACCTCGTGGGCCGCCTCGAGCAGGTCGCCGTCGCGGGTCAGCGACGCCAGTCGCAGATCGCTGGGCCCGCGTTGGCGCGATCCGAGGATTGTGCCCTCCCCGCGCAAGGCGAGGTCGACCTCAGCAAGCACGAAGCCGTCCGACGAATCGACGAGCGCCTCGAGCCTGGTGATGCCGTCTGGGGACGGGGGGTCGCCGAGCAGGTAGCAGTAGCTCGCGAGGTCCGAACGACCGACCCGGCCACGAAGCTGGTGGAGTTGGGCCAGTCCGAAGCGCCACGCGTCCTCGATCACGATCGCCGTGGCCTCGGGCACGTCGACGCCGACCTCGATGACAACGGTGGCGACCAGCGCGTCGAGACGACCGGCGCGAAAGTCGTTCATCACCGCCTCCTTGTCCGGGCCCTTCATCTGGCCGTGCACCAACCCCACGCGCAGCCCGGCCAACTCGTGGTGCGCGAGTCGCGCGTGCTCTTCGACCGCACTCGCCGCCTCGATCCGCTCAGACTCCTCGACCAGTGGGCAGATGACGTACGCCCGGTGGCCGGCGGCGACCTCCTCACGCACCCGTCGCCAGCAGGCGTCCTGATCGACCGCCGAACGGGCCCACACGGTCTCGATGGGCACGCGCCCCTGGGGCAGCTCATCGAGCACGGAACGCTCCAGGTCGCCGAAGAGCACCATCGCCGCCGTCCGCGGGATCGGGGTCGCCGTCATGACGAGCAAATCCGGCACGGCGTCGATCCCGGACTGGTTCGACCCCTTGGCGCGCAGGATCGCCCGCTGCTCGACCCCGAAGCGGTGCTGTTCGTCGATTACCACCACGCTCAGGGCGCGAAAGGTGACGTCCTCGGTAAGTAACGCGTGCGTGCCGACGACGACGTCGACCTCACCGCGCGCGATTCGCGCGAGTGCGTCGCGCCGTTCGCTCGCGCGCAGTCGTCCACTGAGCAGTTGGACCACGAGCGGTCGCGATCCGCCGAGCACTCCCGGATCGCTCACCCGCAGTCCGGCCAGGTCGGCGCGGATGGAGGCGACGTGCTGCTCGGCGAGCACCTCGGTGGGCACCATCAGAGCGGCCTGTTGGCCGTCGTCGACGGCGACCAGCATCGTCGCCAACGCCACCATGGTCTTACCGCTGCCCACGTCACCCTGCAAGAGCCGGTGCATCGGCACCGGCGACGCCAGGTCGGCGACGATCTCACCGAGCACGCGTCGCTGGGCACCGGTGAGTCGGTAACGGTGACCGCCGAGGAACTGGTTCACGAGCGACGGCGCGACCGCGTCGGGATTGGGTTCGAGGTCGTCGACCGTGACGGTGTGGGCCACGCCCGCCGACTCGCGCTCCAACCGGCGCCGGCGCAGCGCGAGCAACACCTGCAAGCGGAGGAACTCGTCAAAGGCCAGTCGCCGACGGGCCGGCTCCACGTCCTCGAGCGCGGCGGGTAGGTGGATCCCCCAGAAGGCGTCGGTGCGCGCGACGAGTCCCCACTCGGCGAGCACCCAGTGCGGCAGTGGGTCGAGGAGTGGACCGGCGCGGCGCAACGACTCCTCGATGAAACCGCCGAGCTCCCAACTCGTCAACCCCGCCTTGCCGGATGCGGGGTAGATCGGGACCACGCGGCCGACGCGGCCGGCGTCGCGTTCGTCGCCCGTCGCGGCGACGATCACGTCGACCACCGGATTGGCCATCTGGCGGCGCGCTCGGTAGTCACCAACCTTGCCGAAGAAGAGCGCCTGGGTCCCAACGGGCAGTTGGTTGGCCCGCCACGCCTGGTTGAAGAACACGACGTCGAGGGTCTCGCCATCGTCAGCCACGGTGATCTCGACCATCGAACGGCCCTGACGCGTTCGGCGCGCTCGGACAGCGCTCACGGTGCCGTAGACGGCGGCCTCGTCGCCCACGCTCAGGTCCGAGACGTCGACGCGACGAGTGCGGTCGACGTACCTTCGCGGGTAGTGCGTGATGAGGTCGAGCACGCTACCGAGTCCGAGCGAACGCAACGCCGCGGCCCGCTTGTCGCCAACGTGACGTAGTTGCTCGATAGGCACCTCGCCGAGTTGGCGCAGCCGTCGCGGCGCCAACTCGCTCACTCGAGGCCGAAGAAGTAGGGGTAGAAAGGTTGACCGCCGTGGTGGACCTCGACGCCCACCGACGGGTGGGTCTCGCCCACGAACTCGGTGATCTGACGAGTCACCGCCGCGCTCGATCCCTCACCTTCGATGATCGTCAGCAGTTCGTGGTCCCCGGTGATCATCGAGTCCAAGAGCGCGATGCTCGCGGCCTCGACCGACTCAGCGATCGAACGGACCGAGTCGGCGTCGACGCCGATCCAGTCGCCTTCGTGGACCTCACCGGCGTCGGTCGTGGCGTTTCGCACGGCGCGGGTGATTTCGCCGGCCCTGACGTGCTCGGCGGCGTCAGTCATCGCACGCACGTTGGTCGCACCGTCGGCGTTCGGATCGTAGGCGAGCAGTGCGGCGAATCCCCCGACGATCGACGTCGTGGGCACGACCGAGACCGACGCGTCAACGAGCGCATCGACCTGACTCGCCACGGGCACGATGTTGGAGTTGTTGGGCAGCACCACCACCTGGTCCGAGCCCGCGACCCGGACCGCCTCGACGAGGTCGGCCGTAGAGGGGTTCATTGACTGGCCCCCGCTGACAAGGACCCGCACGCCGAGCGAGCGGAAGATCCGCCCGACACCCTCGCCCGCGACCACGGCGACCACGGCGGTCGCGGGTGCCGGGCCATCGGCTTCGATCGCGGCGGTGGCTGCGTCGCGCACCCAGCGCTCCTCGAGGACCTGTTCGGCGAGGTCCGTCACGCGAATCTCACGCGGTCGGCCCGCGTCGAGGGCAGCCTCAATCGCCGGACCGATCTCGTCGGTGTGGATGTGGCAGTTGTAGAGCCCGTCGCCGCCCACGATCACGATGGAGTCACCGAGACCCGACCACACGTCACGAAAGGCGTGCATCCGATCGTCCTCGGCCGCGAGGAGGTACATGACCTCGTAGCGCGGTGACCCGCTCGCGACGGACGTCGAGTTCGTGACGGCGACGTCGTGGACGTCGAGCGAGTCGACCGACGGCGGCACCGGCAACGCGTCATTGCTCACGACGTGGCACAGCGCGTCAAAGAAGAGCAGCAGTCCGGTGCCGCCGGAGTCGACGACGCCGGCCTGTTTCAACACCGGTAGCTGCTCGGGCGTGTGCGCCAGGGCCTCGCGCGCCCGGTCCCGCGCGCCGCGAACGACCTTGGACAGTGACGTGGTGGCGGCGTTGGCCCCCTGGGCCGCCGCTCGCGCCACGGACAGGATCGTGCCCTCCACGGGGCGCACGACGGCCTGGCGCGCCAACACGTCGGCGTGACTCAGCGACTCGGCGAGCAACGCGGGTGTGATCACGGCCACGGACTTGAACTTCTCGACCAGGCCGCGCAGCAACTGGGACAGGATGACCCCCGAGTTGCCACGCGCCCCCATGAGCGACCCGTGCGCGATGGCGGTGCACACCTCGTCCATGGAGGCGTCGTCGGCGAGGGGCCCGAAGGCGTCCACCACCGACTCCACGGTCAGTGCCATATTGGTCCCGGTATCGCCGTCGGGGACCGGAAACACGTTCAGGCGGTTGATGACGTCCTTGTGGGAACGCAGCAGTCCCGCGAAGGTGGTAATCGCGGCGCGCAGATCTTGCGCCGACAGTTTCGTACGGGAGGTCATCGCTAGCGATGCTACAATGGCTCTTCGGTTTTCACTCGCGGCCACGGGCGCCGCGATTGCGTAAGGAGAATGTTCACCATGGCGTCAGTCTGCGAGATTTGCGGCAAGAAGCCGTCATTTGGCATGAACGTTTCCCACTCGCACCGTCGCACCAAGCGGCGCTGGAACCCAAACATCCAGCGCGTGCGCGCCCTGGTGGGTGGAACGCCCAAGCGCCTCAACGTGTGCACCGGTTGCCTACGCGCCGGCAAGGTCACCAAGCCGGTCCGTCGCGTCACGAACGCCTGATCAAAGGCTGTGCTGCCAGCCTCGTCGCTCGAGGTGCTCGCCCCGTAACGTTCGCGTCGTGCGATTGGTGACGATCCGTCCGATCGCGAGTGGCGGGCGAAGCCCCCGTCCGTGCAGGACCAACGCCAGCCTCGCCGGATCGTCCGTCACGATCAGCAGTTCGTAGTCCTCACCGCCGCTCAGCGCCTCATCGGCGCTCGCGCCGTCGGCGACGGGTACGTCGTCCAGGGCGAAACCGACGCCACTCGCGTCGCACAACCGGTGCAGATCGAGCGCGAGCCCGTCGCTCAGGTCCATCATCGCGTGCACGCCCGCCCCGCGCGCGGCCAAACCCTCGGCCAGCCGCGGCCAGGGGCGGCGATGCGCGATGACCAGCGGATGGTCGAGTCCGGCCCCCGCTCGACGTAGTCGCAGGCCGGCCGCGGAGCGGCCGAGAGGTCCCGTGACCAGGATTGTGTCCCCCACTCGGGCCCCTCGGCGCAAGACGGCGCCCTTCCCAGGACACTCACCGAGCACCGTCACCGCGACGGCTACGTCTCGACCCAGGCTCAGATCCCCGCCCACAATGGGACAATCGGTCGCACTAGCAGCATCGGCGATGCCGCGGTGCAACTCCTCGAGATCGGTTCCCGGCGGCGCAGTGACCGCGACCACGATTGCCCGGGCGCGAGCGCCCATCGCCGCGAGATCCGAGACCGCGGCCGCGACCGCCTTAAAGCCGAGGTCCTCGAGCGGAAAGAGCGCCGCGTCGAGATGGATGCCCCACACGGCGGTGTCCGTGCTCACCAGTGTCTGACCGACGAAGGGCGCCAGGACAGCCGCGTCGTCACCGACGTGGACCTCGCCGGCGGGGATGTTACGTCGACCCACTATCGCAGCGATACGCTCCACTATGTCGTCTTCGCGCCGTACGGGTCCCCCTTGGGGGACACCGGGTGGGCCGTCAGTCGCGTTCACGACGCCGAGACGTTGTCGAGTGGCAACGGAGAGACAACGGAGGGCCTCACGTGTCGTACCCCACCCGCAACCAGCAACTCATCGACTGGGTTGAAAAGGTTGCCGCACTCACCACACCCGATCGTATCCACTGGTGCGACGGATCAGCCGAGGAATACGACGCACTGTGTCAGTTGCTCGTAGACAACGGCACGTTCACGAAGCTCTCTGACGCCAAGCGGCCCCACAGTTACTACGCCACCTCCGACCCCGGTGACGTGGCGCGCGTCGAGGATCGGACCTTCATCTGCTCGCGACTCGAGTCCGACGCCGGCCCGACCAACAACTGGCGCGACCCCGATGAGATGCACGCGACGCTCGACGGACTGTTCGCCGGCTCGATGCGCGGGCGCACGATGTACGTCGTTCCCTTCTCGATGGGACCGCTCGGCTCAAAGATCGCCCACATCGGCATCGAGATCACCGACTCGGCCTACGTTGCGGTCTCGATGCGCATCATGACCCGCATGGGCGCGGGCGCACTCGAGGTGCTCGGCGACAACGGCACATTCGTGCCGTGCCTGCATTCGGTCGGCATGCCACTCGCCGACGGGCAGGCCGACGTCCCGTGGCCCTGTGACGCGGACAACAAGTACATCGTCCAGTTCCCCGACACCCGCGAGATCATCTCGTACGGCTCGGGCTACGGCGGCAACGCACTGCTCGGAAAGAAGTGCTTCGCTCTACGCATCGCATCGGTCATGGCGCGTGACGACGGCTGGCTCGCCGAACACATGCTGATCTTGAAGCTGACGAATCCGGCCGGTGAGACCCGCTACGTGACCGGTGCCTTCCCGAGCGCTTGTGGCAAGACGAACCTGGCCATGCTGGTCCCGACCCTGCCGGGCTGGAAGGTCGAGACCATCGGCGACGACATCTGCTGGATGAAGCCGGGGCCCGACGGGCGCCTCTACGCGATCAACCCCGAGGCGGGATTCTTTGGCGTGGCGCCGGGCACCAACTACGAGACCAACCCCAACGCGATGTACTCCGTCGAGGCGAACACCATCTTCACCAACACCGCCTTGACCGACGACGGCGACGTTTGGTGGGAAGGGATGAGCGAACCGCCCGCGCACCTCACCGACTGGCGCGGCCAGTCGTGGACACCCGAGTCGGGCACGCCCGCCGCGCACCCCAACTCACGATTCACGGCTCCGGCCGACCAGGACCCCGCCATCGCCCCCGAGTGGCAGGATCCCGCGGGTGTGCCGATTGACGCGATTCTCTTCGGTGGACGTCGCGCCAGCGTCGTGCCGCTCGTCTTCGAATCTCGCGACTGGGCTCACGGCGTGTTCCTCGGTTCCATCATGGCCTCCGAGACGACGGCCGCCGCCGCCGGGGCCGTCGGGAACCTGCGCCGCGACCCCTTCGCGATGCTCCCGTTCTGCGGGTACAACATGGCCGACTACTTCGCGCACTGGCTCACGTTCGCCGACCGGTTCGACGAGTCGTCACTGCCCAAGATCTTCTACGTCAACTGGTTCCGCAAGGCCGACGACGGGCACTGGCTGTGGCCCGGCTACGGCGAGAACAGTCGTGTGCTCGAGTGGGTGTTCGAGCGAAGCGCCGGACGGGGCCAAGCCGTCGAGACACCCATTGGCTATGTACCGGCACCGGGCGCGCTCAACGTCGACGGGCTCAACTTGCCCGAGGCCGACCTCTCGCTACTGTTCGCCGTCAACCACGACGAGTGGCGTAACGAAGTCCCGCTGATCCGCCAGCACTTCGCCCAGTTCGGCGACCGGCTGCCCGCCGCATTGCTCGAACAGGTCGACGACCTCGAGGAGCGGCTGGGCTAGCTCACTCGGCGGTCTCGGCGTCGGCGACGATGAGCCGGGGGCCCGATGGCCAGTCGAAGTATCGCCACGTCCAGTTGATCAACACACGGAGCCGGTTCCTGAAACCAACCAGATAGAACAGGTGCAGGCCGAGCCACGCCAGCCAACCGAGCGTCCCACGGATCACGCCGCCTCGGGGTAACTTCGCAACCGCGGCCCGTCGGCCGATGGTCGCCATGATGCCCTTATTGCGATAGACGAACGCCGTCGTCGGCTCGCCCCGTGTGACCCGCAGGATCTGGGTGGCGCAGTGGCGCCCCGACTGGATGGCGACGGGCGCCAACTGCGGACAGAACGACCCATCGGTGCTCGGTATGGCGGCCGCGTCACCGACCGCCCAGACGTTCTCACTCGTCGTGCAGCGCAGGTCGGCGCCCACGCCCGCTCGTCCACCGGGTCCGGCCGCCACCGTCAGTCCGTGGACGAGCGTCCCGCTCGCGGTGACCCCGGCGGCCCAGATGACCGCCGCGGTCTCGAGCCGCTCGCCGTCGGCGAACCGAATCGCCCCACCTCGACGGCGACGACCGAACGGCCGAACTGGACCTCGACGCCGAGTTCGGCCAGCTCCCGAGCGGCGTAGCGGCTCGCGGACTCGGGGAACGCGGTGAGCAGTCGATCGGCGAGGTCGACCAACACCACGCGAACACGTTTCGCGTCGAGCCGCAACCCGTCGCGACGCAACGCGATGGCGATCAACTCCGCGAGCGCCCCGGCCGTCTCGACGCCTGTCGGTCCACCGCCGACCACGACGAACGTGAGCGACACGGATTCGCGTTCGGCCCGCACGTCAGCGTCCTCGAGCGCGAGCAGCAACCGGTTGCGAAGACGGCGAGCGTCGGCGAGCGAGTAGAGCGGCATCGCGTACTGCGAGGCGCCGGGAATCCCGAAGTAGGCCGCCGTCGCACCGGTGGCGATGACCAGGTGGTCGTAGTCCAGTCGAGAACCGTCATCGAGTACCACGGCGTTGGCCGCGTGATCGACCTGGCGCACACGCCCGTGTCGGAAGCGGATGTTGGGTGCGCCACCAAAGATCGTGCGGATCGGGTACGCCACATCCGCGGGCTCGAGTCCCGCCGTGGCGACCTGGTAGAGCAGAGGCAGGAACGTGTGGAAATTGTGCTTGTCGATGATCGTGACGCGAACGGACGAATTCGCGAGCCCCCGTCCGACGGCGATCCCCGCGAATCCGCCACCGACGACGACGACGTGGGGTGCCGCATCGGCCACCTCGTCGGCCATTGCTTCAGGTTGTGCCATGGCCTAGTACAGCACATCAGCGAGTCGCGTCAGCGGCTGGCGTACCGACGCCCCACGCCGTAGAGGATGGCCCCCACGGCGGTGATGACGGCGAGGAACCGGTCGCCCGATTCGAAGGCGAGCGAAATCCCCACTGGGATCACGGCTCCGATCACCCAGGCCAACTGCTGACGCACCGCGAAGCGCGCGAAGGTGCGCCCCTGGGCACCGGGTGGGACGTGGCGCTGGGTGATGGCATCGAAACTCGGCTGGGCGACCGCGGCGCAGAGGCCGAACCAGCCCGCCACGATCGCCTGGCCAACGAAGGAGGGATAGTTACTCGCGACCGCCGCGCCCAGCGCGGTCGCGAGCAGTGCACTCGCGAGCAGGGTCGATTCGCGCACGGCGTTGCGCGCACGGGTGACCAAACCCAAGCCCACGAGCGCGCCGACCGCGCTCATGGCGAGCGCGAACGCGAACCACCCCAGTCCCGCGTGCGCCCGACGTAAGCCAAAGGCGAGTAGGAACGTGGCGAACCCGATGGTGAAACGCATCAACGCGGCGGCGCCAAGTCCCCAGGAGACCTCCACGTCACCGAGTGGGTTAAGCGCGTGGCGGTCCCGCTCGGCTTGAGTCATCTGGGTGAACTCGTCGCGCACGACGCGAGCGGGCCGCTGGAGCCTCGTACTCACCACGGTCGCCCCCACGTAGACGATTGAGGCCGCGACGAGCACCGACGGGGCACCTATCCCCTTCAAGAGTCCCGCGGCAACGACGCCCGCGATCAGCCCCGCGATGGTCCCGAGCAACGTCAACTGCGCGTTGAAGCCGGCGAAGCCGGCGACCTCCCCGCCAGCGTCCGTCGGCCACCCGGCGTTGCCGACCGATGAGCGGTGCTCGCTGAACTGGTCGGTACGAGCCATCTCGGGCACGAGCGTCCCGCGGGTGACCACGTAGAGCTTCGAGGAGATCAAGACCAGAAATGCTTCGGGGTAGAGCCACAACGAGTTCAAATGCTGGCTCATCGTCCAACAGAGGATCGCGCGAGCACCGGCCGACAGCGCCACCAGTAGTCGGCGCCCGTTCGGCGAGCGGTCGATCAGTGGCCCGAGCAGTGGCGAGACCACTGCGAAGGGGGCGATCGTGATGAGCAAGTACGCGAGCACCTTGCCTTTGGCCTCGGTCGGTGAGACCGAGAAGAAGAGTGATCCGGCCAATGAGACGGTCACGAACGTGTCACCCGCCATCATCGCCACGTGCACCAGTGCCAACCGACCGAAGGCCGTGCGCTGATCGAAGAGGTCCTGGGTCGACGCCCACGCCAACGAGCCGAGTCCGCGATGACGCACGAGTACGTAGCGTAGGTGATTGGCCCTGGCGCCCGTGGACGTCAGTTCGAGAAGCAGGCTCGCCGATAGACGACGGCGGGCAGCACGCCGGGGTGACAGTACCGAGCGCGCGATGCGAAGTGCCACGCGTTTGTCGAGGGGTCAAAGCGCATCAACTCGGTCACGCCGATTCGGTTCGGTCCCACCGTGATCGTCGCCCACAGGTACGCCCAAGACCCTTCACAGCCGTAGGCGTTGACCCCACCCGTGGACGCCAGATGCGACACCGGGGCGCTCAGCGCCGCCGCTGAGCACGACGCGGCACTGGGCGCCGACTCCGACGTGGCCGTCGCACGCACGACCGTCCACCCGAGTCCGATGGCCACTGCGAGCGCAGTCACGACACGAGTGATCGACACAACGTAAGTCTGGCACGCGTTACGAATCCTGCGCGTCGCCATTCAGCATCGCCGACCGGAAGAGCGTGTTCATGGTGAAGTCCCAATCCTCCTGCTCGACGGGCGACGTCGTGATGTCATCGAGGACGCGCCCAAACACCACCGCCTGGATCAGCACGGCGAGGGACCACGCCGATACATCCTTGCGAACGAATCCGCGGTCTTGTCCCATCGACATCACGTCACACAACTCAGTGGTGAGCCGTGACTCGGTGGCCCCGATCAACGCGGCGAGCTCCGGCCTCGTGAGCGCCGCCGCTACGATGCGCGCCCGCATTGCTCGGCTCCGCCGACGGTCCTCGCCGGCCGACAACAGCCCGATCAATGGCTGGATGCGGATCAGGAACTCGTCAATGTCCGCCGACTGCCGACTCACGTTCGACAATTCATCGATGTCGCGCTGCACCAAATCCCTGAACAACTGGTTATACGCCGCATCAATCACGCCTTCGCGAGATCCAAAGTGGTGATACACAGAGCCGTAATTCACACCAGTCGCGTCGCAGATTTCCGGTATCCGTATCAGTGACTCGTCTCCATTCCATAGACGAGAAACGACTTCGTCGATCACCGCCTTCATGACGGGAATCGACCGACTTTGTTTTGCCACATATGAATCCTATCGCCCCACACCGCTCACTGACCTTGACAATTTCACGTCGCACCAGTGTTCATGATCCGGTCGGGTTCATCGGTCACGCCGGGTGGTGTTCCCGTGAAAACATTGGTCCCCGAGAAGGTGGAGTGGTGTCGGAACCGGCACGCCTGGAACCCGAAATCCTTCAGGTGGGCGTGGCGATCGTCCTCGGCGTAATCATGTCGATCCTCGACACCACCACCATCGTCGCCGTGGCGCTGCGCACGCTCAGCCACGATTTCCGGGTGTGCGTCTCGACGATCCAGTGGGTCACGACCGGCTATCTGCTCGCCCTCGCCGTCGTGATCCCGGTCTCGGGCTGGGCCATCCACCGCATCGGTGCCAAGACTGTGTACATGATCTCGTTCGGCTTCTCCATAACCGGATCCGCGATGAGCGGCCTCGCATGGTCGGCGACCAGCTTGATCCTCTTCCGTGTCCTGCAGCGACTCGGTGCGGGATGATCCTGCCCGTCGGCCAAACGATCATGGCGCGTACCGCGAGACCCCAACGTATGGGTCAGGTGATGGGGATGATCGGTGTCCCCCAGTTGCTCGGGCCGGTCCTCGGACCCGTGATCGGTGGTGTCATCATCTCGAACACTTCGTGGCGCTGGATCTTCTTCGTCAACGTGCCGATCGGTCTCGTCGCACTCGTGCTCGCTCGACGATTCCTGCCGTCTCGTCGGGTGATCGGGGACACCGATTCGACCTGCTCGGCTTCATGCTCTTGTCTCTGGGTCTCGCGTTCATCGTCTACGGCCTCGCCGAGGTCGGCAGTCGCGGCGGCTTCCACGGCGCCGCGGTGTACGACAGCCTCGCCATAGGTCTCGTCTTGAGCGCGCTCTTCGTCGTACACTCCCTTCGAGCGCACGAACCCCTCATCGATATGAGGCTCTTTCGCAATCGGACATTCTCGCTCGCGTCTACGGGGATCTTCCTGGTCGGCGCAACGTTATATGGGACGATGTTCCCGCTCTCGCTCTATTACCAGATCGTGCGCGGTGACTCGGCCTGGCTCGCGGGACTCATGATGGCTCCCCAGGGCCTGGGCGCGGCGATGTCCATGCGCGCCGGTGGGCTCATGGCCGACCGCCACGGGCCGCGATCGGTGGTGCCCTACGGGGTCGTCGTCCTCGCCCTTGGCACGATTCTCTACGCCCAAGTCACCGCGACCTCAACCTACTGGCTGCTCGGCATCGCGTTGTTCATCCGAGACCTCGGCATGGGCGCGACGATGATGCCCACATTCGCGGCCTCGTACTACAACCTCACCCATGACGACGTGCCCAAGGCGACGTCGGCGACGAACATACTGCGCCAGTTCGGCGGCTCACTCGGTGTGGCCGTTTTCGCCGTCGTGCTCCAGACCCAGATCACCCAACGACTCCCAGCGGTTGGTCTGGCGCTGCACGCCGGTAAGATTCATGCGAACATCAGCCAGCTCCAAGCGGTGGCGGTGGCGTTCGCCCATTCGTTCTGGTGGTCATTCGCCATCTCGCTGTTGGCGTTCATCCCGGCAGTGTTTTTGCCGAATCGTGGTCTCGCGGCCCAACGATCGGCAGTGCCAACATTGGACTCACAACCAGAAAGTTCGTCTCGATATGACTAGGCCAGTTCTCGAAGTGATCATCGGGTCAACTCGACCGGGGAGAGCTGGTGCGCCAATCGCCACGTGGTTCTACAACCTCGCCGTCGCCGATGGCCGATTCGACGTGGAACTCGTCGATCTCGCCGAGGTGAACCTGCCGATCTTCAATGAACCGAATCACCCGAACCAGGGCAACTACGAGTTCGAACACACCAAACGATGGTCGGCCATCGTGTCGCGGGGCGACGCTTACGTCTTCGTCGTGCCCGAGTACAACCACAGCTTCAACGCCGCGACGAAGAACGCGATCGACTACCTACACAACGAGTGGCGCTACAAGCCCGCTGGCATCGTCAGCTATGGCGGCGCAGTCATGGGAACTCGATCGGCACAGCACCTCAAGCCAGTCTTCAGCGCCCTCAAATTGGTTCACGCGGGTGATGTCTCCATTCCACTGGTCACCACGCCCGTGGTCGACGGCGTCTTCGCCGGAAACGAAATCTTGATCAACGCGGCGAAGAGTCTCTTGAACGAGCTCGACTTCGTGACGCCGGGGCTGATGCAACTGCGCGTCGGTCGGTAGCCACAACTCCTTGAGCGCTCGATCGCTCAGACGTCGCGCAACGCCGTCTTACGCGACGGGCTCTTTTTCGTCTCTTCGCATCCAGTAACTATCGTGACCGACGCTGTCTTACCCGTCTCGCAAACGGGCGAATAGCGTCGGCCCCGCGTGAATCCAGATGCCGAATCGACTCATTGGCTGTTCGATCGGCGCTGCTCTCGGTTCGGCCTCAAGGAAAGCCAGGTTGGCTCAGTGTCATTTCGTGTTGTCTGCTGTCGGTTTCGTCGTGTGGGGTGATCTGGTACGTGGGATTTCTGAACACGTCAGCGGCAACTGCGGCTATTCGATGTGGTACGATAACTGGTACAAGTAGTGGAGAGGAGGTCGACGTTATGTCCATCACAGCAAGTGAAGCTCGAAAGAACCTTTTCCCCCTCATCGAGCGAGTTAACGAAGATCGAGAGCCGATTGAGATCACCTCCAAGCGAGGGGATGCCGTACTCATGTCTCGCGCCGACTTTGATGCGCTCAACGAGACCGCATTGCTTTTGCGCTCACCTGCCAATGCTCGTCGACTCCTAAAGAGTCTGGCTCAAGCAAACGCCGGCGAGCGCAGTGCCCAAGAACTCTCGTAGTGCGGCTGGTCTTCACTCCCATTGGATGGGAGGACTACCTCTTCTGGCAAGCCAACGACAAAGCAATGATCAAACGCATCAATCGTCTGCTCGAGGAGTCAGTGCGAAGTCCATTTGAAGGAATCGGCAAACCTGAACCACTCCGACACGTTTTAGCCGGTTGTTGGTCTCGTCGGATTGACGAAGAGCATCGACTCGTGTACCTCGTCGACGGTGTTGACATTGTGGTGCTTCAAGCTCGCTACCACTACGGAAAGTGACTTTTGAGAAGTCTGTTGTTGAACTGAATGAGGCTGAGTAGGGCCGGTGGGGATCGAACCCACGACCGTGGGATTATGAGGTGGATGCAATCGGTCGGATCTGTCCGGTGACGTCGGATCTGTCCGGATTTCAACGAAAATTCGTCCGGTGGTGTCGGATCTGTCCGGTGGTGTCGGATTGGTATGTGGGATTTTCCGTGGGATTTTCTCGATGGGAATAGCGTGCGAGTTCACATGGGAGTGCCGACGTGCTCAATCCGACTGGAGGCTACATGCCCTGTGGGAGCAAAGTTTGTCTAATCGACAGTAGCCTACTGTAGAGTAGGCTACTTCCCTAATGCGGTGGCCGTATCCACGAGAATCAGATCCTCCCGGTCGGCCGCGACTTCGACGAGACGCTCGGCGTAGCCACCACGGCTGAAGAGGTAGATGATGGGAGTCGTGGCCACATTGATTCCACTTTGGCGCAGAGCGGGGATCTTGAAGTTTTCAATCATGGCGAGGTAGCCGAGGTCCATCGGGCGCTTTCGCCAGCGAGCCTCACCGATGATGCTCACCTTGCTGCGAACTACCCCAACGATGTCGATCTCCTCGGTCGTGCGTGTGCCAGCTTTGCGTAATTCGTTCAGCGATGGCCCCCACCACGAGCCGACCTTGGGTGCTGGTGCGTTAGAGCGCACCCAACTGCGACAGTACTCCTCGAACTCAGGTCCAACATGATCAGCGAGGACCGGTTCGATCTCGGTGTCGTACAGGGTCGTAGCAGCGAGACCCGATTCGAGGTCATCTTGGAAGGGAAAGACGAAGCGAAACCAGAAACGAAAGAAGGGGTCGCGCAGGTGCCAGTGTCCCGAGCGACTGCCAGGTTCGGCGTTGACGGGCAGTCGGCGTTCGATGATTCGCATCTCCTCGAGCACGCTTAAATATTTGGAGATGAACTTGCGATCCGCGCGAAGGGCATCGACGATCTCGCCGAACTCCTTGTCGCCGCTGGCGAGGGCCTGGAGGATTGAGAAGTAGATCTTTGGCTCGCGCAGTTCCTGGTCCAAGATCGTGCGGGCCTCGTCCCAGAGAGCCGCGTTCGGATCAAGAACCTTTTCGCAGATCACGTCTCGTAAGTTCCCGGTGCCAAGGGCACTCAAGTAGCGCGGCATGCCGCCGGCGATAGCGAAGCGCTCGAACTGCGCGAGAGGGGCAAGGTCGGGCGTAAAGAGCCGGGACTCTTCGTAACTGACGGGTTGGAGTTGAAGTGGCACCAGGCGTCCGTGCAGGGGGCTGCGCACGGCGAACAGGGCCTCCATCTGACTGACCAACGAGCCACAAAGTATGAGTTTCAGTTTGGATCCATCGCGCTCGTCCTCCATAACGGCGGCGATCGCGGTGAGCTCGCGTTCGATCTCGGCTTGGGTCGTCGGGAGCAGGTTGGAGAACTCGTCAATGACCACGAGGATTTTCTTCATGCTCGCAGCGCGATAGATCACACGGAATAGTTCGCTCAGGCTGCCAACAGCGGGCCGCACTCCGAGTAAGGGCTCAAGGCGCGTGGCGAACTCGGCGAGTTGGGCGCCTGGTGCGTTGCGCCGAGCTACCAAGATGACGGCCGGCTTTTCGTGGGCGAAGCGGCGAAAGAGCCAGGACTTGCCCGAACGGCGACGACCGTACAGCGAAAGGGGCTCGCGACTGGTGCTCGCCCACCACTTTTCCAGGTGCGCGAGTTCTTGCTCGCGATCCAAGAATTCGTCGACAGCGGACCAATGGAACAGAGGCTCAGCCATGTCTCTCCTTTGCCTACTATAGGGTAGACTACTTTAGAGTAGACAACATTGCAAGAGATTCAGTCTTCGGTTCGCCAGCACGGTGGGACGCCGTAAGGATAGGGAGCTCAGGTGAGGACTGCCTCCGAGGATTCTTCCAAGCAACTTCTTCTCACCATCTATCTCACCCTGCTGTCTAGTTCGTCTCTCTAACGGAGAAAACTCGCGCTGTTGCTGCTTTCACTCCTGGCCGGTCGCCATCAAGGCGCTCTCCCCCATGGTCGGTGACTTCTTGTCCCACCGCTCGTCATCGTCATGTCTACGACTAGTAATCAAGACGAGCTTCGCACAAATGCAAACCGAGGCAACTGCCAGCGAAGTTGCGAGAAGGCCCCATGGGTAAAGGCATCTTGGGGGTATCCATCTGAGCGGAGTAATCCGCACAAACGCTGGATCTATCGGGTCCTCTGACCAGGGTTGCTCCGGTTAAGTGGATACCCCCAAGGCATCTATCGAGGATGGTCGCCGGCATGAATGCTCACTACTTGATCTGGTAGGGCCGGTGGGGATCGAACCCACGACCGAGGGATTATGAGTCCCCTGCTCTAACCACTGAGCTACGGCCCTAGACGGATCGAGAGTTAACGCAACTCACCTTCCAACCTCCAACTTACTGGCGGTTCACCACCCCGACGAATCGATGTGCGCTATTCGGCACTGGCTGACCTGACGTTCCGCACTTCTCGGGCGTGATATCCGCCCCCATTTCAACTGGCGGTTTCTGAGACGTAGACGCTGACGGGGACGTGCAGGAGCTCCAGGACGTCTCGTTGCAGCGACGTGAGCGTGGGGTCAAAGTCCTTCACGATCACGTCGTCACTCACGAGGTGGTGTCGCTGGGCATCG
>JAJYPU010000092.1 GCA_021795095.1 Actinomycetes bacterium | reverse complement strand
CGACGTCGTGCTCTGCGTGCCCTCGTGCGAGGGGCCGATCAAGAAGGCCTTCGAGGTCACGGGCGTCACCCCCGCGGTCGCCTCGTCCGGGCGCCTGAACGAAGTCACCGCGCTTGAGCCGACCGACGGCTACGCCGGCGCCGTGATCAACGCCGCAGGCTTCCCGTTCAACGACGCGATGAACCTCTGTCGCCAGCTTCGCCACCGGGACCGTCCGGTCGGGCCGATCATCCTACTTGTGGACCACTACCAGCTCGACGACCTGACGTTTCGCGAGGACCTCTTCGACGACTTCGTCGTGGGCCCCTTCGACGTGAGCGAGCTGTCGACCCGGCTGCGCCATCGGCTGCGCCGGGCCGGCAACGAGAACGTCGCCGCCCACATCGAGCAGGGTGGACTGGTCATGAATCTCGAGACCTATCAGGCCACCATCGCTGGACGCGTGATGGACCTGACCTACATGGAGTACGAACTGCTCCGGTTCCTCGCCACCAACCCCCAACGGGTCTTCACGCGCGAGACCCTGCTCAGTCGCGTCTGGGGTTACGAGTACTACGGTGGCGCGCGGACCGTGGACGTCCACGTGCGTCGACTACGCGCGAAACTCGGTGAGGAGCACGCCCACCTGATCCAGACGGTGCGCTCGGTTGGCTACAAGTTCGGCGCCGACAGCGAACGGGGCGACGGCGACGACTAATGCGTGGGGGCGTAGGCCCAGAGCTCAACCTCGGCACGGGCGCCGAGCGGCAGCTGGGCCACCGCGACCGCCGAACGAGTCGGACGTGGAACCGTGAAGGCCTCGACCCAGACCTCGTTGCAGGGACCGAAGTCATCCATGTCGAGCAGGAACAGCGTCGCCTTGACGACTTGGTCGAGGGTAGCGCCCGCCTCGGCGAGGACCTCGCGGGCGTTCTCGAGCGCCTGGCGCAGCTGGCCGGCGGCGGACGGGTCGGCCATGGTCGGCGAGTCGTGTCCGGGCAGGAGGCCGAGCTGGCCCGAGATCACGACGAGGTCACCGGCACGACGCCACGGTGAGTAGGGCCCTACGGGAGTGGACACGGAGTTCGCCGATCAGCTGAAGGAGTTGCCGCACCCGCAGGTGCGCGTGGCGTTGGGGTTCGAGATGTGGAAGCCCGCGCCCTGGAGTCCGTCGGTAAAGTCGAGTGTCGCCCCGGTGAGCAACTCCGCGCTCGCACCGTCGACGACGACCTTCACGCCGTCGAAATCGCGTACGACGTCGTCGCCGGCGATCTCGGAGTCGAAGTACATGTCGTACTGGAAGCCCGAGCAGCCGCCGGACTTGACGGCGATGCGAAGCGCGAGCGCCTCTTCGACGCCTTCAGCAGCGATCAACTCAGCGACCTTGGACGCGGCGGTGGCGGTCAGGGTGATGGGCTCGGCGACGGTGGCGTCGGTGCCCGTGGTGATGACGTCGGTCATGAGGCTCCTTCAGTTGCGGACGTCACTCATGGTAGCGGGGTCCTCGCCCGAGCGATACCGCAGCCGCCCCGGTAACGTCCCATTGTGAACCTCGTCGCCGCGGTCAATGATCGCCTCACCCACGTCTATGACCCAGAACTCGGGGTCTCGGTCGTCGAATTGGGCATGGTTCGAGCCGTCGAGGTCGACGACCAGGACGTTGTGGTGACCGTGGCCCTCACGACGACCGGGTGTCCCCTGCGAACCCAGATCGAACGGGACATCCGCGAAGCGGTGGTGAGCCTCGACGGGGTACGGGGTGTTCGTCTCGTGATCGAGGTCATGTCCAACGAGGAGAAGCGCACCGCCATGACCGCCGCTCGCAAGGCGGCCCAGGGTCGCGCCCCGACGACCTCACTGGCCCCGACGACACCGGTGCTCGCCATCGCCTCGGGCAAGGGTGGTGTGGGCAAGTCGTCCGTGACGGCCAACCTCGCCACGGCCCTCGCCTTGACGGGGCTCTCGGTGGGGGTCCTCGACGCCGACGTGTGGGGGTTCTCGCTCGCCCGGCTCCTCGACATCGATGGCGATGTCCAGGCTGTCGCTGGCAAGATGCAGCCCCTCGTGCGACCCGTCGGCGCCGGCGAGATCCGATTACTGTCCATGGGGCTGTTGGCCGACGAGGACCAGGCGCTGCTCTGGCGAGGTCTCATCGTCCAGAAGGCCGTCGCCCAGTTCATCGAGGACGCCGACTGGTCAGGGGTGGACTACCTCCTCATCGACACCCCGCCCGGCACGGGCGACATCGCGATGACCCTCGCGCGGCTCCTGCCCGCTATGGGCCAGCTCATTGTCACCACGCCGAATCAAGCGGCGCAGCGCATCGCCGCCCGGGCGGCGGACTTCGCGCGCAAGTCCAACATCCGGGTACTCGGCGTCATCGAGAACATGAGCGCGTTCACGTGCACCTGCGGCGAGCGACACGCCATCTTCGGCGACGGTGGCGGCGCGGAGCTCGCCGAGCAGTTGCAGGTGCCGCTGCTCGCCTCGATCCCGTTGCACGGCGACGTGGCCCACGGCGGCGACGCGGGCCGGCCGGTCGTCTCGCGCGAGGACGGCGACGGCGTCTTCAGCGAGCTCGCGTCGCGCATCCTCCGTGACGTCGCCCCACCGGCGGGCGCCCTCGGGTGTTCCGCGCGCCTGCTCGACGCGATCTCGCGAGCCATCGAGCCCGTCTGAATCAACGGCGCCCCACACGATCCGCTCGCCGACGGCGGGGATGACTGAGCCGATGAATCCGAACGACGAGCCCGAACCTCGAGGTAACCACCGCACGGGGCGCGCCCTCCAGAGACCGGCGTAGCGGTTACCGCACACGTTGACCCCTGCACTCGTCGCGCTCATCGTGCGAATTTCGCCGATGGTGATCGGCCACGCCGCCTGGCATCTCTACCGAAGCGGCGGAAAACCAAGCTGAGTCGGTCGTGGTGTCGACAGTTCAGTCGAGAAGCTCGTAGCCGTCGTCGCCGGGCAGCACGATCACTGTCTCGCCGTCGCGAACGACCATGCGGGGTTCGACGCGGGTGATGTCGCGCGGCGAAGCCGTCCACGCGAGCACATCCGCGACGGTGGCGAACTCCGCGATCGATTCCAAGTTGCGGATGGTGGGCAGGATCATCGTGATGGCACCACTCGCCGCCGCCGCGAGCGCGTCGCGCGGACGCATCCAGCGATGCGCCACCGTCTCGCTCTCGTCGTGACCGGCGACCTGGTCACTCGGCGCCTCGACCACGAAGAACCGGGTGTCGAAGCGCCGCGGTGGGCCGACCGGGGTCACCCAGTGCGAGAGGTAGGCGACGGAACGCAGGTCCAGTGCGAGGTCGAGGGTCTCGAGCAGGTCCTGAAACGTGCGGCGACGGGCGTTCAGATCGTCGCGCCAGCGTGCGAGTGTCGCGACGTCGGTGGGCGAGGTCGCACCTCCCGGCCCGGTCACGAGCAGCAGTCCAGCCTCCTCGAACAACTCGCGCAGCGCCGCGACGTAGTAGGCGAGGCCCCCCGTGGTCAGTCCGAGCCGCTCAGAAGCGATCCGATCGTCGGGGCCGATCACCCGGCCCGCGAGGGCGCTGTCCTCGGCGTCGACCGCGCCCCCGGGAAAGACGTAGGCGCCACCCACAAAGTCGCTGTTCAAGTTGCGTCGCACGAGCAAGACCTCGACGCCGTCCACCGTGTCGCGAAGCGGCATGATCGTCGAGGCTGGTCGTGGGATCAGGACGTCGCTCACGGTCCCAACCTACCCACCAGGACCTCGCTGGCCGAGCGGGTCCGCACGTCCACTAAGTTTGGGCGGTAGTCGTGCGAAGGAGCATCGTGGCCAAGAAACCTCCCACCAAGCGGACCCCCGCCCCCGTGAACACCGGTCGACCGGCTGGACTCTTCACCTGGGTCGCCGTCGGTCTCGTCGTCGTGGTCGTGGCGGCGCTCGTCATCATCAAGGTGGTCACCGGTTCCTCGACGACCGGGGGCACCGCCTATCAGGCGACGAGTGCGACCGTGGTCAACGAGGTCTCCCACGTCCCCGCCTCGGTCTTCAACACCGTGGGCGTGAAGTCGCCGGCCGTGCCGATCTCCCCGCCGATCCCCGTGAAGGGCCAGCCGGCTCTGACCGCCAAATCGGGAACCGCCACGCTGCCCGAGGTCTTCTACCTCGGCGCCGAGTACTGCCCCTTTTGCGCGGCCGAGCGGTGGCCGACCATCGTGGCCCTCAGCCGATTCGGCACCTTTAGCGGGCTGGGTGACATGATTAGCTCGACCAAGCCCGGCGAGGCCTACCCCGGGACTCCGACCTTCACCTTTGTAAAGGCTCACTACAAGTCCAAGTACCTCGCCTTCAGGTCGGTCGAGCAGTACACCAACGTCTGGGACAACGCGACGAACTTCTACTCCACGCTCCAGAGCCCGTCCAAGACTGAGGCGGCGGACTTCCAGAAGTACGACACGTCCAAGTACATCCCGGGCATGACCTCCCAGCAGAACTACTCGATTCCCTTCGTCTCGATCGGCAACAAGTACCTGATCTCGGGCGCGAGCTACACCCCGCAGCTCCTCGCCGGCGTCACGCGTGACACGATCGCGGCCGGACTCACCGACCCGACGAACCCAGTGACCGCGGCGATCGTCGCTACGGCGAACTACGAGACCGCGGCCTACTGCGTGCTCACCAAGAACCAGCCGAGCACCGTCTGCGCGAGCCCCGGCGTGATCGCGGCGAAGAAAGCCCTCGGCATCAAGTGAGCCGACGAGCCAGCGAGGTCTCACGGACGGTCGTCTACTCGACGTTCGCGCTGAGCCTCATTGGCTTGGGCATCGCCGCGTACCTCACGTTCACACACTTCGAGGGCAACAAGTTCCTCGCCTGTTCGACGACTGGTCTGTTCAACTGTGACACCGTCACGTCCTCGCCCCAGTCCTACATCTTCGGCGCGCCAGTCGCGGTGGTGGGACTCGTGGGCTACGCCGTACTCGTGGCGCTCAACTCACCGTGGGGCTGGCGTGCATCGTCTTACGCCGTGCACGTGGCCCGCGTGGTCATCATCACCGGCTCGATGGCTTTCGTCCTGTGGCTGGTCGCCGCCGAACTGCTCTACGTCGACCACATCTGCGAGTGGTGCACGGGCGTGCACGTCGTGACCTTCCTGCTCTTCGTGATCATCGCGCGGGTGGCCCCGAATCAGTTGGGCCGACGGTCAGCTGCGCAGTAGCCCTCGCCGCTCCACCTCGTTGAGGCCGCCCCAGATCCCGTGACTCTCGTGCCGATCGAGGGCGCTCGCGAGACAGTCGTCGCGCACGGCGCAGTGCTGACAGATCCGCTTGGCCGCGAGTTCGCGCTGGAGCCGCTGCTCTTTGCGCTCGCTGGCGTCGGGCGCGTAGAACAGGGCGCGCTCGCTACCGCGACAGGCACTCAACTCGGTCCACGGTGCCGGTGATATCGCCATCTTCCCCCCCGGTTCGGCCAACGAGCGAACACTACTTATCGCGCCCGATGAGGGCAAGGAGAATTTTCGGCGCCACCGACGGTGCGAACGAGGATTTCCCCTGGAAATCCGGTCTCCGCTACGCTTAGCGACGTGGCCACCGTCCTTCTCGTCAGCGATTTGCCCGCCCTGCGTTCCGACCTTCGCACCATGCTCGAGGGTCCCGACGTCATCGTCGAAGAGGCCGAGTCGGGCCGCGAGGCACTCGCGCGGGTGAAGGAGGGCGACGTCGACCTCGTCGTCGTGGACCTCCAGGTCGGTTCCATGGGCGGCATGGCCATCGCCCTCGAGATGCGCAACGAGGAGTCCTACGGCGCCGCGGAGCCCGTCGCGATCCTCATGTTGCTCGACCGTCGCGCCGACGTCTTCCTCGCCCGTCGCAGCGGCGTCGAAGGCTTCGTCGTCAAGCCGCTCGACGCCCACCGCGTGCGTACCGCGGTGCGGGCGCTCTTGCGCGGCGAGGAGTACGAGGACGACTCGTGGCGTCCGTCCACGGTTCGGGTCACCTCCTCGAAGTGAACGACGACCGACCGGCGGGGTCGGTGTTCGCCCGATTCCGAGCGCGGGTCACTGGTCAGACCGACGTGGTCAAACGGTCGCCCGAATCGGACGCGATCCACGCGCGCGTCGACCAACTCGCCAAGCTAGAACTCCGTGACGTCATGACCCCACGGGTGGACGTCGCCTTTCTCACGGTGCCAGTCACCCCCGAGGCGGTCGCCGAAGCCGTCCGCGATACCGGGCACTCCTGCTTCCCCGTCGTCAACGGCGACCTCGACGACGTCGACGGCGTGCTGCTCGTCAACGACCTCTTCCGCAGCACCACAGTCCGGCGTGCGATCGGGGTCTCCCTGCCCGACGCTGACGAGATTGCCCGCAAGATCCGTCGCCCGCTCCTGCTGCCCGAGACCCTGGACCTGCTTGAGAGTCTCGGTGAGATGCGCGAGCAGCGCCGGACCTTCGCGCTCGTGCTCGACGAGCACGGTGGCGTGGCGGGCGTCGTCTCCATCCGCGACATACTCGAACAGCTCGTCGGAGACCTCGCCGACGAGTTCGACGACGATGACGAGGCCACCATCGTGCGGATCCGCGACGGACGCTGGCTCGTCGACGGCCAGACCCACGTTGACCGGGTGAACGAGGAGTTGGGCGTGGCGATCCCCGAAGGCGAGTACGTCACCATCGCTGGATTCATCCTCGACCTCGCCGGTGAGATCCCGTCGCCGGGCGCGACCTACACCTTCAGCGACTGGACATTCCGCGTCCAGTCCCTCGAGCGGCGCCGCATCAGCGAGGTCGTCGTGGAGTACCAGCCACCCGCAACCGTCGAAGCCGAGGAGTGACGCAGAGGCCGCCGGTTCGCCAGCGAGTAGGATGATCGGGCTGCGGGGTAACTCGCTGCGGGCTGTAGCGCAGTTTGGTTAGCGCGCTGCGTTCGGGACGCAGAGGTCCCCGGTTCAAATCCGGGCAGCCCGACCACCATGGCTTTCGCCGTGGCCGAAGTACAGGCCCCCATCGTCTAGCGGCCTAGGACACCACCCTTTCAAGGTGGCGGCACGGGTTCGAATCCCGTTGGGGGTGCTCGGCGCTGTTCCTGGTCGAAATTGGTTTACAACGGATCCCACTCCTTGTGATTCACCCGCCTGCCGCCGCGGTGAACGGTGAGCCCGTCTCCACTGGCGCGGCATCCAGCGCATTCGGCAGCGCTGCCCGAGCGGGCGGCGTTCGATCCACGCGGCACCAGTACGAGTTTCCACTCGACCTACCAGATGTCGTCGGGTCTTCTCACGACTCACTCCAGCGCACGGCGCGAACCAGGAGGACACC
>JAJYPU010000009.1 GCA_021795095.1 Actinomycetes bacterium | reverse complement strand
GGTGGCGGCCTTTTTTCACGTCAACTCCTCACTGGTCGCGGTCCATAACTGGCGGCAACCGCAGCGTCGCTCTCGCACGCCGAACCCCCATGTTACCAACTCGACTGGCGTTCAGAACCCCTAACATCGACTCGTGAGCCCAGCCTTTGACCCCAATGAGATGGTCCTTCGATTCCGCGAGCGCGCCGAGGCCGTGAAACGACGCGGTTTCCCGCCCGTCGAGGGACCCGAGCGCCAGCAATTCATCGAGGCCGCCCGCATCGACTTCCAGGACTTCGCCATGCTCGGGGATGCTGTGGCGACCCTCGAGGACGGGATCTTGCGCCTGGAGATCGACTTGCGACCGAAGTCTGACGCCTAAATAGCGGCCGCGATCCGCGCCGTCGCCTCGGCGATGGCCGCCCCCCCGGCTCGAAGAGACCCGAGCGCCGCGCTGCGCCGAGCGCTGTCCGCACCGGCGTCGTAGCACTGGTGCGCACCGGCACCGAGGTCGGTATAGGCCCGCGAAAGTAGCGTCGTGGACTGCTGATCGGGTGTGGGCAATGATGCGTTGGCCGACTCAGTGTCATAGAGCAGCACCCCACAGACCAGGTGCAGCATCTTGGGGCTGGTCGACGGGTCTTCGAGGGCGCGCACCGCGTGGCGCGCGTCCGCCACGAGGGCGAGTGACGTGTTGTGGTAGCCGCTCTGGGACACCCAGTCACGCAGTGCCGACGCGCTACTCACCGTCGCCCCACACGCCGCCAGTGTCAAGCCCGCCGCGAGCAGGACACCGACGTGACGGATCACGCGACGACCATGAGGTGGAGCAGTCGACGCCCGCGGCGCAACACCAGGTACCGATCGTGCAGGGCCATCGAGAGGTCGATGCGCGCTTCGCTCTCGATCCGGCGGTTGTTCAGGTAGACGCCACCCTGTTCGAGGAATCGACGTGCCTCAGCCTTAGAGGAAGCGAGTCCAGTCTGTACGAGCGCGTCCACCGGGTCCAGTCCCGCGCGCACCGCTTCGCGGGCCACCGTGGACGACGGCGCATCGGCCACAACCTCGAGGAACGTCGCCTCGTCCAGCTCGGCGATGGACTCGTTGAACAGCGCCTCACCGGCACGCTCTGAACGCAGCGCGGCGTCCTCGCCGTGGACCATGGCCACCACTGCGTTCGCGAGGGCGCGCTGAGCTCGACGGGCCTGGGGGTCGACGCGCAGTGACTCATCCAGTTCACTGATGGTCTCGTGATCGAGGAACGTGAAGAACCGCAGGAGCGTCGGGGTCATCTCGTCCTCGCTGTTCAAGAGGAACTGGTGCAAGGCGAACGGCGAGGTCATGGCGGGGTCGAGCCAGACGCGATCGTTGCCGCCCTCGGACTTCCCGTACTTTCGCCCGTCGGGGCGAAGCAGCAGGGGTGAAGTGAGGCCGCCAGCGGACTGGCCCGTCACCTTTCGCACCAACTCGGCGCCCATGGTGATGTTGCCCCATTGGTCCGAGCCGCCCAACTGCAGGGTGCATCCGTGATCGATGTTGAGCCGCAGGAAGTCATAGGCCTGGAGCAGCATGTAGGAGAACTCGGTGAACGACAGACCCACGTCTTCACGGTCCAACCGGCTGCGCACCGACTCCTTGGCCACCATCTGGTTGACGGTGAAATGCTTACCGACGTCGCGAAGGAAGTCGGTCAACGGCATGGTCGTCAGCCAGTCCGCGTTATTGAGTACCATCGCCCGCGACGAGCCCGCCGAGGCCGAGAAATCCAGGAGTCGTTCGAGTTGGCCACGGATTCCGTCGAGGTTCGCCTCGAGCTGTTCGCGGGTCAAGAGGGGACGCTCAGCGTCTTTGAAGCTAGGGTCGCCGATCAACCCGGTTCCACCGCCCGCCAACGCGATCGGCCGGTTCCCCGCGATCTGGAGTCGTCGCAGGTTGCAGATCTGCAGCAGCCCGCCGAGGTGCAGTGACGAGGCCGTGGGGTCGAAGCCGATGTACGCCGTCACCGCGCCTGCGCTCAGTCGATCCAGGACGCCGTCGTCGGTGACTTGATGGACGAGTCCCCGGAACTGCCAGTCTTCACGCAGGTTCATGGTCGAAGTCTACGAGAGCGTTTCATCACGTTGGGCTAGAGGATCGCGTTGGTCGCAGGAAAGTGCACCTGGAGCCAGAGCACGAACGTGTGCCACGCGCCGCTGATCTCGGCCAGGCCGATGAGGATCAACATGACCCCGCCGATACGTCCGATGAGTCGGTGGTGCCGGCGTAACCAGTTCGACGCCGTGGCCATCCACTCGGTCGCGATCGCCGCGACCACGAATGGCAGGCCCAGTCCGAGGCAGTACACGAACGCGAGGATCGACCCCCGCAGTGCGGTGGCTCCCGATGACGAGGCCGCGAGACCCAAGATCGCGGCCAGCGTCGGACCGATGCACGGTGTCCAACCCAGCGCGAACAGCACACCCAACAACGCCGCACCGAGCACCGAGACGCGTGGCAGATGGTGAACACGCCGCTCACGTTGCAGCCACGACGAGGGCCACCATCCCGCGAAGAAGAGACCGAGCACGATCGTGATCGCGCCAAAGGCGATCTCGAGACCTCGTTGGTGAGTGCGCAACGCGCTGCCAAGCCCGCCGAAGGCGGCGCCGAAGCTCACGAAGACGAGCGCAAAGCCCACCACGAACGCGAGGGAACCGGCAACCGCCCGCCCGCGACCCGTGCGACCGTTGATGCCGCCGGTGGCACCGCTCAGGAACGCCAGGTAGCCCGGTAGCAGCGGCAGGACGCAGGGTGAAATGAACGACACCAGTCCCGCCGCGAAAGCCAGGGGGAACGCGGCGATCAGCGAACTCGGCAGGGCTCCGATCACGAGGGGGTCGACCGCCAGGCACCCACGACGCTGGCCACGTACTCGTCGTGGATGGTCACGTTGGTGGTGCGATCGGGCACGCGCGCAACGACCACCGTGACGCCCTCGCGAAGTAGGCCGGCGTCGATCTCCGTGCGCAACGCCGCTCTGGTGCTTACCGAGACCGCCTGGTGGCCGAAGGCTCGCGCGACGGCCTCGAGGTCATGCTGTCGTGGGGTGCCAAAGAGCAGTTCGAAGTCCGGTGCGCTCAATGCGGTCGCCTGGGACAGGAACGAGAAGATCCCTCCACCGTTGTTGTCCACGACGACGAGCACGCACCGCCCACCACCAGCGCCCAGACCGTCCACCAGTCCCGAGACGTCGTGCAGGAAGGTCACGTCACCGACCAGTCCGATCACCGAACCGCCGGCCCCGACGCCCATAACGGTCGACACGACACCATCGATCCCGTTGGCGCCGCGGTTGGCGAACGTCGGAGACGTGCGCGTCGGTGCCCACCACTCGACGTCACGCACGGGCATGGAGGACCCGACCACCAAGGCCACCGCGTGTTCGGAGCTGGCCGCGACCACCGCTCGGGCCACGTCGGGTTCGCTCAACGGCCCGTCGAGCGACTCGCGCTCCTCCAGCCACTCTTCAACCGCGGTTGAGGCGTTGACCCAGAACTCGCGGTAGGCACTGTCGGCGTGCAGGCGTCGCTCAGCGAAATCGGGCAGCCCCGGGTAGGTCACGCCGATCGCGCCGTCCGGGTCACTCAGCGAGCCACAACCCCGCCAGGCCACCGCAGGGATACGCCAGCGACGTAGCTGCTCGCCGAGGACCTTTGAGGCGGGGAGACCCCCCAGACGCACAACGACGTCGGGACGCGCCGCGCCGGCGAAACTCGGGTCACGAAGCAGACCGTCGTAGTGCGCGATGGTCGAAGTCACCGTCGCGTCACCGACGACAGCCCACCCGCAGTCATTCATCGACGTCACCGTCTCACGAGCGACGCCTCGGCCGACCACGGCGAGCACGCGCCGACCGCGAACGTCGATCTCACCCGTGAACACCCTTCGCGGTTCGTCCCGTCGCCACGGCTCGCCGTCAACGCGCCCACCGGGCAATTGCAGCGGATCGGCGACGAGAGGCTCGACGAAGGCGGCGTTGACGTGGACGGGACCACCACTCCCGTCGATGCCGACCGCGGCCCACCAGCACCGACTCGCCAACGGTCGCCAACTCGATGATGCCTCGAGTCTCGCCACACCGGGCTCCTCGAATCGACGCACCGCCGACTGGTAGAGGTCCCGCTGCTCGATCGTCTGGGGTGCACCGACACCATGAAGTTCGCTCGGCCGGTCGGCCGTGACCACGAGCAACGCCACGCCAGCGAGGTCCGCCTCCGCGACCGCCGCGTGGAGCTCGGCCGCGGCGGTCCCACTCGTCACGACGATCGCGACCGGTGACGAGGTCGCGAGCGCACGGCCGATGGCGAAGAATCCCGCGCTGCGCTCGTCCACCCGCACGTGTACCGCCAAGCCGCCGTGGCCCGCCGCGCCGATCGCCAGCGGTGTGGACCGTGAGCCCGGACACACGACGACCTCGCGCAGCCCGTGGCGGTACCACTCGTCAAAAAGGGTCGCGGCGAAGGTGGCCTGCACGGCGCTCGGGTTCGGTACGCTCGATTGCAATGTCACTCCTCAAGGTCGAACGCGAGGGCGATGGGCCAGTGTTCGTCTGGCTCCACGGCTTCACCCAAACCAGTCAGTCCGCGGCCCGGTTCCGTTCCATTCTGACAGAGACTCGCGAACTCTGGACACTCGACCTGCCGGGCCACGGTGCCGCGGCGACCGTGTGGGCCTCCCTTGACGAATGCGCCGATCTGGTGGCCGACCTGCTCGACGCGCCCTGCGACCTCGGCGGATACTCCTTCGGCGGTCGCGTCGCGCTCCACGTCGCCCTACGTCATCCCGAAGTCGTGTCGCGCCTCGTGCTGCTCGGCGCGACACGCGGCATCGAGGACGCCTCGCAACGAGAGGACCGCCGCCGCCGCGACGACGCCCTGGCCGACCACATCGAGGCCGTCGGCGCCGACAAGTTCCTTGAGGAGTGGCTCGCCCAGCCGTTGTTCACCGACCTCGGGCGAGACCCCGAAGAGCTCGCCAGCCGTAGTCACGATCTCACGCGGTCTCGCGGAGTCGCTGCGCCGCTGCGGAACGGGCACTCAGGCGTGGCTCGGTGAACGCATCCGAGTGATCACGGCGCCGACGCTCGCACTGGCGGGCGAACTGGACCACAAGTTCACCAGCGAGGCCCGCGCTATCGCGGCAAGGGTCCAGGATGGCACGGCGGCCGTGGTGCAACGCGCCGGCCACGCCGCCCACTTGGTACAACCCGAGCTGACCGCCCGTCACGTCAACGGGTTCCTCGTCTAACGGGAGAATGTGTACACGACGATGAGCAGTGCGCCGAGCAGCAGCTGGACGCGCGATGACGACTGGAGTAACGCGAGCAATTCTCGCCCGCGACGCGGCGAGAACGCCATGCGCACGCCCGGAATGTAGGCGAGCACGGCGACGAGTGCCACGATGGGTTCACCCCCCGCGGCGAGTCCGATCGCGACGAGCGCGACGCACGCGCCAAAGAGCCACGAGCCTCGTTCGCGACCCAGTCGCGCGGCGAGGGTCCGCTTGCCTGCTTCGATGTCCCCGGCGACGTCACGAAGATTGTTCGCCTCCAAGAGCGCGCAGGCCATCGCGCCAGTGGCTACGCCGATCCACCAGGCCGCGCCGATTACCTCGCGGTGCTGCACGTAGGCCGTGCCGACGGTGGCGAGCAGACCGAAGTAGAGCAGCACGAAGAGTTCACCAAGGCCCAAGTACCCGTACGGCTTCGGTCCGCCGGTATAGAGATAACCCGCGAGTATCGCACTCGCCCCCAGCGCGATCAACCACCACGACGTCCGAGCCGCGAGCCCGAGTCCGGTCACCGCCGCGAGCCCGAAGCACGCGAAAGCTGCGATCTTCACCCACCGTGCGGGAACCAACTTCGACGCCGTGAGACGGAACGGCCCGACGCGCTGCTCGTCGGTGCCGCGAACACCGTCGGAGTAGTCATTCGCGTAGTTCGTCCCGATCTGCAACAACAACGCCACCGCGGCCGCGAGCGCGGTATTCAACCAGTTGATCGTCTCGGGACGCACGAGCGCGGCCCCCACCCCGACGGGTACGACGGCCGCGGGCAACGTCCGCGGCCGCGCGGCGAGCACCCAGCGGTTGATGGCCCCGGGGGCTGGCGTCATGGACGCTTGGGAAACTTCGAGAAGTCCGGTGCACGGTGCTCGACGAAGGCGTTACGGCCCTCCTGTCCCTCTTCGGACATATAGAAGAGCATCGTTGCGTCGCCCGCCAATTGTTGAACCCCCGCCAGTCCGTCGTCGGCGGCGTTGAAGCCGGCCTTGAGCATGCGCAGCGCAATCGGCGACAGAGTGAGGATCTGTCGGCACCACGCGACGGTCTCGGCCTCGAGGTCCGCTAAAGGCACCACGGCGTTCACGAGCCCCCAGTCGAGCGCGGTCGTGGCGTCGTACTGGCGACAGAGGAACCAAACCTCCTTGGCGCGCTTGAGGCCGATCGAGCGTGCGAGCAACGACGAGCCGTAGCCGCCATCAAAGGAGCCCACTTTCGGGCCGGTCTGACCGAAACGAGCGTTGTCGGCCGCGATTGACAAGTCGCACACCAGATGCAAGATGTGCCCACCACCGATGGCGTACCCGGCAATGGAGGCGATCACGGGCTTGGGAAGCCGTCTGATCTGAACCTGTAGATCCAGCACGTTCAGCCGTCCGATGCCCTGCCGTGCGACATCGTCATCTCCGATGTAGCCGTCCTCGCCTCGAATCTTCTGGTCACCGCCCGAGCAGAACGCGTCGGGGCCGGCACCGGTCAACACAATCACGCCGACCGCAGTGTTGTCCCGGGCGCGCTCGAAGGCGCTGGCGAGCTCGAACAGCGTCTGAGGACGAAAGGCGTTACGCCGCTCGGGTCGATTGATGGTGATCCGCGCGATCCCCTCGCCAACCTCGTAGATGATGTCGCCGTACTCCCCCTCGGTCTGCCACTCGGGCAGTGGCATGGTGCGGAACTGATCCACGGGGTCTACTGGCGGTCCTTGGATAACGGTCTCAGTCATGGCGACCACGCTACCGCCGCGCTCGTGCGGCGCGACCAAGAGGCCGGATGCACTGAGTTCGGCAGCAAGGTGAGATGAAGTGGGTATTATTCCGGGCCGATTCGCCAAAGCACTACTGGACCGGTGTAACTGACCAGGCTCCCAGTAATACCCATCTGTCCCACCTTGCCACTGAACTCAGGATGCACGAACCTCGCCCGCACAACACCCTCCGCCGCGAGCACATCGGGCCGTTCCGGCGTTACCCCCAGACCGCCACGACCAGGCGCGCTGGTACTGCAATCGCGCCGTCACGACCCCCTTTTGCGCGACGTGATAGCACCGACACCCGTGGAACGACCCCGTGGTACGCCACAAGCGCCCCCTAACATCGATTCGTGGCCGATCTCCTCGCACTCGACTTCGAACTCGGCCCAGACCTGGAACGTGCGCTGCGCGACTGCGTCGAGGACGCCACCGCGTTCTGCATCCTCGATCAACGCTTGAGCGCCCGCCAACGTCTGGAACAACTCACCGCACTAGGTGCGACGGTGCGCTGGGGTCCCGATGGTCGTACCAGGTTGAGCGCCGGTCGCGCCGTCGACGATGAAATCGGACTGGTCATGTTGACCTCGGGGTCAAGTGGACCGCCCAAGGCCGCTGAGATCACGTGGGCGGCGCTGCGCGCGAGCGCCCACATCACCCAGGCCACGCTTCGTCACGGGTCCGACCCGGTGTGGTTCCCTGTCCTGCCCGCTAACCACATTGGTGGGCTCGCCGTACTCCTCCGGGCGATACTCGACGACGCCTCCTTGACCTGGGGTGACCCGACCGACTTCGACGGTGCACTCTCGCGAGGGGCGACGCACGTCTCGGTCGTGCGTACTCATCTCGCGCGTCACGACCTGAGCGGGTTCGAGGTGGTCTTGCTGGGTGGTGCACGCCCACCATCGCTCACGGAGGCGAACGTGATCACCACGTGGGGCATGACCGAGACCGGTTCGGGTGTCGTCTATGACGCCGAGGCGTTACCTGGCGTCGAACTGGCCAGTGTCGACGGTGAGATCATCGTGCGATCGCCAACACTCTTTCGCTCGTACCGTTCCATGGACCGCCCACGAATCGTGGGACCCGACGGTGCTGACGACTGGTTCCCGACCGGGGACGGCGGAACCGTCGTCGACGGTCACCTCGCCGTACGCGGACGACTCGCCTACGTGATCAACACCGGTGGCGAAAAGGTGTGGCCCGAGGACCTTGAGAGCGCCCTCGCGGGCCTCGACCACGTCCGTGACATCGCCGTCACGGGGGTCGACGATCCCCAGTGGGGCCAACGCGTGGTGGCCCTCGTGGTCAGCGACGGCGAACGCGTGGACGACGACATCCGCGCCGTCGCCACCGAGCGGATTGGGCCCTGGGCGAAGCCCAAGGAGATCCGCTACGTCACCGCCATCCCGAGGACGGGTAACGGCAAGATACGCCGCAGTGACCTACCCTACCTGCAGTGACGATCAGCTGACCCCGCCCGAAGGCTTGGTCGTGGTGCCACCGTCGACCACGAACGTCTGGCCGGTGATCCAGGACGCATCCTCACTGACCAAGGTCACGGCGAGCGACGCGATGTCCTCGGGCTCACCGATGCGTCCGAGGGGGATATTGGACGCCACGGCAGGCTCGTGCTCCTCCCAGAGTCCGCGAGCGAACGCGGTGCGAACCAGCCCGGGCGCGATCGCGTTCACGCGGACCTTGGGCGCGAGCTCCCACGCGAACTGCTTGGTGAGCTGGATGACGGCCGCCTTGGTCACGTTGTACCAGCCGATCCCAGGTTCGACCGAGAGCCCCCCGATCGAAGCGACGTTGAGCACCACGCCGCCATGCTCGCGCATCCACGCGTACCACGCCGCTGACACGTGGGTGACGATCGCGGCCTGATTGACTTCGTAGGTTTTGGTCATCCTCGCGTCATCGATGTCCACGAGTGGCCCGAAGTAAGGATTTGTTGCCGCATTGTTCACGAGGACGTCCAGCGAGCCACAAGTCGCCACCACCCACGCTGCGAGGTCGATCGCACTTTCACGCGACCCCGCGTGCGACGTGCGGATGAAGACCCGCGACTCGTCAGGGAACGTCGCGCGCGCCGATTCGAGCTGATCGAGGTGGCGCGCCGTGATCACCACGCGGGCGCCCTCGTTCGCGCACGCTCGCGCAATCGCCAGTCCGATACCGCGGCTCGCTCCCGTCACGAGGACAACGCGGTCCGCCAGTCGACCAGTCTCGCGCGGCACCCGTCTAGCGCGAAGCTGTCGCGCCGCGCCGGGCGACCGCGTCCATTGCCACCGCCACTAACAAGACCAGGGCCGTAGCTATGTATTGCGTCGCCGCGCTCATACTGATCAGCGCCATACCGTTGTAGATAGTCGCGATCACCAGTCCACCAATCACCGCGTGGATCATCTTGCCTCGCCCACCGAACAGACTGGTTCCGCCGATGACCGCCGATGCCACCGCGAGTAGGACGAGGTTGGGGTCGACGTTATCTGAGATTCCACCGAGGCGCGACGCATAGATCAGCCCGGCAACACCGGCCGTGAAACCCGTGAACACGAAAGCGAGCAGTCGATATCGGTTGACGTTCACCCCGGCGCGACGAGCCGCCTCGGCGTTGCCGCCGATGGCGTAGATGTAGCGCCCTACCCTCGTACGCGTCAAGATGAAACTCCCAGCCGCGAGCATTGCGATGTCGACGGGGATTGCGTAGGGCATACCCTCCAACACGATGAAGGTGCCACGATTCCGATTGAAGATCAAGACCAGCACCACACCCGCGATGATGAGCGCCACAGCTTTTGCGATCGTAACGAAATGGGGCACCGAATCGAGTCCGCTCGTACGACGCGACTGGTCTCGCCGCACGATGAGGTAGATCAGTACCGCCAGGCATGCCAGGACGAAGATCCACGTCCACACTGGCGAGAGATTCGCGTTGACGAGGTCGTAGAGGACCTTCTCCTGCACGGGGATCGTCCCACCCGTCCCCTGACGGTCAACGAAGAAGATGAGCACGCCCTCCCATCCGAGGAGGCCGGCCAGGGTGACGATGAAGGACGGCAGACGCAGCCTGATGATGATGAAGCCCTGCAACGTGCCGATGGCAGTGGTGACGAGTATCGCGAGCGGTAGCGCGGCGAACCACGGCCAGTGGAATTGATTGTCGAGCAGGATCACCGCCGTCGTGGCACCAAGTGCGCTCACGAACCCGACGGACAGGTCAATCTCGCCGAGCAGGAGCAGCCAGATCTCGGCCATCGCCAGCAGGATAAAGATCGTCGCTTGGACGAAGAGGTTGGTCAGGTTCCCCGAAGAGAGAAAGACGCTGTTGCGTATCTGGAAATAGATGACCAGGACGATGAGCCCGAGGAGAATGGGCAGGAGCCCCTTGTCACCCTGACGCAGCCGCTTGAGTTGACCCCGCAATGCACCGTCGGCGTTTGCGCGCACGACGACTGCGGTCTCGGAATTGTCAGACACCGAAGAATCCTTTGTTCGTGTACTTACTTGGCCGAGGCCGCGACATCGGACCGTGAACCACCGGTGGTGATGATCTCGACTGCGCTCGAGGTGTCGTAATTGGCGGCCGGGCCACTACTGACGAGCGTGCCGAGGTACATGACCGCGATCCGGTCGGCGACCTCGAAGACGTCGACGAGGTTGTGTGAAATGACGAGCACGGCGATACCGCGAGATGCCAGCCGCTTGATCAGATCGATGACCTGAGCCGTCTGCGAGACGCCCAGCGCAGCCGTCGGCTCGTCCATGATGACCAGTTTGGATTCGTGCATGACCGCCCTCGCCACGGCGATCGCCTGCCGTTGGCCACCCGAGAGCGACCCGACCAACTGACGAACCGACTGGACGGTTGAGACGGACAGCTCGCTCAACACACGCTTGGTATTGAGCTCCATCTTGATCTCGTCCAACGTGAAGTGGCGGCTCTCTTCGTGGCCGAGGTACATGTTCTGGACGATGTCGAGGTTGTCGCACAGCGCGAGGTCCTGATACACCGTCGCGATACCGAGGTTCTCGGCGTCTCGCGGCGTGTGCATCGTGACTTTACGCCCCTCCCAGAAGATGTCACCGCTCGTGGGTGCGTAGATACCGGCGATGGCTTTGATCAGCGTCGACTTACCGGCACCGTTGTCGCCGATGAGCGCAGTGACCTGGCCGGCTGGAATGTCAAGGTCTACGTGCTTGAGCGCCTCAACAGCGCCGAAGCTCTTGGTGATACCCCTCAGACTCAGAAGGGTCGACGACGCGACCCCCGAATCACCGGATACCGACACCCCATTTGGGGGCGTGAAGGGACTCGTCGATTCGGGGGTCGTCGTCATCGTTAGGAACTACTTGATCCCGTACTTCGAGCAGTCCTGCGCGTACGTCGGCTGCGGTGAGCCGGCGACGGTGGGTGCTGCACTCGTGCAGAGCGCCGAAGCCTTGATGACCTTGTCCTTGATGACCGTCTTCTGAACGGTGGACGCCGTCACCCACTCAGCAGTCAGAAGGACCGACGGGACCTTCTTCAAGCTGTTGATGGTCGCAACCGAGTCAATCGACGTGCCATTGACCAGACCCTTGGGAGGACGAATGCCCGCACGCAGGTAGATCGCCAACGCAGCCGCGGCCTGAGCCTCGAGCCAGATCGGCTTGTAGACGGTGCCGCACTGGTAGCCAGAGATGATGTTCTGGAAGCCGGTCAGCGTTGCGTCTTGACCCGTGAAGGGAATCGTCTGCGGCTTGAGGCCCTTGCCCTGCAAGTAGCTGATGATCGGCGCAGCGTTCTCGTCGTTCGGCGTGACGACCGCGTTGATCTTCGGGTTCGCCGTGTAGGCGCCCTGGAAGTCAGTCAGTGCAACCGACGGCGTCCATGTCCCGACGTTCTCAAGCACGGTGTTGGCCGAGCCGCTCTTCGTGTTGTAGCCGGCTCCGTTCAGCACGGCATCGTAGCCCTGGGCGAACAACGTGGCGTTGTTGTCGGTGGGTGCGCCCTTCATGACGTAGACCACCGGGTTGTTGATCTTCCACGCAGTCAGGCACGACAGCATGCCCTTACCGATAAGCGTTCCCACGGCCACGTTGTTGAAGCTCACGTAGTAGCTACGTGCGCCACCGAGCGTCAGGCGGTCATAGTCGATCACCTTCACACCACGGGCCTTGGCGTAGGCCTCAATCACCGCACCGGTGGTCGAGTCCAGCGGGTCGAGCAGCAGCACCTTGGCACCGCGGGCGATGGCCGCCTGGGCGTCGGTGTACTGGGTCGTGTCGCTGCCTTGGGCGTTCTGAATTGTGAACTGGTTCCCCTTCAGACCAGCTGCCAGGAATGCCTTGCGCAGGTACGGCGCGTCAAACTCGGTGTACCGCGTCGACGTAACCGTGTCGGGCAAAATGACCGCAATCGATCCCTTGCCCTTCGCGGCGATGTGCTTCAGCAACTTCATCGTCGAGAAACTCGTGTTGAACGTCTTGTCTGAAACTGTCCCCGCGCTCGCGGAGCTCACGCCCGGCAGCATGGCAGTCACAAAACTCCCCACCAATGCTACGGACGCGAGGGTCCTCGCTGTTTTGAACTTCATTCTCCCCAACCCTTCTGTGACGTCCCGCGACGTCGTTGTTTGTTAAAACTGCATGAACAAACCGTGATCGGCGTTCGAAGAGCAAGATAGCACCTGAACTTGTGTGTGTACCACCACCCAAAGCATTTGCCAGCACATCAAGAGTCGTGGCTCGTGCCCGTTCCACCACAGTCGTTTCACGTCGCCTCTGAGCGCGTTCGTAACGTCGGTTCTTGGAAGGCGAGAACCCGATCCATCGTCTCCATGATCGCGACCGTCTCGTCCAAGGGCATCGTGGGGCTTTCGGTCATGCCGGACCTGATGCACCTCGCCACCTCGACGGCCTGGTAGTGCAGTCCTCGCCCTTGAGTTGCGAATTCGTGACGGGTCGACTCCCCGGATCGCCGTGTCAACGTAAACGACGTCGGCGCGTAGAAATCGCCATCCACGTCGATGCGTGCGTCGGTCCCGACAATGCTCGCGCGCGTCGCGCTGCGTGCGAGCGAGGTGCACGTGAGTACCGCGTGCGCCCCTGACTCGTAACCGAACACCATCGACGTCTGCCCGTCGACGCCCGTGAAGCTCGGCGTGACGGCTGCGATCACCGTACTCGGGCGCCCGAGCACCATCGACGCGAACGAGATCGGGTAGACGCCCAGGTCAAGTACTGCACCACCGCCCAATTCGGGTGCGAACAGACGAAAGCGCGGATCGAGTTCGAACCACTTGCCGTGGTCGGCGTGCACGGCGACCACGCCGCCCAGCGCGCCGTTCGCGAGCAGTCCTCGGATCGCTTCAATGTGTGGCAGGAAACGCGTCCACATGGCCTCCATCGCGAAGAGACCGCGGGCGCGCGCTTCAGCCACGACGCGACGCGCCTCACTCGCGTTCATCGTGAACGCCTTCTCCACGAGCACGTGTTTGCCGTGGGTCAGTGCAAGCAGCGCGTTCTGCTCGTGCATCGGGTGCGGAGTGGCGACGTACACGGCTTCCACCGTGGGGTCGGCGACCAACGCCTCGTATGAGTCATGACGACCCGCGACGTTGAACGCGTCGGCGTAGCGATTCATCGTGTCGCTCGAACGCGATCCGACCGCGATGATCACGCCCTCGTCTATCAACGCGAGGTCACGGGCGAAGGTTTGGGCGATGCGGCCCGTACCCAGGACACCCCATCGAACGGGTTTGTTCACTCCAATTCCCCTTGTCTCGCGACGATCTTTCGGTGTCCGATGGTACCCGCCTGCAATGTGAATCGCGGTACCCGTAGTGAACCGTCGCAAGTCCACCTTTCCAACGAACTAACGAACTAACGAACTAACGAACTAACCAATCGTGATGGTGTCACAACTACGGAATTACGATTCGCACGGGCAAATCTTCCGTTCCGAGAGAATCCTTCGGGAAGTGGAGAAGCTACGTCGTCAAGCGTTAATTATGCTTGACGTGAGGGTCACTCAGATCGAAGTCCGGTGATAGTTCCGAGTAATGATTCGGCGGTAAATTGGTCAGTCGGAGCGTCACGTACCACTGAACCGAGACGCAAGACCACAATCCGATCGCAAATCTCAAGAATGTGCGGCAACGTGTGCGAGATGAAGATCACGCCGAGTCCGCGATCTCTCGCAGCGCGCATCACCGACAGCACCTCGCCCGCCTGGCGCGCACCCAAATGGTTCGTTGGCTCATCGAGGATGATGACTTTCTGCGCCCAGGCGACGGCGCGCCCGATCGCTACCGCCTGACGCTGTCCACCAGAAAGTTGTCCGACCGTGCGTTTCGAAGCGTGGACGGCAATACCGGTGCGTTCAAGATCTGCGGCAGCTTCGGCGTCCATTTCCTTCTGGGCTAAGAAACCCAGCTTCCCGAGAATGCCTCGCTTCATCTTCTCGCGACCGAGAAAGACATTCGCCCCAATGGTGAGGTCCAGCGCGAGACCCGAGTCCTGATAGAGCGTTTCGACACCCGCGAGCATCGCGTCATGGGGCGACTTCCAGTGGCGTTCGACACCGTCGACAATCAGTTCGCCACCGTCAGGTTGATAGACCCCCGACAGGACCTTGACTAGTGACGACTTCCCGGCTCCGTTGTCACCAACGAGTCCCACGATTTCGCCCGAGTGTATAGAAAGCGATACGTCCTTGACCGCTGCGACACTCCCGTAGTTCTTGTAGATGTTCCGTGCTTCGTAAAGCGGGGTGCGGTCACTCATATGTCCGTCCTCGACCCTTTGCGTAACGCCTGGAATGCCGCCGCCAAGGCAATCAAGATAGCCACGGCAACCTGATTGAAATTCGGCGAGACATTCATGATGATCAGTCCACTTGAGACGATTGTCAAGATCAATGCGCCAAGAATCGTCCCGGTTAGCTGCGCTGAACCACCGGTGAGACGTGCGCCCCCGATGACGACGGCGGCGATTGCGACGAGTTCAGTCCCGACTCCCGCTGATGGGGCGCCCGATCCCAAGCGCATATAGATGAACATGCCGGTCAGCCCTGCAAGTGCCCCTGACAGCACGTAGACCCACGTCAAATGTCTGCGAACGTTGACGCCCACCGCGCGCACCGCGAAGGCGTTGGAGCCAATGGCGAAGGTGTAACGCCCGAACTTGGAAAAGTGGAGGTAAAGACCCGCCGCGATCGTGATGAGGATAATGACGATGTCTGGGTATGAGAAGACGCCGAGTCGCGGCTCGGTGAGCGTGATGGCACCAAAGTTCGAACCGACTGGCGCACCGCCGGTCAGCACCAGGCTCATGCCCTCTGCCGCTCCCATCGTGACGAGGGTGGCCACGAAGGGGACGAGTTTGGCGTAATGCATCAACGCCGCATTGATCAAACCAATGCCGACGCCGACCCCGAGGCACACCAGTGTGCCGACGCCCAGGACCAGCCACTCCCCGTGCGCCGACAGATGCTCCATCACGATCGCTCCAACGACGCCTGCGAATCCCGATGCACCCCCGACAGAGAGGTCGATCCCGCCCGTGGCAATCACGAATGTCTCGCCAACTGCGAGCAGCACCAGCGTGCTGAAGTCGGTGATGTTGTTGCCGATTTCACTGGCGGATGCGAACACCGAGTCGTTGAAGGTGAAGAACATGAAGATCGCGACGAACACGATGAACAACATGAACTGCTGATTGCCGATCAGTCGGCGTACCAACGATGTCGGTTCGCCTTCGTTACTGATCGGGGCGATCGATTCACTCGCCGAGTGGGACACGACCTCGCCTCCTCATCAAATTGCGGCAACGACAACCACGCCCAACGACGTCCACACGTGGGCGTCGTTGGGCGTGGGCGCCATTCCCAGCGTCTAGGCCGTCTGGTAGGTGTACTTGGCGAGCAGGGCCGCGGGAGTCCTCGGCGTCAGGGTCACATTGGGCAACGTGATCAAGTGCTTGATCCCCTTGGCGTTGTGGTGCCTGAGATAGTTCACCGCGTTGAGCACGGAAAGCATGCCCTCCTTGGCGGGGTTCTGAGCGATCAACGCCGCGAAGATGCCCTTCTGGAGCAGGCTCACGTTGGTGCTGTAGGCGTCGTACCCGACCAATGCCACCTTGCCCGCGCCACACGACTTCGCACTGCAGGCCAGGCCGGCCGCTTGCAGTGCGCTCGCTGCCCCTTCGGCGTTGGTGCCGTCAATGGCGAAGATCCCGTTCAGCGGCTCCGAACTTCCCTGACCGTATTTGGTGAGCCATCCTTGGATATTGGAGTTGGCGGTCGTTGGGTTCGACTGTGAGTACGCTTCTGCCACGATTTTGATACCCGGATACTTCTTTGCCACCTCTGATTTGAAGCCCTTGAACCGGAGCACGTTCGTGGTAGCGGTCGGCGACGTCATACCGACGGCCACGTTGTACTTCTTGCCCGCTTTGTAACCCATTGCCTTGGCGAGCGCATCTGCGGCAGCCGCACCGCCCTGTGCGTTGTTACCCGTGACGAACGAGATGACCTTGGAAAGGTTGGCAACCGACGAGTCGACGTTGAAGGTCGCGATACCGTCGTGCACTGCCTGGTTGACGTAGGGCTGCAGCGCCTTCGGGTCCGTGGGTCCGAGCACCAGGGCGCTGGGCTTGCTGGACTGCAGTTGCGAAATGACCTGCTGGACGATAGGGATCTGCGTCGAAGGCGAGTACTGCGAGGGGTTGCCTTGCCAGATCAGATTCACCCCGAGCTTCGTCGCCTCAGCTTGAGCGCCAGCGTTCATCGAGATGAAGAATGGGTCCGCCTCGGCCCCGACCACAAAGGCGACCGTTATCTTCTTCGCGGAGGCACTCGCGACAGATGACGAGCCAACACTTATCAACGCGAGGGAACTCGCCACCAGCGCCCCCGACAGAACTGACTTGGCACTGATGAACCGTGTCATCCTGCCTCGTCCCAACCGCGATTGGTCTCTCTTCATTGGTTCTCCCCCTGATATTCGGTACGTCGAGCACTTCCCAACGCCCGTCAGACAACGTTGTCTAGAGATTAGCGACCGTGACTTCGCGCGTCAATGCAGCACACGAGAAATTGTGACGCTACCGCCGCGGTCGAATCTCGCCCGAGCCGCGCGCGACATACCTCGTCGAAATGACCACCCGCTGGGTCGCCGAACGGTCGCCATCCAACCGGTTGAAGAGCAGCTCGGCCGCTCGACGACCGATCATTGACACCTCTTGGGCCACGACGGATACGGCGGGTACGAGCAGGTCGGCCAGCGGGAAGTCATCGAAGCCGACCAGCGCGGTGCGTCTCTCGACATCGTGGGCACGCAGCGACCTGACCGCACCAATGGTGAGGATATTGCGACTCGCAAAGATGGCCGTTGGCGGGTCGCTGAGCTCTAGCATCCGGTCGACCAACATCGATGCCGCAGAACTGGATCGAACGTTGAGGTGGACGAGTTCACTTGCGACCTCCAGCCCACGGGCCCGATGCGCCTCCTCGTAGCCCAAGTACCGCTCGCGCGCCGTCCACAGGACGGCGTCGTCGCCCAGGAACCCAATTCGTTGATGTCCGAGGTCCAACAGCCGGTCGATTGCGCGTGCAGTTCCGTCGCGGTTGTCGCTCAATACATGGTCGGCGTCCAGATCGATCGGCGGCCGATCGACGAAGACGAAGGCGGTTCCTGCGTGTTGGTCGCGCGCTAGGTAGTCGTGTGACTGACTCGCTGGAGCCAGAATCATGCCGTCCACCTGGTGGCTCGACATCGACGTCGCGAGCGATCGTTCGCGGTCCGCACTTTCGTCAAGACTTCCCGCGAGCACCGAGACGCCCCGCCGCGTAGCCACCTCCTCGATAGCGCGAATGATCGTCGCCGAGAACGGGTTGGAAAGGTCTTCGAGTAGGACGCCAATCGTCGACGATCGACCGTCTAGGCGACGAAGCGACCGCGCCTTGAGGTTCGGTCGATACGAGAGTTTCTGAACCGCGTCCTCGACCCGCTGCACCAATTGCTCGTTCACGTTCGATTCGTGATTGATCACGCGAGAGACCGTCTTCAAACTGACGCCGGCAACGTTCGCGACATCCTTCATCGTCGCTCTCGACGTGATCATTGGTTCGTCAGGTTCGTTAGACACGAACTCTCCTCACGCGTTCAAGCACCACCCGCCAATGCGGTGAACGTCAGTGTAACGAGATAACGTTGTCACATCAATGACGCGAGTCTGGGGAACCGTGAGCGCAGTATCGAATCACAGACGGGTGGCGGCCATGGGGACTGACGAGGTCGTCGTCGTCGGCGAGAACCTCGTCGATCTGGTGATTGGCGACGAAGGCGTCACGCCGATTCCCGGCGGTGGACCGTTCACGGTCGCACGGACGATCGCGCGGCTCGGGTTTCGACCGCACTTTTTCAGCGGCATCGCCAACGACCGTTTCGGCGTCCAGCTTCGCGACACGCTCCTGGACGACGGCGTGGTCATCACGTTCGATCGACCATCAACGAGACCAACCAGCCTCGCAGTCGTGGACTCACGAGGGGCCTCGACGAGTTACACCTTCTACCTGAGCGACACCGCAGCCTTCGAGATCGACGCCGCCACAGCGCTTGAGCGATACCACGGACTCGTGGCGCCCGCCGCACTCTATGTCGGGACACTCGGGCTTCTCGTCGAGCCGATGGCTAGCGCCGCGACATCTTTGGTGGTGGCAGCCGATCCCACCACCCTGGTCGTCGTCGACCCGAACTGCCGCCCGAGTGCCACGACCGACCCGAGTCGTTACCGGTCTCGTCTCGATGATCTCTTCGCACGTGCCGACGTCGTCAAGGTCAGCGTCGACGACCTCGAATTCATCGACCCCAACCGTGAACATCTCGACACCGCTCGATCTATCGCCGAGCGCGGAGTGCCCTGGATCATCGTCACCGACGGCCCCCGGCCGGTCCGGCTGCTCAGCCCCCGTGGCGTGTCCCACTTCCCCGTCGACGACCGGTCCGTCGTTGACACGATCGGTGCCGGTGACGCGCTGGTGGGCGGCTTCCTCTCGTGGTGGGTTGGACATCACCTCGACCGGCGCGCCATTGACGACTACGACGCTGTCAGCGACGCACTGACCGCCGCGATGGCAATCGCCGCGATCACATGCGAACGTCGCGGGGCGCTCCCGCCGATGCGCAGCGACCTCGGGGATACCCCGTCCTGGCGGTGGCTCACGGCGCCGCACCGGTCCGACTCGTCGACCTAGACCCGTAACATCTCGCCATGAATCGATTGGCCTCGTCGAACTCGGCGTACCTGCGTCAACACGCCGACAATCCCGTTGACTGGTGGCCGTGGGGCGAAGACGCGCTCGAGCGCGCGCGCGAACTCGATCGGCCCATCTTCCTCTCCATCGGGTACGCCGCCTGTCACTGGTGTCACGTCATGGCCCACGAGTCATTCGAAGACCTCGCCATTGCCGAGTTCCTCAACAAGCACTTCATCGCCATCAAGGTCGACCGCGAAGAACGACCCGACCTCGACACGATCTACATGACGGCGACCCAACTGGTCAAAGGACAGGGGGGGTGGCCGATGTCGGTCTTCCTCACGCCCGATGGACGGCCCTTCCTCGCTGGGACCTACTATCCACCCTCCGATCGCGCCGGAACCGTCGGGTTCCCGAGGCTCCTGCGAGCGGTGCGCGACGCCTGGACCAACGCGCGGACGCTCGTGACTGACCAGGCGGATCAACTGGACGCCGCGCTTCGACGCGAGGTCTCCTTCATCGACCACCTCACTGAACCCAGCGAGCGCCTCGATCTCGCGTCGATTCGGCGCCGCCTGCGCGAAGAGCTCACGTCACGCCTCGATGAGCACGGTGGTTTCGGCCGCGCACCCAAGTTCCCGCGCCCGAGTTACGTGGACGCCCTCATGGACGGCGATGACGAGACCTCGCGTCAGGCCGCGACGCTCACACTTCACGCGATGTCCCATGGTGGGCTCTACGACCACTTCGGTGGTGGCTTCGCGCGTTACAGCGTCGACGATCGGTGGCGCGTGCCGCACTTCGAGAAGATGCTGAGCGACCAGGCGCTGCTAGCCCTGTGCTACTTGCGAGCCCACCGGCGAACGGAGAACGACGAGTGGCACGACGTCGCGCTTCAAACCCTGCACTTCGTTCGACGTGAGCTCGCGACCCCCGACGGCTACGCGTCCTCCCTCGACGCCGACGCGGCGGGCATCGAGGGCTCACACATCACCTGGACGCCGGACGAGGTGACGGCGGTGCTTGAAGAAGCCGGCCTGGCCCACCTCAGCGATGCGGTCATGCGACGGTGGCAGATCACCCCATCCGGTGACCTCGACGGACGATCGGTGCCCAACCTGGCACCGGGTGAACCGTTCGTGACGCCCATGCACCTCGACCTTGCCCACCGCGCCCTTCAGGTCGCGCGCCAACGGCGCCCCCAACCGTCGCGCGATGACAAGGTCGTGCTTGAGTGGAACGCCATGGTGGCACGCGCCTTCTTCGCGACCGGCGACACCGATCTCATCGCCGACGGTCGTGCGCTACTCGATTCGCTGCGAGCGACGCACCTGATCGATGGGACGTGGTTCCGAGTCGGGCAACGGGCGGCGCACGCCACAGCGAGTGACCTCGCGTGGCTCATCGACGCCGAACTCGACGCGTTCGAGGTGAACGGGGACGATTCGTGGCTCCAATGGGCCCGTGATGACGCGGCCTACCTCCTCGCCCACTACTGGGACGGACCCCTACCCACCCGCGACGAATCGGTCACGGGCACCGGGCTCTACGAATCAAGTGACCTCGTCACGGACGTCCTCGTGCGCACCAAGGGTCTCTTCGACGGGGCCACACCCTCGGGCCACGCCGTGGCGACCCGGGCTCTGGCCCGGCTCGGCCTCATCGACGAGCGCGCCGACCTCCTCGGGGCCGCCCAGCGACTCGTCGAGGTGGCCGGCAACCTTTTGACCAATCACCCGACCAGCGTTCCCGATCTGGTCGACGCCGCCGGTTTCGCCCTCGACGGCGTCGAGGTCGTCATCCCGGGACCCGTGAGCCCCCTCAGCGGTCACCTACGATTGATGTCCATGCCACACGCCGTTCTCGTCACCGGATCGGGTTCCTCGCCGTTACTGGCCGGACGCAAGCCCGGTTGGGCCTACGTCTGTCGGCGCGGCGTCTGCCTCGCACCGGTTCGCACCGTCGATCAACTCGACGATCAACTCCGCTCGATTCGCTGATGGCGCTGCTCTCCCGCGACCCGGCCGTTCGTGAGATCAAGCAGCTCGTCGAGCGCATGGTGCACCATCCGACCGTCGACCTCTCGCCGAACTCGACGATGTTCGGCCTCGTCCTGGGCTCGACCAACGAGACCACCACCGTGATGGACCTCGCCTCGAACACCATCGTTCGCTGGCGTATCCCCTGGCCGAGGGGGGTTGAGACCGACCTGGTCACGTTCGACGTCGTCGAGGGGCAGTTGGCGGGCGACATCGAGCGCACCGACCTCGCCCAACCCGAGGCAGTCACCATCGCCGACCTCCCTCGACGTCTCGGGTCGTATCGGGGCAGACACATCCGTCACTGGCTTGAAGAGCTCGCAACGCCCGCCGATGGCCCCTTGTTCGGCTTCCGGGGTCCGAGCGCCCCGTACTGGGAGTTCCGCGGCGAGCGACCGAGCGTCGCGCTCATCGCCGCCGATCGGGGACCGCAGCTGCTGCGCCGTCACGACGACGGATCGACGTGGGTGCGCTTCGGGTGGTTCGGCGACGATGTCTGGCTCGTCTGCGAGGACAGCCACGCCATCCGAACAATGGAGGCGACGCGCCAGTCGTCCCTCGCGGGCAAGGACCTCGCCACGTCGCTCGGGTTTCGGCCCACCTACGTGCTGACCACGCTGTCACGCCCCGTTGACGGCCACTGTTACAAGAGTTGCACGGGACTGCTGCCCCGGGGCTAGCGAATCCGTCTGCGCGCTAGCGGGGCAGTTTGCCCGACGCGAGCGATTCCGCCATCGCCCAGCCGAAGGCGATGAGTCGTTGACCGGCCTCTGGACACAAGTCCGCGAAGAACTCGTCGGCGCCGTCGGGGATGGCCCCCTTGGCGGCCACGTAGTCGAGACAGCCGACGGGCCCCGATGGGACCGTCATCACGAAGGTGTGATCATCGATGGCTTTCTCGGCGCCGAATCGCTTGGCCAGTCGCCGACCCCACGCGCGGTCCTCGCCGGTTGGCTTGTAACCCTTACGTGGCACGATGTCCTCGAGGCCCGCGAACGCGCGGAACCCGTCGGGCGAGGTCAGGCGCGCGCCGAGCAGAACATCCTCGTCGGGAAAGGCCAGCAGCGCCCGACGGAACTGATCGTGCAGGATCGACCGCAGGGTCTGGTCCGACTTCGCGTTGCGATCGACCAGGAGCAGTCCGACCAGCAACGATGGTGTGCCACCAATCCGCTCCAAGGTGCTAAATGAGTAACCCCGCAGTTTGGATCCCTCGCGGGCGTGGGTGACCAGCACCCACTCCTCACGCTGCTTCGACAGGAAGCCGATGTCGAAATTCGGTTCACGGTCGACGCAGAGATCGGCCATCTCGGCCAATTCGGCGTCACTCAGGGCCGTCGTGTCCTTCGTAGTCACAATCATCGCCATAACTGTCTATTCTACGGGACTTTCGTCACCGGCCAATACGCCTAGGCCTTAATGACGTTCCGGCCGAATTCGGAGCGGAGATCGCCGACGACGCCAGCGATGTTCACGTTGAACTCAGGACCGAGCTTAAAGGCCTTGCCCGACTCGCCCGTCTCGACGATCACCGGCGATTTACCGGGGTAACGCGTGAGGATTTCACGCAGCGCGGCGATCGACTGCGAGGTGAGGTCCTCACTTCGAAGGGCCAGGCGCAACTCACCGTCGTCGCGGCCCCGCGGTAGCGCGGTGAGGTCGAGCACGTTGAAACGAATCTCCTCGTCGCGCACATCGATGCGGCCCTTGACGAGCACGATGTTGTCCTTGGCGAGAAAACCGCTGCACTCTTCGAACTTTCGAGCCGAAAGAATGATCTCGAGCGCGCCACCGAGGTCTTCGAGCACGACTCGGGCGTACTGGTGTCCGGACTTGGTCGTTCGGATCTGCACCTCGGCCAGGATCCCGCCGATGGTCACCGGCCGATTTAGGCGGGCCAACTCCTCGGCCCGCTCACGGATGACCACGATCGATCCGTCGGTCTTGGCCGCGAGGACGTCAGCCACGGCGTAGAGCGGGTGGTCCGAGATGTAGGTCCCGAGCATCTCGCGTTCGAAGTCGAGCTTGACGGGTTGGTCGAACTCGACCGGACTGATGGGTGGTTCGGTGCCCTCCCAGTCCCCCCCGCCAGCCGAGTCGCCGAGCGAGGCGAACAGGGTCGAAATGCCGAGCGACAGATCCTTGCGTCGGCTCAGAGTCACCTCGATCAACTCGTCCGCGGCGAGCAGCAGGCCCATCCGCGACACTCCCAGCGAGTCGAACGTACCCGCCTTGATCAGGGATTCCATTGTACGTCGGTTGAGGACTGCGGGGTCGACGCGACGCACGAAGTCGTAGACCGAGTCAAACAGTCCGCCGGCCTCGCGCTCGCCGACGATCTTCTCGACGAGGGCTTCGCCGACGTTACGCACCGCCGCCATGCCGAAGAGAATCGTCATCGGGGCGCGCTGACTTGGGGCGTAGTCGGCGAGGGACTCGTTCACGTCGGGCACACCCACCGTGATGCCCATCTGACGGGCCTCGTTGAGATAGATCGCCGCCTTGTCCTTGTCGTCACGGAACGACGTCAGCAGGGCGGCCATGTACTCCACCGGGTAGTTGGCCTTCAGCCAGGCGTTCTGGTAGGCGATCAGCGCGTAGCCGTACGCGTGACTCTTGTTGAAGGCGTAGTCGGCGAAGGGTTCGATCTTGTTGAAGATGACCTCACCGAGGTCACGGCCGTAGCCCATCCGTTCGGCACCGTCGACGAACTTCGCGCGCTGGGCCTGAATCATCTCGCGAATCTTCTTCGAACAGGCCTTGCGCAGGTCGTCGGCCTCGGTCATGGAGAAGCCCGCGATACGCGTGGCCACGCGCATGATGTCCTCTTGGTAGATCATCAACCCGTAGGTCTCGCGCAGGATCTCCTCCAGGTCCGCGTGATCGTAGCGAACCTCCTGACGGTGGTTCTTGCGGTCGGCGTAGTCGTTGTGGACGTTCTCGCTCAGCGGCCCCGGCCGATAGAGCGCCACGAGCGCCGCAATGTCATCGAAACTCGTCGGGGCGAGTCGGCGCATGAGCTGGCGCATCTTGTCGCCCTCGAGCTGGAAGATTCCGATCGAGTCCCCGTGGCGAAGCATCTCGTAGACCTTGGGGTCGTCGAGCGCCACGTGGTCGATGTCCACGTCCTCGCCAGTGCGACGCTTCACGTGTTCGAGGGCGCGCTCGATAATCGCGAGGTTTCGCAGACCAAGGAAGTCCATCTTCAACAGACCGAGCTTCTCGATGGCGGTGGCCTCGTACTGCGTGACGATCGGTGCGTCCTCCAACGAGCCGTTGGGGCTCGACTTACGCTGAATCGGGACGTAGTCGAGCACCGGGTCCTTCGTGATCACCACTGCGGCGGCGTGGATACCGTCCTGGCGGCGCTTGTCGACGAAGCCCTTGGCGACGTCGACGACGTGCTGGACCTCGCCGTCGGTCTCGTAGAGGGCTCGAAGGTCCGCAGCCTCCGCGTAACGGCCCTCGTAGCCCGGCGTCGGAGTGAAGCAGGCCTCGAGAGGCAGGTCCTGGCCCATCACAAGCGGCGGCATCGCCTTTGCGATCTTGTCCCCGAGTTGGGGTGGATAGCCGAGCACGCGAGCCGCATCACGCACGGCGGCTCGAGCCTTGATGGTCGAGAAGGTGATGATCTGGGCCACGTGGTCCGGGCCGTACCGCTCGGCCGCGTAGCGGATCATGTCACCCCGGTAGCGCTCGTCGAAGTCCATGTCGATATCGGGCATCTGCCGGCGGCCCGGGTTGAGAAACCGTTCGAAGATGAGCCCGTAGCGAATCGGGTCGAGGTCCACGATGCGCAGGCAGTACGCCACGCAGCAACCGGCGGCCGATCCCCGTCCGGGACCGACGCGGATCCCCTGTTCGCGCGCGTGGCGGATCAGGTCCCAGACCACGAGGAAGTAGTCCGAGAACCCCATGTCCGCGATGACGCCCAACTCGTAGTCGAGCCGGTGACGCACCTCGTCGTTGAGTTCGCCGTAGCGCTGCGCCGCACCACGCAAGGTCAGCTCACGCAGGAACCGGTTCGCCTCGTCCTTGTGGGTCCCCCCACTGAACTCCGTCGGGATCGGATACTGGGGCAGCGCGTCGTTGTCAAACTCGATTGTGACGTTGGCGCGCTCGGCGATCAAGAGCGTGTTGTCACAGGCTTGCGGATGATCGCGGAACAGGTAGCGCATCTCCGCGGCGGACTTCAGGTAGTGCTGGTCGCTCGAGAAGCGGAATCGGTTGGGGTCGGCGACGAGCGAGCCGGTCCCGATGCAGAGCAGCGCGTCGTGCATCTCGGCGTCGCCGTGGCGCACGTAATGCAGGTCGTTGGTCGCGAGCAGGGGCGCGCCGATCTCGGTGGCGATGGAAAGCAGCAGCGGATTGGTCCGCGCCTGTTCGGGCATCCCGTGGTCCTGGAGCTCGATGAAAAAGTTCTCACGACCAAAGATCGTCTGGAGGCGCCCGGCCAGCTCCTTGGCCCTCACGTAGTCGTCCTGGAGCAGCGCTTGGAGCACGACGCCCCCGAGACAGCCCGAGGTCGCGACGAGCCCACCGGCGTAGCGTTCCAACAGGTCCCAGTCGAGGCGGGGCTTGTAGTAGTACCCCTCGAGGAAGGCCAGCGACGACAGCGATCGAAGGTTCCGATAGCCGTCGTTGGACACCGCGAGCAGGGTGAGGTGGTGGTAGAGCTTCTGACCGCCTTCAGTGTCACCACCAGTGTCATCGATCTTGCCACGCCGTGGCGGACGGTCGAAACGCGAGTTGGCGGCCATGTAGGCCTCGAGCCCGATCACCGGGGTCACCCCGTACTTACGCGCCGTTTGATAGAAGTCGATGACGCCGTAGAGGTTGCCGTGGTCAGTGATCCCGATGGCCCGTTGGCCATCGTCGAGCGCCGCCTGGATGAGGTCGTCGACGCGCGCCGCACCGTCGAGCATCGAGTACTCGGTGTGGTTGTGCAGGTGGACGAAACCGTCAACCATGACTGCTCAGCGTCCTTTCCGGCCCTTCGTGCCCCCTCGTGGTCGACACCCGCTCAGAGATACGTGCCGGCGCGCGGTTCGGGCGAGCCAGGATTGAGCGAACGCTCGCGCATCTTCTCCAACTGTGCCGCGGCCGCGGCCTGCTGAGCGAAGAGCGAGGCCTGGATGCCGTGGAAGAGGCCCTCAAGCCATCCGACCAACTGCGCCTGGGCGATGCGCAACTCGGACTCGGTGGGCACGTCGGCGGTGAAGGGCAGCGCCATGCGCGCCAACTCGTCACCGAGGTCCGACGACAGTGCGCCAGAGAGCTCGTGGATGGAGAGTTCGTATATCTCGCGCAGCCGGGTCCGACCGGGCTCGTCGAGGGGGGCACTGCGCGCCTCGTCCAACAGGGTTTTCACCATCGCGCCAATGCGCATGACCTTGGCCGGCTGGCTGATGAAATCAGTCGCCTCCGCCGATTCCTCCTCAGTTTGGCCGGGCGGCAGCACCGAGTCCGGATCGACGGTCACGTTCTCTTTTTGCTCGTCTTCCACCCTTGCAGTCTGCCAGAGTGTGGCCGGGGGTGACCACAACGCCGCGGGAGGCGCGCCTCACTACACTGAGGGCGTGAGGGTATCGACGCGAGGTGATTACGCGAGCCGAGCGCTTCTCAGCCTCGCGCTCCACGACGATCCCTCTCGCCCAACTTCGGTTCGAGACCTCGCCCAGCGCACCGGGCTGCCCCAGCCGTACCTGGAGCAGATCCTCCTGGCGTTGAAGGGGGTCGGGCTCGTGCGATCCAAACGCGGTGTCGGTGGTGGCTACGTCCTAGCGCGGTCGGCTGAATCGATCACCCTGGCCGAGGTGGTCGCCGCCGTGGACGGACCGATAGTCGCGGGCGACTTTGGTCTGCCCCACCAGGACGGTGCCTGTGACCACGAGGGCCAGTGTGTCCTGCTTGGGGTGTGGGCCGACGTCGGCAGTCACATGCGCGAGCACCTCGCCAGCTACACCCTGGCCGACATGGTGCTCCAGGCGCGAGGCGTCCAGCCCGTCCGGCGCACCCATTCGGCCTAGGCGCCGCGCGGTCCTCGTCGGCGCCAATCGCCCGGCGCCTTTACGTGGATTCGATGCGTTCGTCGTGGTGGTCGGTCGTCACGGCCACGGCAAAACCCTTGGAAACTTACGATTTTCTCACCTTGTCCTGATCCAGGATTGCAGGTCCGGGAATAACTTTCGCCGTAACGGGTTTACCGCTGTGGTAAATTAGTTATGCGTTGGTAGGAGAAATGTCCCACCCGCATACGTGTTGGGAATGCGACGAGGAGCTGCGATGAACACGAACCGGCGATCAAGTGTGAACACGAACGACATGCTCGGGCTCCTGATGCGAGACCTCGACCGCTACCCCATGCCGAACTACGACGAGCAGGTCGAGTTGGCCAAACGAGTCACCGCGGGCGACGAAGAAGCGAAAAAACAAATGGTAGCGGCGAACCTGCGGCTCGTCCTGCACTGGGCCCGCCGGTACCAGGACCGCGGCGTGGAGATGATCGACCTGGTCCAGGAGGGTACGTTCGGGCTCCTGCGCGCCGTCGAGAAGTTCGATTGGGAGCGGGGGTTCAAGTTCTCGACCTACGCGACGTGGTGGATCCGTCAGGCCCTGCAGCGTGCGGTCCAGCAGCACGGCCGCACGATTCGAATCCCGCTCGAGGTTGGCGAACAACTCCAGCGCCTCGAGGCGACCTCGGCCGAGTTGACCTCGCTGTTCGCGCGCAAGCCGACCGATGAGGAGCTGACCGAGGCCACGGGCATGTCCAAGGCGGAGCGTGACAACCTGCGTGGGCTGGCTGGCGTGACCGCGAGCCTCGACCAACCGGCGTCCTCGGACTCCGCGACGACGTTGGGCGACCTCGTCGCCCCCAGTCAGCACGACTGGGTCGGTGACATCGAGCAGTCCATGGTCGACCAGCAGTTGCTCGACGCTCTCGATCAGCTGACTGACATCCAGCGTGACGTCCTGTCCTACCGCTTCGGGCTCAACGGGTCATCGCCGCTCTCGCTCCAGGCAACGGCCAACGCGATGGACATCGGCGTACGCCGCGTCCGTCGGGCCGAAGAAGAGGCGATGGCGATTCTTCGCAAAGACCAGACCGTCATCGCGGCGCACGAACTCGCCTAGAGGTCTTCCAGACTGATTAGTGCCTCGAGGTCCTCGGGCAGTGCGGCCTCGAATGACGCCCACGCACCCGTTGCCGGGTCGTGAAACCCCAAACGAGTCGCGTGGAGGAACACGCGCTCAGCCTGAAGGCGCGGTTCACGGCGGTGGCCGTAACGGTTGTCGTTGACCACGGGGTGGCCTATGGACGCCAGATGGACGCGGATTTGATGTGTACGGCCCGTTTCCAGTTTCAGTCGTAGGACGGTCGTACGCGGTGAGTCGAGGCGGGACAGGACCTCGTAGGCCGTCCTCGCCCACCGGCCATCAGCCCGCACAGCCATCATCGTTGGGGTCCTCGTCGAGCGACCGATCGGGGCGTCGACGACGCCGCGCGACTCGGCCACGTGCCCTTCGACCAGTCCGAGGTAGATCCGCTCGATCGCACGCTCGGCCAGTTGCTCGTGGAGGCGCTCGTAGCCCAGGGGCGACCGGGCGACGACGAGCAGCCCCGACGTCCCCTTGTCGAGACGGTGCACGACGCCGGGGCGAGATGGGTCGCCGAGCCCACGCTGGCGAAGTTCGTCTAGTTCGGGGTAGCGAGCGAGGAGTCCGGCGACGAGTGTGCCCGACCGCTGGCCGGCACCCGGGTGGACTACCTGTCCCGGTGCCTTGTTCACCACGATGAAGTCGGACGTCTCGGCCACCACGTCCACCGGCACGGTTCCGTCGGGTTCGACCCAACCGTCATCGACATCGGGCATCGTGGCCACGAGCCGTTGGCCCGAGACCAAGGGCGTCGACGCCTTCTTGAGTGCCGCGCCGTCCACAGTGACCGCGCCGGCGGCGACCACCTTCGCGATGAGCGCCCTGGGTCGACCCGTCAGCATCGCCAGCGCACGGTCACAGCGCACACCGTCGAGACCGTCAGGCACCACCACGTCGAGCCGACCGTCTTCGAACTCGTCGGTGTCACTCATCGTCTCATCAACGTATCGCCTCGCATCGCCACCACGATCAACACCACGAAACCACAGGTGACCGCCACATCGGCCGCGTTGAACACTGGAAAGGAGCCGACCGCTATGAAGTCGGTCACCTGGTGGGGTGTGGCCATGAGCCGGTCCACCACGTTGGCGACCCCCCCACCGAGCATGAGGCCGAACCCCACCGCTGGGGCGCCGTTGCGAGCCCGCACCGCCGCGACCAAGAGCGCGAGTGCGACCACCGTCGTGACCACCGTCGTGACAAGCGGGCCCGAACGATTGAGCGAGAACGAGATGCCCGTGTTGTACTGCAGGCGCAGCCAGAGGGGCCCGAGCACGTGGACCGGTCGCGTGAGCGTTCGCCGCGCCCAGGCCTTGCTCGCCGCGTCCACGACGAGCACCCCGAGAGCCGTGACCAGCACCGTGCGGTTGGGTGCAATCCTCAGCCGTTGGCGCGGCACGTCACACAGGTGAATACGGGCACCTGTGCCCGGAGCCGATCCTTCGCGATCGGCTCGTAACAACTGTCACAGCGCCCGTAGCTCCCGTCGTCGACCCGAGTCAGCGCGACGTCGATCAGTTCGATCTTCAGGCGTTCGTTGTCCAACTGCATCTTCAACTGATCACGGTCGTAGTCCGAACCGGCGCTGGAGCCGTCTTCCTCGTCGTACTCCGGACGCTCACGGCCCTCGAGGAGGTCATTCACTGTGCTCTCAAGGACCGTGATCTGCTCTGCGGTGACCGACTGGGTCTCGAGCAGCAGTTCGCGCAGCTCGGCGAGGAAGGCGGGGTCCTGCTCGTAGGGCTTGGAGTGCATCTTGCGCTCCAGCGCCTCTTGGCGTTTACGTTCTTCGAGCTCACGGCGCTCCTGACGCTTCAGCTCCTCCTGGTTCCGACGCTCGATCTCGCGCTGTTTGCGCTGGCGTTCGGCCTCGAGCGCCCTCTTCTTCGCCTCGATCTCGCGCAGCTTCTTCGCCTCAACAGCTGCGCGTTCACGAGCCTTGCGCTGGAGCTCGCGCTCCTTCGCGGCGGCCTTGGCCTTGGCCTCGCGCTCCTTCGCGGCGGCCTTGGCCTTGGCCTCGCGCTCCTTCGCGGCGGCCTTGGCCTCGCGCTCGCGCTGGGCCTTGGCGGCCGCGACGGCCCTGGCCTTGGCGGCAGCAGCCTTCTTCGCGGCAGCGGCCTTGGCCTCGC
>JAJYPU010000091.1 GCA_021795095.1 Actinomycetes bacterium | reverse complement strand
GCGACGTCGACCTTCCTCGCGGTCGCGCGCGACGTTACCGACACCCAGCTCGACCAGCGCGTGCCCGGCGGCTGGTCACCCCGTCAGATCATCCACCACCTCGCCGACGCCGAGGCCGAGTCGACCAGTCGGCTGCGCCGGCTCCTCGCCGAGCCGGCGGGCGCGCCGCTGCTCGCCTTTGACGAGGACGCCTGGGCGCGCGCCGAGGTGCTCGGCTACGAGTCGCTGCCGGTGGCGCCATCCCTGCTCGCCATCGAGAGCCTGCGCACGAACAACCTCGCCATCCTGGCGCGCCTCGACGAGGCCGACCTCGAGCGCTACGGCGAGCACAGCGCGCGCGGCCACTTCAGCGTGGTCGACTGGCTCGAGGCCTACTCGCGCCACCCGAAGGTGCACGCCGAGCAGATCCGCGAGGCGCTGGGGGCCTAGGCCCGCTGGGTCATCGGCACGTAGTCGCGCGCGTCGGGCCCGATGTAGAGCTGGCGCGGCCGGGTGATCTTCAGGTCCTGGTCGAGCAGCTCCTGGAAGTGCGCGAGCCAGCCCGACGTGCGCGGGATCGCGAAGAGCACCGTGAACATCTCCATCGGGAAGCCCATCGCCTGGTAGATCAGACCCGAGTAGAAGTCCACGTTCGGGTAGAGGCGCCGCGAGATGAAGTAGTCGTCCTTCAGCGCGATCTCCTCGAGCTTGAGCGCGATGTCGAGCAATGGGTTCTTACCGGTCACGTTGAACACCGAGTCGGCCGTCTGCTTGATGATCTTCGCGCGCGGGTCGTAGTTCTTGTAGACACGGTGGCCGAAGCCCTCGAGCATGACCTTGCCCTGCTTCACCGATTCGATGTACGCCGGGATGTTCTCGTAGCTGCCGATCTTGGCGAGCATCTTCAAGACCGCCTCGTTGGCCCCACCGTGGCGCGGGCCGTAGAGGGCCGCGGTCGCCGCCGCCGTGGCGACGTAGGGGTCGCCGTGGGACGAGCCGACGGTGCGCATCGCGGTCGTACCGCAGTTCTGCTCGTGGTCTGCGTGCAGGATGAACAGCACGTCGAGCGCGTGCGCGAGGACGGGGTCGGCCTCGTAGCGCGGCTCGGCGACCTTCCACATCATCGAGAGGAAGTTCTGGGTGTAGTCGAGCCCGTTGTCCGGGTAGACGAAGGGCATCCCCACCGAGAACCGGTGCGCCGCGGCGGCCAGCGTCGGCATCTTCGCGATCAGGCGCACCACCTGCTTGTGCAGGACCTCGGGGTCCGAGAGGACCTTGGCGTCCTTGTAGTACGTCGACAGCGCGGCGACCGCCGAGACCAGCATGCCCATCGGGTGGGCGTCGTAGTTGAAGCCCTCGAGGAACCGCTTGCGCACGTTCTCGTGGATGAAGGTGTGGTAGGTGACTTCGCGCTTCCAGACGTCGAACTGCTCGGGGGTCGGCAGTTCGCCGTAGTTGAGCAGGTAGGCAACCTCTAAGTACGTCGATTTCTCGGCGAGCTGTTCGATCGGGTAGCCGCGGTAGCGCAGGATGCCGGCGTCACCGTCGAGGTACGTGATCGCGGACTCCGCGGCCGCGGTAGCCATGAAGCCCGGGTCGAAGAACCAGACGCCCGGGACCGCTTTCTGGAAATCTTTCGCGGCGACGCCGCCATTGTTGATCGGGATCTCGTGAACTTCACCCGTCCGATTGTCGGTCACAGTAATTGACTCGGTCACGGTTCCTCACTTCCTTAATGGCCCTCGTTCACATTAGGTCAACGTCGGAGCCGTCAAATCATCCCCCGGCGCCCGAGGGCGCCATCGTCACCTGGTAGAGCCGGGTGGTCGGCCACCCCCGCCCGCTGGGTGCGCCGCCGGCCACGATGCGCAACGTGAAGCGCTCGCTCGGCACGGTGGTGAGGTCGTGCAGGACGAATCCGTAGGACCCGAGTGAGTCGAGCGTCGCGGTCATCACCTGGTGCTGCGCCGTGCCGAGCCTGCCGGTCGGAGTCACCGTGACCGTGAGGCTCACCGGCTGAGTGTCGACCGCTGCGTTGGTGACCGTCACCGCGAGGTGAACCAAGGTGACCGGCGCCAGCACGAGCTGGCCGGTGGGGGCGGGCAGCGGGTCGGGCGTCACCGCGACCGCCGTGATGCCGATCCCGCGCGTGAGCACCAACGAAGGCGACGACGTGAGCGCGGTGACCGCGGTTCGAAACGGCACCGTGGCCAACGCGTCGCTCAGCGCGTCCAGATGCACCAAGCCCGGCTCGTGGACGAGGCCCCAGCGCGCCACCGACCAGGTGGCGGTGCTCTGGGCGAGCGACTGCTGGGCGCTCACCCACGACTGGGTCACCGTCGCGATCGGCGTCCAGGGCAGGTGGAGCGCCTGGGCGAGCGTGTCGAGGATCGTCGCGTCGTCATTGACCCGCTGAGTCGTGAGGTCGGCGATCGTCGAGTTGAGCCCGTGGGTGATCTTTGGGCGTCGAAGCAGCCTCGCGTCGTTGGCCCATGACGGTAGCTGCTGGGCGATCTGGAGGAGACGGGCGAGCAAGACGGACCGACTCAGTGTCTGGCCGTGCTCGAGCAGGTAGACGAGACGGGCGTCGTCCGCGTTCTCCTGGCTGATGAGTCGATTGGCGAGTACGCCGAACGTCCGGTTCTCGCTACGCCGAGGCGACCGTGCCTGGTGCGCCGCGTGGGTGACGTCGTTGGCGAAGACGAGCACCAGCAGCGTCGCGACGAGAGCGAGGCTCACCAGCACCTGGTAGCGACGGCGCTGTGCGCGAGTACGGGCCACGACGCTCCAACTTACTCACTGGACTGTGCGCCTCGACCGCCGCTGTCTCGGTCCTCGGGCTCGACGGCACCGGTCTCGAGCTCGTCGGACTCCAACTCGTCGGACTCGAGTTCGAGGACCTCGACGTCCGTCAGGTCCAAGGGTTGCGACGGATCGATCCCCCAGCGGTGGGGGTCGAGCCCCGCAGCCAGGGTCGTCACCTCGGCCAGGTCGGGCACCGGCTTGGCCGCCGAGGCGACGCGCAGACGACGCATCGTGCGTGCGGCGGGGATCAGACGACTCTCCACCGACGAGATCATCTTGTTGTAGGCCTTGGTCGCGTCGTTGAGGGCCTTACCCACCAACTCGATCGGCCCCGCGACCACGCGGATCCGGTCGTAGACCGTTTCGGCGACGCGCAGGATCTCCTCGGCGTTGACCGCCACCTCGTGCTGGCGCAGCACCATCTGCACCGACCAGAGCAGCGCGAGCAGGTTCGTCGGTCCGGCGATGAGGACCCGCTCCCGGGTCGCGTAGGCGTGCAGCTCGACGTCGACGCTGAAGGCCGCGGTGACCGCAGCGTCACTGGGTACAAAGCAGACCACGAACTCGGGCGACGGTCCCACCACCTCCCAGTAGGACTTCTCGCGCAGTGTCTTCACGTGGCCACGCAGGGCCTGGGCGTGTTCACGGTAGAGGGCCTCGCGGACTTCCGGCTCGGCGGCTGACACCGCCTCTTCGAAGCGGTCGAAGGGGAACTTGGCGTCGATCGCGACGCGCCCGTTGGGCAGGGTCACCACACAGTCGGGTCGCCGCAGCCGTCCCGCGTCCGAGACGGCCGAGACCTGCAACTCGAAGTCGAGGCCCTCGACGAGACCCGAGGCGCGCAAGACGTTGGCCAGCTGCACCTCACCCCAGTGACCACGCTGGCTCGAGCGCCCGAGCAGCTGGTTCAGCCGTTGGGTCTCGGCCTGGGTGCGCAGTTGGGCCTCGAGGAGCTCGTTCGCACTCTGACGCACCGCGGCCAGCGCGCCCACGTGCTCCTTGTCAAAGGTGGTGAGGTTGCGCTGGTAGGCGTCTAGCGCGTCGCGCAAGGGTTTGAGCGTGGTGTCGAGTCGGGCGTCGCGCTCGCGCTGGATCTCGGTCTGGGACTGGTTGAATGCATCCATCGTCTGGGCGAGAACACGCCGCGAGAGGCTCTCGAACTGGGACTCGGCCTCGGACATCGCGGAGTCGTGCTCAAGTCGCTCTCGCTCGGCGACCTCGCGGGCGTTCGCGAGCTCGCTCTCACGCACCGCTACGGTCGCGCGCGACGCGGCGAGCTCGTCGCGCACCGTCTGGATGCGACGGGCCGACCACACCACGGTGGCTAGCACCCCCACCAATAATCCGACCACCGCACTCACGACCGCGACCATGACACCTCCTCGTGCCCCAACCATAGGGAACGGCGGTGACACGGCGGTAGCCTGGGCCGATGAATCGGCGCTTCGGCTTCTCGCACCGCACTCCCGTCCCGGCCCCGATCGTGCCGGCATCGGCGAGCCCGGCGATGCACCAGTCGGTGGTTCGGGTATTCGCCATGGTCGGCGAGGCGATGGCCGAGGCGACCCATTCGCTGCTCGCGGGCGACCGGGAGCTGGCCAAGCAGGTCGTCGAGCGCGACGACGCGATTGACACCCTGGTTAACGAGATCGTCGCCAGCGTCGAGGCGCAACTGCTCGAGAGCGACGGGCTGTCGGTCGAGACGCGTCGAACCCTACTGACCCTGCTGCGGGTGCTACCGGAGGTCGAGCGCAACGGCGACCTCGCCGAGCACATCGCGCGGCGCGCGGCGCGCGGGCTCGGCACCGAGATGTCCCCGCGCAGTCGTGGGCTCATCGAGCGCATGGGCGAGGTCGCCTCCACGATCTGGCGTGAGGCGACCGACGTCGTGATCGACGGCAAGCTCGAGGCGACGGGCGCCATCGAGGACATCGACGACGAACTGGACGAACTTCACGTGGCGCTCACGGCTGAACTGGTGTCGGGCTCGATGGCCCTACCGGTCGCGGTCGAGGTCTCGCTGCTCGCGCGTTTCTACGAGCGCTTCGGCGACCACTGCGTCAACCTCGCGCGACGCCAGGTCGGACGCGACGGCGCCGACTAATCAGACCGAGGCTGCCGCCCAGGCCTCGGCGATCTGGACCGCGTTGAGTGCCGCCCCCTTGCGTAGGTTGTCACCCGCCACGAACAGCGAGAGTCCGTTCGCCACGGTCTCGGCGCGGCGGATACGTCCGACGTAGCTCGGGTCACGTCCGGCGGTGAACCGGGGCGTGGGCACATCTTCCAGCACGACGCCCGGCGCACCGTCGAGCAGGGTGATCGCCTCGTCGGGCGTGATGGGGCGCTCGAAACTCGCGGTGATCGCGAGCGAGTGCCCGGTGAAGACGGGCACGCGCACGCACGTCGCGTCCACGAGCAGGCCCGGGATCTCGAGGATCTTGCGGCTCTCGTCGCGCAGTTTCTGCTCCTCGCCGGTCTCGCCCGAGCCGTCGTTCACGTACGAGCCCGCCATCGGCACCACGTTGTGGGCGATGGTCACGGGGAACTTCACCCCGGGGCCGAGCGGCAGTGCGGAGCCGTCGAAGGTGAGCACACGCGCGTCTCGGTCGCGCGTCGACTCGAGTTCGTCGAAGAGCTCGTCCACGCCCTCACGGCCGGCGCCGCTGACCGCCTGGTAGGTGGCGACCACCAGGGAGACCAGTCCCGCAGCGGCGTGTAGCGGCTTCAGGACCGGCATCGCGGCCATCGTGGTGCAGTTGGGGTTGGCCACGATGCCCTTGGGGATCGAGGCGAGCGCGTGCGCGTTGACTTCGGGCACGACGAGGGGGACATCGGGGTCCATCCGCCAGGCCGAGGAGTTGTCGATGACGATGGCCCCGGCCGCGGCGATGCGCGGGCTGAGCGCCTTGGAGGCGGTCGCCCCCGACGACATCAACGCGACGTCGATTCCGGTGAAGTCCGCCGTGGCCGCGTCCTCGACAACGATCGCGGCCCCATTCCAGTCCAGGGTGGTCCCGGCCGAGCGCGACGAGCCGAAGAATCGGATCTCGTCGACGGGGAAGTTCCGCTCGCGCAGAATGGCGCGCATGACCGTCCCGACCTGTCCCGTGGCACCAACAATCGCAATTCGCATGGCGAAAGTCTAGGTCTACTGTGCGTCGAGTCCGAACGCGGTGTGCAGGTATCGAACGGCTTCGGCCACGCGGTCGGCGCGCACCACACACGAGATGCGGATCGAACTGGTCGAGATCATCTCGATGTTGATCCCGTTGGACGAGAGCGTCTCGAACATCAGGGCCGTGATGCCGGGGCTCGACTTCATGCCGGCGCCCACGATGGTGACGCGACCGATCTTGTCGTCGGTGGTGACTTCGGCCGCACCGATCTCCTCTTTGACTTTCATGCAGGCGTCGCGCGCGGCGTCGAGGTCGGTCATCGCCACGGTGAAGGAGATGTCGGTCAGGCCGTTGGCGCCGGTGTTCTGGACGATCATGTCGACGTTGATGGAGCGGTCCGCGAGCGCGCGAAACAGGTGTGCGGCGATGCCGGGACGATCGGGGACGCCGCCCACGGTGATCTTGGCCTCCGAGGTGTCGTCGGTCACGGCCGAGACGACTGCTTCTTCCATGGTGGGGTCCTCCTCAACGATCCAGGTACCTGGCTCCCAGGTGAAACTCGAACGGACGTGCAACGGCACCTGGTGTCGGCGAGCGAACTCGACCGAACGCAGCATCAGCACCCGGCCACCGGTCGCCGCCATCTCGAGCATCTCGTCGAAGGACACCTTGGCGAGCCGCCGGGCGCTGGAGACGACTCGCGGATCGGCCGAGAAGACGCCGGTCACGTCGGTGTAGATCTCACAGACGTCGGCCTTCAACGCCGCGGCGAGCGCCACCGCGGTCACGTCCGAGCCGCCACGGCCGAGGGTCGTGATGTCACGTTCCGTCGACACCCCTTGGAAGCCGGCGACCACCGGGACGAGGCCCGCGTCGAGCGCCTCGCGGATCCGGTCGGGCCGCATCTCGAGGATCTTGGCCCTGGTGTGGTCGGTGTCGGTAATGATCCCAGCCTGGGAGCCCGTGAAGGACGCCGAGTCGACGCCACAGGAGGCCAGCGCCATCGAGACCAGCGCCATCGAGATGCGCTCGCCGGCGGTGAGGAGCATGTCCAACTCCCGCGGCGGCCGGGTCGGCGAGACGTCATCGGCCAGCCGGATGAGGTCGTCGGTGAACTTGCCCATCGCCGAGACAACGACCACGACGTCGTTGCCCGCGGCGCGCGTACGGGCCACGTGATCAGCGACGGCGCGGATGCGTTCGGCGTCACCGACCGACGTGCCGCCGTACTTCTGGACCACCAATGCCATGCAGCAACGATAGTTGACCGGCGGTCGACCTTTCGTGGGCCAAGTAATGTCGCACCCATGGCAACTGCGAAGCGAGAGCGACAGAAGGCGGCCCGTCGCCAAAAGATTGAGGCCCAGCAACGCGCCGCGAAGCGGCGTAAGACCATCCAACGCAC
>JAJYPU010000090.1 GCA_021795095.1 Actinomycetes bacterium | reverse complement strand
TTCCCGCTGTGGTCCTGCCTCGCGCACTGGTCTTCGACATCGTGCCCCCATTCGCTTTACTCATTTACGCAAATGCCAGTCTAGAGTAATATATGTAAATATGTAAAGCAATGCTCAACATTCTTGGGGATTGACGTACCTGACGTACCGACGAACACAGGCGCGAAGCAACGGGCTCTCTCAAGAGCGACCGCGATCCATCAGCGGCGGCCCAGAGCGAACGATGGAGTCTCTCAAGAGTTATTCGGAAGTTGATGAACGAGGTCACCTCATCGCCCGATGTAACGCAAGATCAACTCGGTTCGTGACCGTAAGACCAAGGCCGAGCTCGCCACTCGGGAATCGCTGATGTCGGGCCTGCTGATCAAACTCCCAGACGGCACGTGCAACATCCACCCATCGGTGCTTGGACAACAGCTGCTGGCCCAGGCCATCGCTACAGTGTTGCCCGAAAACTAGGGATTAACGTCGTTTCGACTTCGACGTTACGGCCGCGACGAGCAGAATCGGGGTCCCACCGATCGGTGACTCCGATTCCGTCAGCCAACTTCTAGACTGGTCCAATCGACTCCGTCATCGTCTTCGTCGCCGAATACTTCCTCATACTCAGCGTGGTGGGGGTTGCCGTCTACTGGTTGCGCGCCTCGCGCCCAGTGAAGTTCACCCTGGCTTGGCAGCTCATCGTTGGGGGGCTGATCGCACTCGGCCTCGCGCGACTCGGCGGCCACTTCTACTACGACACGCGGCCATTCGTTCGCGACCACGTCAAACCGCTCTTCGCCCACGCCGCTGATAACGGCTTCCCCTCGGACCACGCGCTGTTGACTTCGTTCCTCGCCTTCTCGTTCTGGCGCTACTCCAAGCCCTTCTCACTGGCCCTGATCGTGAACGCCCTGCTCGTCAGCGCCGCTCGAGTCGCCGCCCACGTGCACAGCCCAATCGACATCGTCGGCTCCTTTGTCTTTGCTTTCATCGGCGCGTTCGTCGTGGTCCTCATCGACCGCCGACTCGACCGCGGCCGCCACGCGCTACCCCGACACTGAGGCCTTGCCGGCGATCGCGCCGAGCAAGGTACGCGCCGGCGCGCTGAGTTCGCCGCGCGCCCGCCAGACCGCTCGGATCGAACGGGTCAGGTTGAGGCCCGTCACCGGGACCGCGACGAGCCGCCGGTCCGCGAGCTCGGCCGCGACCGCGAGGCGGCTCAAGACGGCGGGACCGAGCCCAGTCCCGACGGCGGCCTTGATCGCCGTCGTCGAGGCGAGTTCGACCGCGATCGTGGGGGTGAGACCCACGCGCGCGAGGGCGTGGACGAGGACCTGACGGGTACCCGATCCGGGCTCTCGACTCACGAGGGGCGCGTCGGCGAGCATCGTGGGGGTCAGCGGTGTTCGCCGGCGCGACCACGGGTGACCCGGGGCGACGACCACGACCAGCTCGTCGCGGTAGACGGTGCGGCCCTGGAGTCCGTCGGGCAGTGACGCCCCCTCGACGAAGCCGAGGTCGACCTCGTCGCGTGCAAAGAGTGCGGCGACCTCTTCGGAGTTGGCCATGCGCAGCGACACTGCCGCGGGGGTCGTCGCGTAGAGCGGGGCGAGCCACGTGGGCAGGAGGTACTCCGCGACGGTGAGACTCGCGGCTAGGCGCAGTTGTGAGTTCTCGTCGAGGCGCAACGCCCGCGCCCCGCTCGCGAGGGCGCGCATTGCGGCGAGCACCTTGTCGGCCCAGCCGACGACGGCGAGGCCGTCGGGAGTGAGCCGCGCACCCGTCGTGTGTCGTTCGACGAGACGGAGTTGGAGCGTCGACTCGAGACCCCGGATGCGGACGCTCGCCGCGGGCTGACTGATGTGGTGCACCATGGCGGCCTGACGGATCGACCCGGTCTCGGCGACGCTCACGAGCAGTTCGAGGGCCAAGAGATCGGGCCACTCGTCGTGCGTAGTCATAAGTGTTGATTATAACGAGGGGTCGAACTCGACCAAGTGGGCGCGCGCGCGCACGCCGAGACTGGATGACGAGGAGGTCCCATGACCATCGAACCCACCGAGATCGAGTCCAACGAGCCCGCCGAGGCCACCACGGCCGCGGGTGCGACGGCGACCGCGCCGTCGACGGGTCGGGTGGCGCGTGTGGCGCCGGGGCTCATCCTCGCGAGCGTGATCGGCGTCGGGGCGACGGTCGTCGCCCACCTCGCACCGATCGTCGGTGCTCCGGTGATCGCGATCGTCATCGGTATCGTCGTCGCCCTTGTACGTCCGGCGAGTGAGCGGCTGAAGCCCGGCCTGCACGTGGCGAGCAAGCGGGTCCTGCAGGCCTCGATCGTGCTGCTCGGCACCGGACTCTCCCTGCACCAGGTCGCCTCGACCGGTGTCACCTCGCTACCGGTCCTGCTCGGCACGCTCTCGATCGCGCTCTTCGCCGCGTGGCTGATCGGACGCTGGCTCGGCGTCGTCGGGGACGTGCGGACCCTCATCGGGGTCGGCACAGCGATCTGTGGGGCCTCAGCCATCGCCGCGACGGACGCAGTCATCGACGCACCCGAGCGTGACGTCGCCTACGCGGTGGCCACGATCTTCACCTTCAACGTCGTCGCGGTGTTGACCTTCCCACTCATGGGTCACGCGATGCACCTCTCCCAGCACTCCTTCGGTCTGCTCGCCGGGACCGCGATCAACGACGTCTCCTCGGTCGTTGCGGCGTCCACGGTCTACGGTCACGCCGCCTCCTCGTACGCGATCATCGTGAAGCTCTCCCGTACGCTGATGATCATCCCGATCGCACTATTCCTCGCCTTCTGGCGCACGCGCACCGAGGAGAAGCGTGAGCAGGCGGCGGGCGAGAAGGTGACGCGTGCGCGGATCATCGCGATCTTCCCGTGGTTCATCGTGTGGTTCATCGGCGCCGTCATCCTCAACAGCGTCGGCGTCATACCGGCTCACGTCAGTCACTACCTCGGTGATCTCGCCCAGGTCTTCATCGCGATCGCACTCGCGGCCATCGGCCTATCCACCCGGCTGCGCGACATCCGTCGGGCCGGGTTCCGGCCACTGGCCCTGGGGGCGAGCTTGTGGGTCGTGGTGACCCTCTCGAGCCTGGCGTTGCAGGCCCTGACCGGCCAGGGCTGAGTCGTTCGCGGACACATCGGCGGGTAGAATTGTTACGTGTCGCGTGAATACCGTGGTGGAGCGATGAGGCTCGTCGTCACGCGCTACCCATTGCACGATGAGCCCGACGAGATCACGTTTTGGCGTGACGTCGAGCCATCGAAGCGTGTTGCGGCCGTCGAAGTGCTGCGACAGCGCGCCATCGGGGGTGGTGATGGACCTCGACCCCGACTTCAACGAGTTTGTCGCGTCGTTCATCGATAACGGTGTCCGGTTCCTCATCGTCGGCGGGTACGCGCTCGCTGCACATGGCCTACCGCGCTATACGGGCGATCTCGACGCGTGGGTCTAGGTTGACACCGAGAACGCTCGACGAGTGATGGCGGCGCTGACGTCGTTTGGATTCGGGACTCTCGGGCTGAAGGAAGCGGATTTCGTGACCCCTGACGTCGTCGTGCAATTGGGGCATCCGCCACTTCGCATCGACCTGCTCACCTCCATCGACGGTGTCAACTTCGACGACGCGTGGCCCCGTCGCGTGATCCTCTCAATCGGTGGCATCGACGTACCGTTCATCGGTCGCGACGATCTGATCGCCAACAAGCGAGCCGCCGATCGTCCCCAGGATCGTGCCGACGTCGCCCGGCTCCTCAAGCACGAGCAGTTGGTCGTCGAGTTTCGGGGTCCTGACGGTGGGTGCAAACGGACGTTCGAACGATCCACGTCGGGTTTCCTCGCCCCATCTTTCCAACTGGGTGGCATTGCTCCCGGCGGTGAGTCGACGAATCGTCAGTCGTCTGATGCTTGCGAGTCGAACACATTGTTGAGTTCAGCGGTCGTGACAGTTCGCAACTCGACGAACGTGTCACCCACGATGGTGGCGAGGTCGCGCTCGTCGCCGTCGGCCGTCCACTGCGCGAGGGCGACTCGCAAAACCGCCGCGCCCGTCTCTGCGGCGAGACTGGCCGCGAGTCGGTTGACCCCGCGGGTCTCGAGCGCCGCGGCGATCGCCGTGGCGTAGCCGGCCACCTTCGAGGTGTCGCGCTCTCGCAACTCGGGGTTGGCCTCAATGACGGCCTGTCGGCGTCGAACGAGGTCCTTTCGTGAAGCACCGAGCATCGCGACTGCGGCCGCGAGTCCTCGGGCGACCGCCGCGAGCGGTGGATCGTTCGGTGGCGCGTCGAGCACCGCGGTGACGAGGCGCGCACCGAGGACCGCCGAGCCGCCGAAGAGGACCTCGCGTTTATCACTGAACTGGCGAAAGAAGGTGCGCTCGGTGACCCCCGCCTGGGCCGCGATCTGCGCGGCGGTCGTCTGGTCGAAGCCCTGGCGCTCGAAGAGGTCCAACGCGGCCTCGTAGAGCCGACCACGACTGTCGGGTTGCCAGCGTCCCACGGGGTCGAGTCTAGGTGTTGACAGTGACTGACATGAGGCGATAGTGTCATGTCTGACACTGACATCAAAAGGGGAACCATGAAGGTCTTCGTGACGGGCGCATCGGGCTGGATCGGCACCGCCGTCGTGGCCGAACTGCAACGGACGGGCCACGAGGTGCTGGGTCTTGCGCGATCCGAGGCGTCGGCGACGCGACTGCTCGCCGCTGGGGCCCTCGTGCACCGCGGCGACCTCGCCGACCCTGAGGGACTGGCGGCGGCGGCGGCGACCTGTGACGGGGTGATCCACCTCGCCTTCATCCACGACTTCGAGCACTTCGACGCCGCGGTCCAGGTCGACGTCCGCGCCGTCGACGCGCTCGGCGCCGCCCTCGCGGGGTCCACCAAGCCCCTCGTCATCGCTTCGGGCACGCCAGCCGTCCCCGGTCGGGTCGCCACCGAGCGCGACGACCTGACTGGCGGCCTGGCGGGTGCCCGGGGTGCGGTGGCGCGCGCGACCGTGGCGCTCGCTGACCGGGGCGTTCGCTCGTCGGTCGTGCGACTGCCTCGCACGGTGCACGGTCGTGGCGACCTCGGCTTCGTCGCGCGACTGATCGATATCGCCCGCGCCACGGGCGTCTCGGGCTACGTCGGCGACGGGTCGAGCCGCTGGCCCGCGGTGCACGTGCTCGACGCAGCACGGCTCTTCCGGTTGGCCCTGGAGCACGCACCCGCGGGTGCGGTGCTGCACGCCGTCGCCGACGAGGACGTTGCGACGCGCGACATCGCCGAGACGATCGGTCGACGCCTGGCGGTGCCGACCACGTCGGTGCCGGTCGAGCAGTTCGGCTTCCTCGGTGCGATCCTCGCCGTTGACCAGCCGGCGTCGAGCGAGGCGACTCGCGAGCTGATGGACTGGAATCCCACCGAGCCACGTCTGCTCGAGGACCTGAGCGAGGACTACTACTACACCTCGACGCCGCTGTCGTAACGAACACCGGTCGCGTCGCCCCGTGCTGGCGAGGGCCGCCGATGTCCCGGGTGCATCGGACACGGAGCGGCGCGCCACGCCAGTAGGGTTCGTGGTCGTGGACCGAGACCTTCGAATCGTGACCCTCTGCTCGGGCAACGTAGCACGCTCGGTCATGCTCGCGGCGATGCTCGAGGCGCTCGGTACCGAGTCGGGACATCCCCTCGAGGTGCGAAGCGCCGGCACGCACGCCGTCGAGGGTTCGTCGATCAGCGCCCGCACCCGCGACGCACTGCACTCGATCGACGAGTTCGACGCGTCGCCGCTGAACGGGCACCGCAGTCACCAGCTCGAACTCGCCGACGTCGAGTGGGCCGACCTCGTGCTCACCGCCGAGGCCGACCAGGTCCACTACGTGCGCCGCGCGTTCCCGGCCTTCGCGCTCTCGTGCTGTTCGCTCGGCCAGTTCGTGCGCCAGGCGCCGCTCGAAGCGCCGTGGTCCACCCAGGTGGCGGTCGTCTCGGCGAACGACCCCGACCCCGCCTTTGACGTCGCGGACCCGGCCGGTGGCGACCAGGCCGTCTACGATGCCTGCGCGCATCACCTCTTCGAGTTGGCCCAGGTCTTTCTCACGGTGCTGTCGGTCCCCTAAAAGGCGAGGGACAGCGCGACGCGTCGCGAAGTGCTGGGTGCCGCGGTTTGGACTAGGCGCCGGTGTAGTACCGGTCGCACACGTTGAGGGCCTCATCGAGGATGGCGAGTCCCTCGCGGACCTCCTCCACGGACGTCGTGCACGGCGGCGTCACGTGGGTGCGATTGAAGTGAACGAAGGGCCACAGGCCGTTCGCCTTGCAGGCCGCGGCGAACTCGTTCATGGGCGCGGCGTCGGCGCCGGTGGCGTTGAAGGGGACGAGGGGCTCGCGCGTCGCGCGGTCTCGCACTAACTCAATCGCCCAGAAGACGCCGAGGCCCCGCACCTCACCGATCGACGGGTGCTTGTCGCGTATGGTCGCGAGTGTCGGGCCGATGACGTCGCTGCCCAGGGCGCGCGCGTGCTCGACGATCCCCTCCTCGCGGAAGATGTTGATCGACGCGACCGCCGCCGCGCAGGCCAACGGGTGCCCCGAGTAGGTCAGCCCGCCAGGGAAGGCGCGCGTCGCGAAACTCGCGGCGATCGCCTCAGAGATGACGACCCCACCCAAGGGGACGTAACCGGAGTTCACACCCTTGGCGAAGGTGATGAGGTCAGGCGTCACTCTCCAGTGGTCCACGGCGAACCACTCGCCACAGCGACCGAAGCCGGCCATGACCTCGTCGGCGATCATCACGATGCCGAACTCGTCGCACAGCGCGCGCACGCCGGCGAGGTAGCCGTCGGGCGGCACCAGGATGCCGTTGGTGCCAACCACGGTCTCGAGCAGGATCGCGGCCACGGTGTGGGCGCCCTCGAAGACGATGGTGTCGCGCAGGTGCGCGAGCGCACGCTCGGTCTCTTGCGCCTCGGTCTCGGCGTGGAAGGCCGAGCGGTACAGGTAGGGCCCCCAGAAGTGCACGACGCCGGGCAGGCTCGGCTCCGATGGCCAGCGTCGCGGGTCGCCGGTCGCCGTGATGGCGCCGGCGGTGGCGCCGTGATAGCTGCGGTAGGTGGCGAGGATCTTGTGACGGCCCGTGTGCAGGCGCGCCATGCGCATAGCGTTCTCGATCGCTTCGGCACCGCCGTTGGTGAAGAAGACCTTGTTGAGCGTGCCGGGGGCGACCTCGGCGATGAGCCGCGCCGCCTCACTGCGCGCGTCGTTGGCGAACGCGGGTTGGATGGTGCAGATCCGTGTCGCCTGCTCGGCGATGGCCGCGACCAGCTTGGGGTGCTGGTGGCCGATGTTGACGTTCACCAACTGCGAGGCGAAGTCCAGGTACGACTTGCCCTCGTAGTCGCTGAAGCGTGAGCCGCTCGCCGTGGCGATCGCGAGCGGGTCGATCAGCTCCTGGGCGGACCAGGAGTGAAAGACGTGGTCGTGGTCGAGGCGCTTCACCTC
>JAJYPU010000089.1 GCA_021795095.1 Actinomycetes bacterium | reverse complement strand
AGCGGCCGACCTGACGCGCTGGCACAGGCAATGTCCCCTCTCGGAACCACCGATAGGCGATCTGGGGATGCACCCCTTGTCGGTCTGCCCACTCACTCAAGTTCATTGCTTCGAAGTCTTGCGTAGTGGTGTCACATCTGGTGGCAACCCCATAGCCACCAACGCGGCCCCGGTCGCGCCCGAGCGACCACCGAACGTCGAGGACACCACCGAGATCGGCGCGCGGGCGTCGTATCCCTCGGCCAGTTCGGCCAGGTACCGCCGTGTGCTGGGCAAGAACACGTCAGCGACTTGCGAGAGCCCGCCACCAATCACGAAGTGTCCAGTGTCGAGGATCGCCACGAGGTTCGACAGCCCGAGGGCGAGCCACCAGCCCATCTCGTCGACCACCGCCTGTGCTTCGGCCAACCCCTCGCCGGCCGCGGCGGTCACGTCCTCGCCGCGAACGAGCTCAGCGCCGCCGGCCCGAGCGACCAGCGTCGGCAACCGCCCACCCAGGGCCGCGAGCGTCGTGAGACGGGCGAGGCCTCCCCCGGACGCGTAGCGCTCCCAGCAACCGTGCCCGCCGCACCGGCACGGTGCGCCGTGGGCCTCGACCACCATGTGGCCAATCTCGCCGGCGAACCCATTCCTCCCTCGAACGAGTTGACCGTCGGCGATCACGCCGCCACCGATTCCCGTACCGAGGGTCACCATCACGAAGTCATCCACACCGCGCCCCCCACCCCAGCGATGTTCGGCCAGGGCCGCACAGTTGGCGTCGTTCTCCACCTTGATCGAGACGTTGCCCAGCGATTCGCCCAGGAGCGCACCGAGGTCGGCGCCGGACGCACTCTGCAGGTTCGGGGCGAAAGCGAGGTGGCCGTCGCGTCGCAACAGGCCGGGCAGTCCGATGCCGATGGGGACCTGGTGGGAGTCGAGTCCCTGGCGACGGCACAACTCCATGACCTGGTCGGCGACGACCTCCGCCGCTCGCGCGCCAGGGTCGGCGTCGTGCTCGTGCGGGGTCCCACTACGCAGTTCCTCGAGAACCTGACCGCCTGCGTCGACCACGACGGCCAACGCCTTCGTGCCGCCAACATCAATGCCGATCGCGACGTCGCTCATCGCAGGGACTCGACCCGATCTTTCAAGTCGCGTAGCGCCTCGGACTGGATCCGGTGCGCGGCCCGTGCTTTGACGAAGGCGGGTATCGGAACCGCGAGATCCACCTCGAGGTCGTACACGACGTTGGTGGCGCCGTCGATGGGCTCGAAACGGTACTGACCTCGCAGGTCGGCGGTGATGTCGCCCGCCGCCTGGTACCAGTTGAGCTCGTCGGGCGCGCGACCGTAGTCGTAACGCAGCGCGTAGGTTGTCGAACGGCCGAACGCGGCCGCGCGGAACTCGACCTCCAGCGGTCGGCCGACGGCGTCGCGTTCGATGACCTCAATACTCTTCACCTCGCTCACCCACTCAACGTAACGTTCGACGTCGATGACCACCGAGAACACGTCCTGGGGCGGCGCGTTCACCACGATCGACTCCGTTGCGCGTTGCCTCACCTGTCCTCCCCCACGACACATTACGCTGACCGTTCGGTCGCTTTGAAGAGATCGAACGGTGCGAGCCCAGTTGAGAGTCGAGCCGCGAGAACGTCCCAGTCGAAGCGAGACGTCACGAGCTCGCGGGCCCGATGCCCCATGTCCGAGCGCCGTTCGGGGTCACCGAAGAGGTCCGACATGGTGGTGGCGAGCGCCGTGGCGCTACGGGGCTTATCGACGATGACCCCGGTCAGCCCATCGACCACGGGTTCGTGGCTACCGCCCGAGCGGCCCGCGACCTGGGCCACACCCGCGGCCGCGGCCTCGAGGAAGACGATCCCAAAGCCCTCTTGTTCGAACCCGAACCAACGGCTTCGACAGTCCATGACGAAGAGGTCGCTCGACGCGAGCCATGGACCGAGGTCGGCGTCGGGCACGCGTCCGAGGAAGCGAACCGGCGCGTGTTGTGAGTTCGCCAACCGTTCGAGTCGACTGCGGTCGCGTCCCGCGCCGCCGATAACGACTTCGAGCGCCGGGAACGTTGGGGCCAGCTTGGCGGCGGCCTTGATCAGCGTGTCCATGCCCTTGCGAGGGACGAGTCGAGAATACGAGCTCACGAGCAAGGCGTCCTCGGCAACGCCGAGGGACGCCCGTACGGCGCCACGCTGAGCCGCCGTGATCGGGGAGAAACGCCGCGGATCGACACCGGGCGGCACGGCGATGACCGGCGGCATCCATTCGGCGACGTTGCGACGAGCCTCGGCTTCCGGGTAGCCACCGGCGCTGACCACCACCGAGGCGTGGCGCAATACTCGACGGAGTGACGACGCGACCAGTGGCAGCCGCCCCGGGATCGCGACCTCGGCGCCGTGCAATACGACGCCGTACGGTCGTGAGAGATGCGGCCCGAGCAGTCCGAGAGGCCAGGCGGGGTCGAGCAGGACCAGTTCGGGCTGGTGGCGCTCGATCGCGGCCTCGATGGCGGCGAACGCGCGCAACGTCGGGAGAAAGAGCGTCTCGGCGGCTACCCGTTCGATGACCACGGTGCTACTCGCATCGAACGCGGCGGCGTCGGGATGTGACGACGCCGTCAGCACGACGGCTCGATCGGGCTCGAGTCGGCGCCATAGTTCGTGAAGGTAGACCTGGATACCGCCGGTTTTAGGCAGATAATCGTTGGTCACCAGGAGGTGGCGGGCCATTGCTCTACGCTAGCGAACCGCTGGTGGTGCTACTTCGACGCACCACGGAATCGGAGTCGCGGCACGAGTCGCTCTGCGGTCAGCAGCTCGACGACCGCCACGTCCTCGGCGGTCATGGTCAGTTGTTCCGGGTCGCCACCGAGCACGAAACTCACGAGGCAGTCCGCACAGTCCGGTGTGCTCTGACGAACACAGTCGCGGCAACTGATTGAAACCTTCACGTCACGGTTCATCTTGATCCCTTCCACACGTACAATCTCGTCGAAGTGTGTGACATCAGCTGAGGTAGGTGGCGATCTCCCTGGCAACCTGGGATGGTGCGAAGGCAACACCTTCTGTCACGACCCGACCCTCAGAGGGATCGATCACGGTATACGACGGCGCAGTCACGATTCGTGCCTGCGCCATCCACTCGGGAGCCACCAGCAGACGTCCTGCCACAATGACGTCCTCCGCGAAAGGCGTCGCGCTGACGAGCACCACGTCGAAGCCTTCGAACGCAGTCGGCAGGCCGCTCAAAAAGTCGTGACAACTATCGCAGTTCGGTTTCACTGCGAGCACGAGCGTTCGTCGAGCGAACGTCACAGTGACGCGCACCCCCTGCGAATCGACACCCGTTAACGATGACGGCACCGGCCGTTGCGCCGGTCTATCGAAAGAGTGCAATTCCAACGCGTCTCAGGTCGAGGCGCCGTCGAACGCTTCGACTCCCCGACCGTGGCCGCACCATCGACACGTGACGGACTCGACCGTCGTCGCGATGACTTCGGGTTCCTCGATCGTCAACTCACCGCCCACCGTGTAGTGGTGGAAGGAACGGACCGACGTCGTCTCCACGACGTCAAACCGGGTCAGATTGCCGCACGCAGTGCAGCGATAGCGAGTAGGCACACCTCTACGGTATCGGTTCGCGAAGCAACCGCGTCACGCCCGCTCCCAGCCGTACCCGGGTGCGTCGGTACTCTGCCACGGGAACGGCGGTTCCACGACGTCGTCGTACCCCCACGGCGACTCGGGTCGTCGAGAACGCTCGGCCTCAATCAGCCGAACGAGCGCCGCGGGGTGACGAATCGTCCCGACCAGCCACGGCCCCGCGACAGTCTCGACGACGACATCACCCCGAGCAGCGAGTCGCCCGCCCAACCCCTGTTGCGTGCGAACCAGTACGACGTCACGGAGTTCCACGCTCGTGCGTACTCGCCTGATCGCACCGTATTCAACGACCAAGCGCTGTGAGGTGACGTGGATCTTGTGGGACCGCCACCGCCACGCGCGCGTCGCCACGAGTACTAAGACTGGTCCGACGAGAATGACGTAGAGCGGGCCCTGGTACCGGTCGAGACCGTGCATGGAGTCAACGGCGTATCGAATCGACGTTGCCAACGCGAGGACCAAGATAGTGGGACGAAGAACGCCGTGAGACACGGGGGTTACGGAGATCACCCGCTGTTCCCCGTCTCGCAATACGAGTCGTCGCTGCACAGTCACAGCGTACGAGGTCTCTGTGACATATGGCGACTTCCCTGGCTGCGTGTGATCTCCTCACTTGGCGGTCACCGGCCCCGAGACCACCTCGATACACCTGTCGCGATACGTCGACGCGTCCTCGAATGGTGGGCGCTGAAAACACGACACCTTCGAGCCCGACAACGGCGATAGTCGTCTGGGCATCCCCGTGGGCAAATCTCGCGTCGGTTCAGACGTTGCGAAGCTGATTGGCCGCCGACTCGAAGTACGACCAGAGTGTCTCTCGTTGTTCCGAGGTCATGCGACCCTCGAGGCTGTCAAGCGCCGCCCGCATGGCCGCCAACCACGCATCGCGTGCGGCTCGGTTGATGTGGAATGGTTCATGACGCATGCGCAGCCGCGGGTGACCGCGTTGCTCCCCATATCGTGTCGGGCCGCCCCAGTACTGCATCAGGAACAGGGCTAGATGGTCTTTTGACTCAGTCAGGTCTTGCGGATACATCTCACGCATGAGCGGCTCAGCCTCGACACCGACATAAAAGGCGTCGACCAGGTCACGAAAGAATGCCTCCCCACCGACAGTCTGATAGAGCGATTCGTCCACGCACCCACGTTAAGTCACGTGCTCTAGACTGAATCGGCTCCGCGGAGCGCGCGGGTGTAGCTCAATGGTAGAGCTCCAGCCTTCCAAGCTGGCCATGCGGGTTCGATTCCCGTCACCCGCTCCACTCTTTTGCCCAAGGACCACTGACTGTACGGCTTGTCGATTGGCTATCGTTGTCCGTCGTTGCTCGGTACCGTGCAACCTGACGTGCCCAAAGGTGTCGACTCAATCCCAAATGAGGCCCACGAGACGCCCGGACTGGCCACGAATTTCGGCTCAACTCACTTCTTGAGATTGCGCACCAATTGGACAGCAAGAGCGTCGGCGTTTGGCGGAGATTCTGATGTCTTTGAACTGAATGGGGGGAAGTAGGAGTGCGGTTTACTTTTCTCCGCCTGCCGAGCGCGTGTACCTTGCGGCACACCTAATTGGCGTTCAAGCAAGGTGCGAAGGACCGATCGGGACACACCCCGCAGTGCTTGCGGTTACGAGAGACGAATCCGTGGATGCTCCGAACGTGGGAATCCCCGCGGCCGAAGCCCACAACTGTACGGTGAAGGAGAGGGACTTGCAGCCCCCGTGGCTGACCGGAGATGAACGGTGATGAAGTCTGTACGGCGGCGAGCTATCGGGAACACCTCAGCACTCGTGCTCGTTGTTCTGACGCCGCTGCTGCTCGCGGGGTACTCAGCGTCATCGTCTACGACTGCCCAAGCCGTGACTTCGCATCCCGCGTGCGACGCTTCACAGATTACGGTGACAGCGGGCAAGACGCTCACCAATGCGACCTACGCGGTGAGGACTACGTCGGGACTTCACCAGGTACGCGCCGACGAGCTCGTTCCGGTGTATTTCTACAACACGGGAGCGACCTGTCACCTGTTGATGGGTGCACCTCAAGTGCTTGCGGTGCGCAATACGAAGGACGTCACCGATCTCGCCACACTCTCGATGCACGACGTGTCGATTCCGAGCGGTGCTGTCGACACCCGGCGACGGGTTGTTGTTCGCCATCAGAAGATCGAAGCCCTCTTCGTGGTTGTTAGGCCCGTTGCCGGGCCGACGTTCAGGGGCTGTCACCCGGCTACGGCGACCGGGCTCGTAGTACAGGGCTACGGCGGCCCCGTCGGCACCTTCCACTGGATTCCTCGCCAACTGCGAGACGTCTGCTTCGACACGGGGGTGGGGCGCAGCGTCGTGAACTTCGGCATCAACTGGCCCCCCGCGTAACCATCACTTCGCAGGGTGTCTCACGGGCGTGGGTGCTACCGGTCGAAGGGCGATTCGAGGGCGTAGACCCATAGTCCGTGCGTGGCAAAGGTGAGTGCCACACGACGGTGGTGTTTGGGGACGAGGGTTTACGGAATTGCTGGGACTACGCGCAGGTCGTGGCGCCACATCACGCATCCGCACGAGTGAAGAGCGACAATCCTGCGGCGAGCGGTGACGGATCCAATGGCGCCAATTGAGATTGGCGACAACTGCGTTCACGACTCACTCAACGAGACCAAGGATCGCACGCAGGACCGCATCCTTGATCTCTCGCCGAAGCGCAGTGTCCCCGTGGTCGGTTACAGCGATGTTGGTTCCTCCCCAACCGCTTCGACGTTCGGATCGTACGACGAGCACTGAATTCTTCCGGTCCAACTGCATCAACGTGACCGAGGCCGTTCCGATCGCGAACTCGATGTTCGTCGAACCAGAGTTGATCACATCGTCAACGGCACCCTGCACACGATCCTCGAGCCATTCCGGCAACGTCAGGTCGAGCCGTTCGTCTGGTGACGACTCGAGCGCCTCAATTTTCGGATCGGCGAGCAGTTCATCGACGAGACCTCTCGAGCCCGCCACGTAGGTCCAGAGCAAATCAATTTCGCTCGCGATGAACCACGACCGATCCTCTGGCCACCACAGGTTGGGCGACTGGAACCGGGAAGTCATGAAACACGTCGCACCCGCCACGGGGCCCTCAAACATCGCATAGGAACGCCACGGCAACTCGAGGACGGCCATCTCGTCAGATCGGCGTGGCACATCCTCAAAGACGGGCCCATCAACGGTCACATCACCGCCGTAGCCTTCCCAGACGCCAAAGGAACAACTACCCGACGTCCAGACGACAAGTCTTCTCACCAGTTCGAGGGTGTCAGATCGCGATAGTGATCCGACCCGTGGTCCCCCCTGGCCGGACCACGGGGGCTCGGCCGACGGCGCCACTTCGGGGAGTGCCACGTGATGCCACTGGACCGAGGGCTCGAGCGCCACGCCACTCCAGCGCGAGACATCCGCCCAACGAATTAGTGGCTGGCCGTTCTCGTCGCGCACGGGATGAAGGATGCGCGCGTACGCGTCAAAACCTGTCGGCACCCACGAAGACGCCACACAGTCCCACGGCGGCCGGAGGCGTTCACGGAACCAGTCAAAGCGCGACGTGGTGTCTTTTGGCTCGGCCTGGTTGGACGTCATTGACGCATTGTCTCACGGCCGCGCCTCATTCTTCGCTTCAACCGCCTTCGTCGATCACTGCTCTTACGGGGTCCGAACTTTGAATCGATGCCGGGATTCGCGGCTCACGACTCCATCGTGGCGCCTGAACCACCACGGTCTTCCACTAGTCCTCCGGGATTTGGGCTGAGCGTTCACCGTCGCACGAACGAGGGTGGAGGCTACCGCGCCGATCCGTTAGCGCACGAGGCACTCCAACTAACAACTTCGGATTTCCA
>JAJYPU010000088.1 GCA_021795095.1 Actinomycetes bacterium | reverse complement strand
TGGTCTCGGCGCGCACCAGCGAGGTCGACGTCGTCCTCGGGCTCGAGATCGGGGCGGCCGACTACGTCACCAAGCCCTATCGCCTCCGCGAGCTGGTGGCCCGGATGCGCGCGGTGCTGCGCCGACCCCAGAGTGAACCCAACGCGGGCGATGGACGAATCACGATCGGCGACATCGACGTCGACCTCGTGCGGCGATCGGTCGCCAAGCGGTCGTTGCCCATCGAGCTCAGTCGCAAGGAGTTCGACCTGTTCGCGCTCTTCGCCGAACACCGCGGCCAGGTGGTCACCCGCGAGCAGTGCCTGGACGCGTTGTGGTGGGGACTCGACCTCGTGGACACGCGCACGCTCGACACCCACGTGAAGCGACTTCGCCAGAAGATTGAGGACGACCCGCCCCGCCCCCGGCACCTTGTGACGGTGCGCGGCGTCGGTTTCCGACTCGACGACTGACCGGTACAGTCGGTCCATGAGACCAGGCGACCTCGCACCCGACTTCACCCTGCGCGACCAGCACGGCGTCGAGCAGTCCCTGAGCGACCTGCTCACCGGGGGCCCGGTCGTGCTCTTCTTCTACCCCGCGGCGATGACCACGGGCTGCACCCGCGAGACGTGCCGCTTCCGCGACCTCGCCGCCGAGTTCGCCGCGGTGGGCGCACAGCGGATCGGCATCTCGATGGACGACGTGGCCAAGCAGGCGGCCTTCAGCGACGCCAACGCCCTGGACTACCCGCTACTCAGTGACGTCGAGGGTCGCGTCGCCAAGTCGTACGGCGTCAAACGGGCGCTCGACGTCCTGCGGGTGAAGCGCACGACGTTCGTCATCGGCACCGACCGACGAGTCATGGACGTGATCAGCAGCGAGATGAACATGAATGTTCACGCCGATCGGGCACTCGCGGCGCTTCGCGCCTAGCGCCGTCAGCCGCCGATGATCGCGGCCGCGGGATCGGTGATGAAGCGACCGATGTGCGCGATCGCGGCCGAGGCCAGCGCGCCGTCGATCTGACGGTGGTCGAAGGACATCGACAGGTCAACGGTCGGACGCGCGACGACGTCGTCGCCGACGACCCACGGCCGCTTGGCGAGCTGACCGACGGCGATGATCGCCCCGGTGCCCGGCGGCAGGATCGGCACGGCTCCGTCGACGGCGAAGGGGCCGACGTTGGTGATCGAAAGCGTCGTATTGAGCATCGCCTCCGGAGTCGTCGTTCCCGCGCGCGCCACTTCGACGAGCTCGTTGAGCGCCACGGCCATGGCGCGCAGGTCGAGGGTGTCCGCACCCTTGATGTTGGGCACGATCAGACCACGCGGAGTGTTCGCGGCGATGCCGAGGTTCACCCGGCGACGCACGACGACCTCCTGGGCCGGGGCGTCGAAGCTCGAGTTGAGTCCGGGGTAGTGGCGAGCCGCGTCACAGACGGCGAGCGCGACGATCGTTAGCGGCGACAGGCGCACGCCAGCGAAGGCTGGGCGCCCACGCAGTGCCTCGAGTAGCGCGACCGTCCCGGTCGCCTCGACGCGAACCCAGACTGCAGCGTGGGGTGCCTGAAAGGCACTCTGGACCATCGCGTCGGCCATCGAACGAAGCACGCCGCGCACGGGGATCCGCTCCTCGAGCGGGCCGGTGCTCCAGGACTCGATCTCACGACCGACGAAGCGCGTCGTCGAGGTCGGCGAGGTCGCCGCCGGTGCTGCCGGCGCCCGAGTCGGCGTCGGCGTCGGCGTCGCCAGAGCACGCGCCACGTCGTCGCGGGTAATCAACCCGTCGCGTCCCGTTCCCGTCACGGTCGCGAGGTCGACCCCGTGCTGCTTCGCGTAGAGCCGGACCGGCGGCGTCGACCGCACTGGTCGCGAAGAGGGTTCGACCGCTACGGGCGCGGCTGCGACCGGCGTTGCAACGACCGGTGCGGCGGTGCGACGGCGCCGTCGCGTGACCGGAGCGTCGTCCTCGGCGACGCCGTAGCCCACGAGCACTGGTGTGCGCCCGGCCCCGACCGACGCCCCGGCCTCGGGCGCGCTCGCCGGTGTGCTCGTCGTCGCGCCGTCAGTCTCGATGACGACCAACGGTTCGCCGACGGTCATCACGTCGCCGACGGCGCCGTGCAGCGCCGTCACCGTCCCCGCGTAGGGGCTCGGCAACTCGACGGTCGCCTTCGCGGTCTCGATGTCCACCAGGGGCTGGTTCAGCGTGACCACGTCGCCGACGGCGACCTTCCACGCGACGATCTCGGCTTCGACGAGACCCTCGCCCACGTCGGGCAGCAGGAAGATCGATTCGCTCACTGGTCGTATCCCATCACTCGGTCAATTGCGTCCATGACGCGGTCAACGCTCGGACGGTAGGCGTCCTCGATGCGCGACGGCGGGTACGGCACGTGGTAGGCACTCACGCGAGTACCGGGCGCGCGCAACGAGTAGAAGCAGCGCTCGGTCACCGCCGCGACGATCTCCGAGCCCACCGACGCGGCCGGCGGCGCCTCCTGGACGACGACGAGGCGACCCGTCTTGTCCACCGAGTCGGCGATCGTGTCGAGGTCAAGCGGCGAGAGGCTGCGCGCGTCGATCACCTCGAGCGAGACGCCCTCTTCCGCCGCGACGTCGGCCGCGCGAAGCGCGGTCTTGACCATGGAGCCCCAGGCCACGACGGAGACGTCCGTGCCCGGGCGACGCACGACGGCGTCGAATAGGCCGTACGGCGGGTTGTCGAGGTCGACTTCGCCCTTCTCCCAGTAGCGGCTCTTTGGTTCGCAGAAGATGATCGGGTCGTCGTGCTCGACGGACTGCTGGATCATCCAGTAGGCGTCGTTGGGTGTCGAGCACACCACTACCCGCAGGCCGGCGGTGTGCACGAAGTAGGCCTCGGGACTCTCGGAGTGGTGCTCGATGGCACCGATGCCACCCTGGAAGGGGAGCCGGATGACCAAGCCCATCGTGTAGACGCCGGCCGAGCGCTTGTGGAGTTTGGCGACCTGGGAGACGATCTGGTCGAAGGCTGGGTAGACGAAGCCGTCGAACTGGATCTCCACCACGGTGCGGTAGCCCCGGATGGCCAGGCCGACCGAGGTCCCCACGATTGCCGATTCGGCGAGCGGGGCGTCGATCACGCGGTCCTCGCCGAAGTCCTTCTGCAGGCCGTCGGTGATCCGAAAGACCCCGCCCAGCTTGCCGATGTCCTCGCCCATTAAGAGGACCCTGCGGTCCTTCTCCATCGCTCGCCGCAGACCCTCGTTGAGGGCCTTGGCCATGGTCATGGACTGCTGTGTCATCAGTGACCCCCGCCGATCCCGAGTTCAATTATCTCGCGCCGACCGGCCTCGACGAGCGGGTGCGACTCGGCGTAGACGTGGTCGAACATCATCGTCGGGTCCGGCGCGTCCATCGCGAGGACGTCCTCGCGCAGTTGGAGTGCCAGTTGCTCGGCCTCGGCGGCGACCTCGTCGAAGGTCACCTTGTGCACGCCGAACTCGCGCGCGAGCAACGCCTTCACGCGCTCGATCGGGTCACGGTGACGCCACACCTCGACTTCGGCGTCCACGCGGTAGCGGGTCGGGTCGTCGGAGGTGGTGTGCGCACCCATCCGGTAGGTGTAGGCCTCGATCAACGTTGGACCGCCGCCCGCTCGGGCGTTGTCGAGGGCGCGCTTGGCGACCTCGTACATCGCCAAGACGTCGTTGCCATCGACGCGCACGCCGGGGAAGCCGAAGCCGTGGGCGCGGTGGTAGAGCGGGATCTTGGTCTGCAACGACGTCGGCTCGGAGATCGCCCACTGGTTGTTCTGCAGGACAAAGACCACCGGGGCGTTGAACGACGCCGCCCAGACGAAGGACTCGAGGACGTCACCCTGACTGGACGCGCCGTCGCCGAAGAAGGTCATGACCGCCTCCTCCGCGCCGTCACGCTGGATGCCCATCGCGTAACCGACGGCGTGCAGCGTCTGGTCGCCGAGCACCACCATGGGCAATGAGTGGCGGTACTGCTGGGGGTCCCAGCCCCCGGTCGTGGTCGCGCGAAAGATCCGCAGCATGTCGCGCGGTGGTACCCCGCGGGTCCACGCGACGCCGTGCTCGCGGTAACTCGGGAAGGAGAAGTCCATCGGGGCGAGCGCCCGGCCGGCGCCGATCTGGGCCGCCTCTTGGCCCTGGAGGGGCGCCCACAGCGCCAGCTGTCCCTGACGTTGGAGCGACGTCGACTCGTTGCAGAGTCGCCGCACGATCACCATGTCTCGGTAGAAACCGAGGATCTCGTCGCGCCCGAGTTCACTGCCGTACTCGGGATGGGAAATTCGCTCGCCCTCGGGGGTGAGCAGTTGGACAAGCTCGTCACTGATCATCAACATCTCCTTCAGCCCGGCCCTTCGAAACAATAGTCCCGTACGATAAATGGATGCCTCGGCTCTGGGTGGACGTGGGTCCGCTACGCCACCACCGTGACTTCCGCCTCCTCGTGAGCGGACAACTGGTCTCGCTCTTCGGCAGCAATCTCACCGTCGTGGCCGTTCCCTACCAGGTGTACCGCGAGACCCACTCCAGTCTTTGGGTGGGTGTCGCGAGCCTCATCCAGCTCCCGGCGTTGATCGCCGGGTCACTCTGGGGTGGCGCTTTCGGCGACCGCTACGACCGACGCCACCTCTTCGTGCTCAGTTCGGTCGTGCTCGGCCTGCTGAGCGGCGCGCTCGCGCTCAACGCGAGCCCGACCCGGAGCCACTTCGTCGCGCTGCTGGTGCTCGCCGCCCTCGCCGCCGGCGCCGGCGGCTTCGCGGGTCCCATCCGCACGGCGACCATCCCGCTGCTCGTGGACGGTGACGAACTCGTGGCTGCCTATTCGATCAACCAGGTCATCGTGAACACCGCGACCATCGTCGGTACCGCGATCGCCGGCGTGCTGCTCGCCGCGGTCGGACTCGCGTCGTGCTACTGGATCGACGCAGGGACCTTCGCCGTGCTCGCCGCGGCCACCTCGCTCATGGCCCCGATACCCCCGAGCGGGGACCACGGCGGTGTCGCGGTACTGCGCGCGATCCGCGACGGCTTCCGCTACGTGCGCGAGAACCCGACTGCCCAGGCCGTCTACCTGATCGACCTGAACGCCATGGTCTTCGGTCTGCCGCGCGCCCTCTTCCCGGCCGTGGCGCTGACCGTCTATCACGGCGGGCCGCGCGTGCTCGGGCTGCTCTACGCGGCGCCCGGCGTCGGCGCCCTCGTCATGGCCGTGGCGACGGGCTGGATCGCCCACGTTCGCCGTCGCGGCCGACTCGTCGTGCTGGTCGTGGTGCTCTGGGGCGCAGCCATGGCGGTCTTCGGTGCGGTTCACGTGATCGCAATCGGTCTGGGCTGTCTCGCAGTCGCGGGTGCGGCCGACGTCATCTCAACGGTGCTGCGCAACACGATCCTGCAGAACGCGATCACCGACGAGTACCGAAGCCGCATCTCAGCGATCCAGCTCGCCGTCGTGACCGGTGGCCCGCGTCTGGGGGACCTCGAGTCGGGCGCGGTCGCGAACCTCGTCTCCACGGAGTTCTCGATCGTCTCGGGTGGACTCGCGTGCATCGTCGGCGCCTGGCTACTAGTGCGCTGGCGACCGGCCTTCTGGCGCGACTCGGCGTGAACGGATCGTCACCGACCGCTTCGCGTTGGTGACCGCGGCCAGTTGGCCGCAGGCCGCGTCGATCGAACGGCCGCGAGTATTGCGCACGGTCGCGTTGACCCCACGCGCGACCAGTCCGTCGCGAAACGCGCGCACCCGCTCGGGCGTCGAACCGCGCACCAGGTAACCGGGTGTCGGGTTGAGTGGGATGAGGTTCACGTGCGCGCGCAGTCCCGACGCGTAGTCCACGAGCTCGTCGCGGGCCCGATCGGTGTCGTTGACGCCGTCGATGAGGGCCCACTCGAAGCTGATCCGTCGCCCCGTCGCGTCGACCCACCGTTCGCAGGCCTCGTAGAGCCGCGCGAGTGGGTAGCGCCGGTTGAGCGGCACGAGCGAGTCACGGGTCTCGTCGTTGGCCGCGTGCAGACTCACCGCGAGAGTGATCGGTAGGCCCTCCTCAGCGAGTCGCTCGATCCCCGGCACGACGCCGACGGTCGAGACCGTCAGGTGACGCGCACTCAGACCACGCGCGTCGTGCAACCGTCGAACGACCTCCACGGTGACCCGGTAGTTAGCCAACGGCTCACCCATCCCCATGAAGACCACGTTGGAGAGTCGCCGCGGCGCGGCGGCGCGCGTCGCATAGAGCACCTGCTCGACGACCTCACCCACCGTGAGCTGGCGGGTGAAGCCGGCCTGGCCCGTGGCGCAGAACGTGCAGCCCATCGCGCACCCGGCCTGGCTGGATACGCACACCGTCACCCGGTCGTCGTAGACCATCAGGACCGTCTCGATCGTCGCCCCGTCAGCGAGCTCGAAGACCCACTTGCGCGTGGAGCCGTGGTCGCTCGCGACGTCGGCGCGGGGTGTCAGGGTCGAGGGGAAGCGAGTCGCCAGGCTCGCGCGAAGTCCGGCGGGCACCGTCGTGACGTCGGCGAGGGCGCGACCCTCGACCCAGAGTCCTCGCCACAACTGGTCGGTGCGGAACCGGGGCTCGCCCTCGAGCAGGGCCGCTAGCCCGTCACGGTCGAAGTCGTAGAGCGAAGCCACGGGTCCACGCTAGGCGCCTGAACGTTGGGGTCGGCAATCTCTGCTTGACTCGATGACGGACACCGGCGTGGTCCGGTTACTCGAGGAGCTAGTCATGGAACTGAACAACACATCGGCCGTCGTCACGGGAGGCGCATCGGGACTCGGCGAGGCGACAGCGCGCGCACTCGCTGCGCGTGGCGTGAAGGTCGTCGTCGCGGACCTGAACGACGGGCGCGGCGCCGAGATCGCCACCGAGATCGGTGGTGCCTACGCGCACTGCGACGTCACTGACACCGACCAGGTCATCGCCGCCATCGAGGCGGCGAGCGCCATGGCGCCGCTGTGGTCAACCGTCAACTGCGCCGGCATCGGCTGGGCGACACGGACGATCGGCAAGGACGGCGAGTACGCGTCGGCCCACGACCTCGACCTCTACCGCAAGGTGATCGAGATCAACCTGATCGGAACCTTCAACGTCTGCCGGCTCGCGGCGACCAAGATGAGCCACAACGACCCCGACGTAGACGGGCTGCGCGGTGCCATCGTCAACACGGCCTCGGTCGCGGCCGAGGACGGCCAGATCGGTCAGGTCGCCTACTCGTCCTCCAAGGGTGGCATCGTCGGCCTCACGCTGCCACTCGCACGTGACCTCGCGGCCATCGGGGTGCGCGCCAACTGCATCCTGCCGGGCCTCATCGACACGCCCATCTACGGCACCGGGCCCCAGTCCGACGAGTTCAAGGCCCGCCTCGGCGCTGGTGTGCTCTTCCCCAAGCGACTCGGACATGCGAGCGAGTACGCATCCCTCGCCGTCGAGTTGCTCGCCAACAGCTACATGAACGCCGAATCGATCCGCATCGACGCCGGCATCCGCATGCAGCCGAAATAGTTCAACCCGTGAGGTCGCGACGGGCGAACCGCCCGACCGC
>JAJYPU010000087.1 GCA_021795095.1 Actinomycetes bacterium | reverse complement strand
TGCCGTGGCGCACCGTGTGCGCTAGTGCGTCACGCTGAGCACTGCCCCCGTGTTCAGCAGCTCGACCCAGGTCTGGCCGGGGGTGAACGCCAACGGTTTGCCTGAGACACTCTTGTAGACGATCGGTTCGCTCAGGGACGGGCCCCGTGACCACGTGCCCTGGACCTCCTTGCCCGCGCTGAACAGCGTGACCGGACCCGAGCCCAGCAGGTTCGCGTACGAGGTGAAGGTGCCTACGCCGTTGACGTAGTCGACCCACATCACGAGCACGTTGACCGGCGAGACGCGCACCCCGGTCCCGGTGATCACCGGCTGGCCGAAGAGGGTGCGGTCCCACGAGGCGGTCGCCGCGTCCCAGGTCCACGTCACGGCGTAGATGCTCGGGAACGGCACGGTGACCGACGCGACCGCGGGGCCGAGGACGCGGGTGGACGGCGCGCGGTAGGTGAAGAGGGGCTTCGGCGGCACGGGCGAGCCCTTGAAGGTGAAGAGCGCTGGCCCCACGGCGTAGAGGTTGTGCGGGGCGAGCCGGTTGGGGTCACGGAACATCGCGGCGCCAGCGTTGGACTCCTGGATCAGGGTCACGGGCGCCTTGGCTATCGCGGCCAGGGCGTAGGGAGCACCACCGGAGAAGGCGAAGATCCCCCCGAGGGGGAAGACGATCTGCTCATCGGTCGGGCGCACCGAGCGGACCGGGCCGATCTTCGCGGGCGCGTGGGAGTTGAAGATCGCGGCGAGGCGAGTGATGCCGCCGTTCACGATCTCCTCGTAGACCACGTCGGCCTGGTCGAGCCCCCACTGGGGCATCGCCTCGGGGGTGTTCTCGATCTTGACGGTCAGGGCCGGCCGGTGGGCCGCCTGTCCCGAAGGGTCCGCGAGACCGGTCAAGGGCGCGATGTCGGGCGGGACCGTTGTGGTGGTCGTGGACGAGGTGGACGCGGTCGACCCGCCGTTCGTGGACGTCTGGTGCCGGTAGGCCAGCGCCGTCACGGCGAGCACGGCGAAGACCAGGAGCGCGATGAGGGACCGCCGCACGGCTAGGACAGGTCCGCGTCGTCGAGCAGGCTCTTGTAGATCACCGTGTGCGGCAGCTGGGTCTCGGGGCTCAGGTGCTCCGAGCCCGGCACCGTCCGCCAGCCGGTCGCGCGGTAGAAGCCGAGCGCCGTGTCACGGCCGTTGGCCCAGATCTCCTCGACGCCGCGCTCACGCAGGATCGCCTCGGCCGCCTCGGCGACGCGCGCGCCGTAGCCGTTGCCCTGCACGTCGAAGTCCGTCGCCATGTAGCGAAGTTGGTAGGTGACACGCTCGGGGTGCACGGGCGAGGTCGACGGGTAATACGACGAGGTCACCACGAGCCGCTCACCGAGCAAACCCGCCACGTGTAGCGCGGTCTCGTCATCGTCGCGGGGGTCGACCACGGAGATGGCCGGGTCGTCACCGCGCAGGACGCGGCGGCGCACCGCGTGCAGGGCGACCGGGCTCACACACTCGACATGGAACTGGGGGACTTCAGGACTCAAGATGTTTCACCATGGTGATCAGCTGCAGGGAGGGGTCTCGGTCCATGGTAATCAACTCGCCGGTGGCGACGAATCCCAGCTTGTCGTAGAACCGCCGTGCGCGCGCGACCGTCGAGGTGACGTGCAGGTAGAGCGCGTCGCCACCCTGGGCGCGCGCCCAGCCGGCCACGGCGTCCACGAGCGCGTCGGCGAGTCCGGTGCCGCGCGCGGCGGGCGTCACGAACATCCCGTAGAGCCAGTGCGTCGCCGGGTAGCGCTCGTTCCACCCGCCCGAGGCGATGCCGGCGGGTTGGCCCCCGTGGTAGCCGAGGTAGAAGTTCCAGTCGGCGGCCATGGTGGCCCAACGCCGGTCCGGCCATGTGCTCGCGTCATCGAACGTCGAGCCGAAGGCGTCGGGCGTGTCGCGCAGCGCCTCGAGGCGTAGCGCCCGCAACACCGCGGCGTCGCGCACCGCGCACCGACGTACGAGCAACGCCTCAGGCATCGCCCATCCACCGTGCGACCTCGCGTTCAGCGAGGGTGCCCTCGGCCAACGCACGACGAACCTCGTCGTGGTCGACCTCGGGCCGGTTCTGGGAGAGCTTCGCCTTGCCCTCGATCGAGGTCACAGTCATCGAGATCCCCACAATCGCGCGCACTTGGCGGTCGATGAACTCGTCGGGGGCGTCACTCACGCGCCACGGCGCCTCGGCGGAGGACTCGAAGTGCTCCGTCTGGCGTTCGGCCTGTGAACGGGTCCACGTGGGGTCATCGTGAACGCGCACCGTCCCTCGGACCTCGGCGGCGACGTAGTTCCACGTCGGCACGACCCCCGGCGCGGTCAAGCGGCTCGGGTAGTGGCGCGGCGAGACGTACGTACTCGCGGCGAGCACGAGAAGCAGGACCTCGTCCCCGTCCGCGTCGCGCCACCAGTCATTCGCCCGCGCGACGTGCGTGGAGATGGTGCGGCGATCCTCGTCGACCACGATGGGTGCGAACACGCTGAGCAGCCCCGACGCGCTCGGGCGCACGTAGAACCCCGCGCCCGCCTCATTGACCATTGACCACGCGTCGTCATCGTCGAGTTTGAAACTGGGCAGGGTGTACATGGCACCGTCCTCTCTTCACGTCACGTCGCTGCGCCCGAGCCACGGGTGCGTCCAACTTGAAACAACAAACTACGCACCTGGCGCGAGTCCACACTCGTCGAGGTCGCCGAGTGCACCCGCGCCGACACCGACGACGAGGTCCCTGGTGTCACGTCGACGTCGCGGCGATGCGGTGGGGCTAGGCCGTGGTCCGTGGGGTCACCTCCGCGGCGATGGTCGTCGTCGTGCCGGCGGGCCACTGCGCGAGCAAGCTGTAGCGGTCCCCGCGGATCAGGCTGCGGCGCCACTCGACGGGGGTCTCACCGGCCAGCACCAGTCGTTCGATGGAGAAGGCGGCGACGCCCTCGCTCAGGGCGAGCAGTTCGCGCTCCTGCGCTGAGGGGACCAGCGGGCGGATCCGCTCCCAGCCGCCGGTGATGCGCGCCGCGCCGTGTGTCGCCAGGACGTCATAGACGCTGCCGTGTGTGAGGTCCTCCGTGAGCAGCGCGTCGGCGAGGGGTGCGGGCAGCCACGATCGGTCCCAGGCGATCGGCTCAGCGCCCGCGAAGCGCAACCGCTCGAGGAAGACCACCGTGCTGTCCACGGCGACCCCCAGCTCGCGAGCCACCTCCGCGGGGGCGGTGGTGTGGGTCGCCGCGCGCACCTCGCTTCGCTCGTCGATCCCCTGGGAGCGCATCGACGACGCGAGGCTGTAGAGGGAGTGGAGCGGCTGTTCGAGGATGGGGGTGGTGAGCGACGTGCCCCGGCCACGTTGTCGCACGAGCAGGCCGTCGCTCGCGAGTCGGCGTACCGCCTCACGCACGGTGTGACGACTGACGTCGTAGTCGCGGGTGAGCTCCTCATCGGTCGGGAAGCGCTCCTCGAACTCACCGTCCACGAGACGGCGGCGTAGGTCGTCGGTGATCTGAGCCCACAACGGCAGCGGACTCGACCGATCGGGTACCGCGACCACGTCAGAGCCCCGCGAGGAAGAACGACGCGATCAGCACCACGAGCACGAAGAGCGTGACGAGGGCCATGGGGATGTCCTTCTCGTAGAAGAAGGAGACGACGCCCACCGCGACGCGCAAGATGGGCGTCAAGATGAGCAGGAACACGCCGAGCACGACGATCCCCCGCCCGTCACCGTGGGTCAGCGATCGACGCAACTGACCCAGCGTGTGGGGGAACGGCGTGGAGCGCGAGGTGAGCGTCTTGTAGGACGCATGTCCGGTGATCGAGGTGTAGTCACCGTGGTGGTAGAACATCACGCCCAGCCCGATGGCGATCACGCTGACGCTCAGGATCACGCCGACGCGCAGCACGAGGCTGATCGCGAACTCGATCTTGCGGATCTTCTCTTCCATCGCGGCGACCTGCGCCGCGCTCAGGTTACGGTGACGACCCGACACCTGCAGGTCGCCCTCGGGCGTCACGTTCTCCTGCGGGTCGGGGCCCGGACTCTGTCGCGTCATCACGGGAACAGCCCCTTCTGCAACATCTCGAGCGAGATCACCACGAGCACGCCGACGAAGAGCAACCGGACCGTGCGACTCGTGATCCGCCCGAGGACACGGGCGCCGAACGTGGCGCCGAGCAGCACCCCCGCGGCGACCGGGGCGGCGATGATCGGGTCGATCTGACCACGGATGAAATAGACGCCCGCGCTCGCGGCCGCGGTGACACCGATCATGAAGTTACTGGTGGCAGTGGAGACCTTCATGGGCAGGTGCATGGCAGCGTCCATCGCTGGCACCTTGAGGGCTCCCGAACCGATCCCGAGCAACGCACTCACCAGGCCCGCGATGTACATGAGGACCAGCCCGAGTTTGGTCCCCGAGACCTTGTAGGTGATCTCGCGGCCCTCGGCCTCGTCGTAGTACGAGCCATGGAGGTTGAAGTAGTTGGCGATGCGGTCGTTCGAGACCGCCAGCAGTTGGTCCTCGTGGCGCTTGCGGTAGGTGATCACCGACGAGTAGGCGAGGACGACGCCGAAGAAGGCGAAGAGGAAGCGCTCGGGCAGCAGGGTGGCCAGGTAAGCACCGCTCAGCGCCCCGGTGGTGGTCGCGACCTCGAGGAACATCCCCGCGCGCAGGTTGGTCATGCGTTCGCGGACGTAGGCGGCGGCGGCGCCACTGGAAGTGGCGATGACCGACACGATGCTGGCGCCGATGGCGAGTCGGATGTTCACGCCGTAGAAGATGGTCAGGACCGGCACGATCACGACCCCACCGCCGAGGCCGACGAGCGACCCGAGGACACCGGCCGCCACTGAGATCAGGGCGAGCGAGACGACAAAGTCCAACGGTGTCACTGCTCAATTGTACGTACTTACGGATACACACACAAATCAATGTCAACAACGCCGAGATCGGCTCGAAACGCCGAACGTGCACGGCCCGTCCGTCGAGCACCTGAAGAGCCACAGGCGGCCCCGCACCGTCCACGTGGCTCGCTCTTCGTGGCGAGGCCTATCACCCAGGCCACGACGTCGTGGACGCTCGAGCCTTGGGGCGCGGTCCTCGCCGACGCGTCTAGCGCTCGCGGCAGGTCAGTTCGTGGTCCGGACCATCGATGATCGAACCGCAGCGCGAACAGACGTACTGGATCCAGCACACGGGATCGCCCCCGAGCTCGTCGGCTTCGTCGTCGTAACGGCGGCGAACCTCGGCCGATAATTCGCTGCCTTGGTCGCGGTCATGTGTCCCCACGTCGCAACCCTAGACCTGGCTGCGCGCTCGTGGTACCGCGTCAGCGCACGCGACGAGCCGCCGCCAGGGCCAAAAGGCCTTCGCGCATGTCGGTAGTCTCGATACCGTGACAGAAGCGGTGGCAGAGACACTGCGACGAGTGAAGCCATGTGCCCGTTGGACCAGGTCGGCACAGAGCGCCTGGACCATCCGGACGGCGCGCGTAGTGCGCTCTCGCCCTTTTCATCGTCACCCCCGTCATCGCGTCTCGGAAGGAGATTCGTCGTGCGTAACAAGATCCCCCTGCTCTTACTGGCGATGCTCTCGGCGCTGGCACTCGGCGGACTCGTACTGTCGTTGAGCGAGATCCAACCGAACCGCCAGGTCACCGCCACGTTCTGCGGACAGACCTCCTCGACGCCGCGCTCGATCGTCGTCAGCTGCGCCGACGCGAACTACGGCTTCACGAACCTCGCGTGGGAGCAATGGGGCAACCCGGTGACCTACGGCCACGGGATCAAGTACGTGAACGACTGCACGCCCACCTGTGCGGCGGGGACCTTCAAGAAGACCTCGGTCACGATCGAGCTCTACAACCTGCGCGACAACCGCTACCACACGTTGAACGGCGTCGGCTTCAACGCCGGCGTGGACAACCGTCCGATCCAACTCGGCTGAAGTCCTCACGCAATCGCAGGTACTGTCACCGCCCCTACGGGTCCAACAGTGACGAAAGGCCCTCCGCCACCGCGAAGAACCTGCGATACCGTCTGACCGAGTGCTTCGACGGCGTTGTCGCGTACCGCGCCGGCGCAGCGACGAACGAGTGGGCTGGTGGTCGCATGTTTCAGGTACGTATCCATGGTCGCGGCGGCCAGGGGGTGGTCACCGCTGCGGAGTTGCTCTCCGTCGCCGCCTTCAACGAAGGTCGTCACGCCCAGGCCTTCCCGAGCTTCGGCTCGGAGCGGACCGGTGCGCCCGTCGTGTCCTACTGCCGTCTGGACGACCGCGAGATTCGAACTCGCGAACCAATCATGGCCCCCGACGCCGTCATCGTCCAAGACGTCACCCTGATCCACCAGGTCGACCTGTTCGGCGGCCTCGTCGAGGACGGCTACGTCCTCATCAACACGTCACGCACCTTCGAGGAGCTCGGGCTGGATGACCTCAGCGAGCGGTTCCGTCCCGAACGCCTTATGACCTGCCCCGCGACGGAGCTCGCTATCGAACACGTCGGGCGCGCCGTGCCCAACGCCGCCCTGCTCGGGGCCTTCGCCGCGCTCACCGGCCAAGTCCCGCTCCTCGCGATCGGCGTCGCGATCCGCGAACGGTTCCACGGTCCGGTCGGCGAGCGCAACGCCGCCGCCGCGAGCGCGGCCTTCGACCACGTGACACGAGAAATGGAGGCGGCCGCCCGTGCTTCGTCAACTTGAGGGGTCCAAGGCCATCGCCGAGACGGTCGCGCTCTGTCGACCTGAAGTCGTCTGCGCCTATCCGATCTCACCCCAGACCCACATCATCGAGGCCATCGGCGTCAAGGTGAAGGAGGGCTCGCTCACGCCCTGTGAGTACATCAACGTCGAATCGGAGTTCGCGGCGATGTCGGTGTCAATCGGCGCCTCGGCCGCCGGGGCGCGGGCCTACACCGCGACCGCCAGTCAGGGCCTGCTGTTCATGATCGAGGCGGCCTACAACGCGGCCGGCCTGGGGCTGCCCATCGTGATGACCCTCGCCAACCGGGCGATCGGGGCCCCGATCAACATCTGGAACGATCACAGCGACGCCATGGCCGTTCGCGACTCGGGCTGGATCCAGCTCTTCGCCGAGACGAACCAGGAGGCGGCCGACCTCCACGTCCAGGCCTTCCGCCTGGCCGAGGAGCTCTCGGTGCCCGTCATGGTCTGCATGGACGGGTTCATCTTGACCCACGCCGTCGAGGGCGTCGACCTCATGGACCAGGCCACCGTCGACCGCTTCTTACCGGCCTACGAGCCGCGCCAGGTGCTCGACCCCGATGACCCGGTCTCCATCGGCGCCATGGTGGGTCCCGAAGCCTTCGAGGAGGTGCGCTACCTCGCACACCTGCGCCAGCTCGACGCGCTCGACTACATCCCGGTGATCGCCGAGGAGTTCACGGCACTGACCGGGCGCCCGAGCGGCGGGCTCATCCACCCGTACCGCGCCGAGGACGCCGACACGATCGTCGTCGCCCTGGGCTCGGTGCTCGGGACGATCAAGGACGCCGTCGACCACCTGCGAGACGGCGGTGAGCGCGTCGGTGTGCTCGGCATCACGTCGTTCCGACCGTTCCCCATCGAGGCGGTGCGTGCCGCGCTGGCGAACGCCTCGCGCGTCATCGTCGTCGAAAAGGCCTTCAGCCTCGGCATGGGCGGGG
>JAJYPU010000086.1 GCA_021795095.1 Actinomycetes bacterium | reverse complement strand
GGCCATCAACAAGGACCCGGACGCACCGATCTTCCAGATCGCTGACCTCGGGATCGTGGGCGACGTCAACACGGTGCTGCCATCCCTGATCGAGGCGTTGAAGTCACGCGCTTCGTGAGCCGGTGCTCCGTCGCGTGTCACCGACCCGAGCGGGTCGTCACGCCCTAGGCTCAGTGGTCGTGCTTTCCGATCACGCCGCGCCATCGACTCGTCGGCGGTGGCTGGTCCTGGTCGTGCTCGGTCTCACCCAGTTGATGGTCGCGCTCGACGCGACGGTCATCAATATCGCCCTGCCCCGGGCCCAGGTGGCGCTGCACTTCAGCGCGGGTGACCGCCAGTGGGCGGTGACCGCCTACGCCCTCGCCTTTGGGTCCCTGCTCTTGATCGGTGGACGCCTCGGTGACCTCTGGGGTCGGCGCACGGCCCTCGTGGTCGGGTTGGTTGGTTTCGCGATCGCGAGCGCCGTGGGTGGGTTCGCCTCGAACTTCACCGAGCTCGTCGCCGCTCGTGCGGTCCAGGGCGTCTTTAGCGCCATCCTCGCGCCGGCCGCGCTGGCGGCCCTGACGACGACCTTCACCGATCGCGACGAACGAGCCCGGGCCTTCACCATCTACGGCGCCCTCGCCGGATCGGGTGCCGCGATCGGACTCATCCTCGGTGGGGCGCTCACCCAGTGGGCGTCGTGGCGGTGGTGCCTGCTCATCAACGTGATCTTCGCCGCGGTGGCGCTCGTGGGGGTCGTCTGGCTCATCGAGTCACGACCGGGGGCGAAGTCCGCGAACCTCGACGTGACCGGGGCGGTGCTCGTCAGCGCGGGGCTCTTCGCGATCGTCTTCGGCCTCGCCCACGCCGTCACCGCCACCTGGGCGAGTGTGGTGACCATCGGCAGTCTGGTCGCTGGTGTGGCGCTGCTCAGCGCGTTTCTGCGCTGGCAGCGGCGAAGCGACCACCCCCTACTCCCACTGTCGGTGGTGTTCGCGCGCACGCGCGGTGGCTCGATGGTGGCGCTGTTCATCACGATGGTGGGATTCTTCGGCGTCTCGCTGCTGCTCGCGTACTACCTACAGAACGAGCTCGGCTACTCGCCGCTTCGCACCGGGTTCGCCTTCTTGCCGATGGTGGTCGCCCTCGGGTTCTCGGCGATGCTCGCGAGCGCGCGGATCCTCGCGGTCTCGGGACCCCGTCCACTGATCCCTGCGGGGATGCTGCTCGGAGCGCTATCGATGGTGCTCTTGACCCGCTTGCCCGAGCGCGCCAACTACTTCGGCACGGTGCTGCCCGGTCTCATCCTGCTCGGACTGGGTCTGGGGCTGATCTTCGCCCCGGCGACCGCGAGCGCGACGGCGGGGGTCGCACCGTCGCGCGCCGGGGTGGCCTCGGCGATGGTGAACTCCTCCCAGCAGATCGGTGGATCGGTCGGCACGGCGCTACTCAACACGATCGCCGTCACCGTCGCGGGTCGGGCGTTAGCTCACTCGAGTGGCGCCACGGCGAGCGCCCAGGCCGCCGCGACGCTGCACGGGTACTCGATCGCGTTCTGGTGGGCGGCTGGGATTTTCTTCGCCGGGTCGATCTTCACCATGATCGTGCTCGAGTCGGGCGCGCCCGAACTCACCGTGGAGGGCACGGCCGGGGCGTGACCTAGCGCAGTGTGTAGGTCACGCGCACCGTGACCGAGACCGACTGGGTCCCCGGTTGGACGGGCACCGAGGCCGCCTTGACCGCGGCGAACCCGTAGACGCCGGGTAGGACGACCGGTGGGTTGCTCTCGTCGTCGACGATGGTGCGCACCGCGCCGAGGGACGCCGAGGCCGCCGAGGCCAGCTGGGACGCGGCCCGGTGGGCGTTGGCCATGGCCGACGCGCGAGCGCGCGCGAGCACCGCCGACTGGTTCGTGATCGAGTACGTGATGCCCGAGAGTTGGGCCGTGTTGCCGGCCGCGGCGAGGGCGGCCGCGATGAGCGCCCCGGCGTGGCCGACGCGGTGGCTGGTCACGGTGAGCTCGTCGTCGACCTGATAGCCGGTCACCTGACCGTGGGCGTTGGTGATCGAGGACACGTTGAGCCCCGAGGTGGCGAGGCCGCTGCGCGGTTCACCGATCGCGAGCAGCGCCGCCTCGAGCGCGCGCGTGCGCGCGTTGTTGGTGCGAAGCGCGGCCGCCGTGGAGGCGCCGGTGGTGACAACCCCGATCGAGAAGGCGACGGTGTCGGGCGTACCCGTCGCGCTCGCCGAACCGGTGACCTCGATGGTGCCCGAGGGACCCGACCGTGCGCGCAGCGCGACGAACCCCGCAGCGACGAGGACGAAGACGACGAGCACGACGATGACGCGGGTGGTTCGTGATGAGGCGGACATGGCGCTCCTTTGATCTCACCACCACGTGTCCGCTTGCGGCCGTTTCTAACGAGTGCTTTTTGCTTTCCTCAGATCAACGGCCACGGGTACGGTGGCCAGTCGCGGTCCTCGTCGGGGGTCGGGTAGCGGCTCGACTCGACGAGTGCGCTCGCGCGGTTGAGCGCGAGGGCGACCTCGTGGGGCGCGAGCCAGGGGCGAAGCGCCGCGCCGTCACCGCGCGCGAAGCGGTCGATGCGCTCGAGCAACGCGTCCTCGACCCGCAGTCCGGCGTACTCCCAGACCACGGTGCGCAGCTTGTCCTCCTCATGAAAGCACAGGCCGTTGTCGATCGCCCAGCACCGCGTGCCGTCGTAGAGGACGTGGCCGGCCTTTCGATCGGCGTTGTTCGCCACGACGTCAAAGGCGGCGAGGGTGGCGAACCACTGGTCGAACTCGGGTCGCTCGCGCAGGGTGAAGTAGTGGTCCTCGTGGGCGTCCTCGACCCACCACTGGAGCGATCCCGGCCCGAAGGGTCCGTCGTCGCGCGCGATCGTGGTGGGCACGAGGTCGGTGTCGAGGGCCACGTCGAGTTCGTAGGCGGCGACCTCACGGCGCCACAGGCCGTCGGGGAAGTCCCAGAGTGGCCGCTCGCCGGCCTCGGCCTTGTAGCAGGCGCTGGCCTGGGACTCGCCGAGGCGCACCGTGACGAGTAGGGCCTGGTTCGACGATCCGGCGATGCGTCCCTCGACGGTGATGGCCCCGTGGGCCAGCAGTTCGCGCTGTTCGGCGCGTTCCACGGCTAGGCGATCGGCGCGCGGTGGCCGTTGGTGCGCGGGCAGTCGTGGCCGCGTGGGTCGAGGGGACCGCCACAGAGGGGGCACGGCGGTCGTCCCGCCTCGACGAGTCGGGTCACCGCGATGGCGAGCGCGCCCGCCCACTCCTTGGTGAGCGTCAGCTCGAGGGTGTCCTCAGCCTCGCGAGACTCCACTGAGACGCTGATGGTGTCGGTGTCCTCATCGACCACGACCGTGATGTCGCCGGCCTCGAAGTCGGACTCGAACTCGGGCTCGAGGGACAGGTCATCGGGCAGGTGGCCCGGGCGTCCCATCGTGTCGAGCACCTGGGCGATCCACTCGGCGAGCGCGGCGAGCTGCTGCTTCTCACACTTGACGACGATGAGGCGTCGGCCCTGGCGGGCCTGGAGGAGGAACCGACGCTGGCCGACCTCGCCGTGGGCACCGACCATCACGCGGTCCGGGGCGTCAAAGACGTAGTTCATCGACCGACCACCTCGGCGAGTGACCCGGTGGAGTTCACGCACAAGACCGTCGGCTGGTCCCCGAGGGCGATGGCGCTCACCGAGCACGTCGAGACCATCGTGCGCTGGAAGAGGTCGAGGGGGACCCCCTGGGCAAAGGTGACCGCCGCCTTGATCGGGTCGGCGTGGCTCACGAGCACGATCGAGTCACCGCGGTGCGCCTCGACGAGACGCTCGATGGTTAGCCAGATGCGCCGCTGCATTGCGGCAAAGGACTCGCCGTCGGGGAAGGTGAACGTGCTCGGGGCGTGCTGGACGGCGCGCCACTCGCGGGTCCGGCGCAGGCGCGAGAGTGACTGGCCGGTCCAGGCGCCGAAGTCGCACTCGAGCAGTCCGCGCTCACTGCGCGTGCGAAGTCCGAGCGCGCGCGCGATCGGCGCGGCGGTCTCGCGTGCGCGCTCGAGGGGCGAACTGTAGATGGCAACGGGCGCCGAGGCGAGCTCAGTGAGTCGCGTGGCGACCCGCTCGGCTTGGGCCCGGCCGCGGTCACTGAGGTGCAGGCCCGGCGCACGCCCGGGCAGCACCGACCCCGTGGTCGGGGTCTGGCCGTGGCGTACGAGCAAGACCGTGGTCGCGGTGCGCTTCACGAGGGACGCACCGGAATCCGTCGGGGCTTCGGGTCGGCCGTCTCGGGCCAGCGACGGCGCGAGACCTGGGCGAGCTTGTGCAAGAGGGCGACCGCGCCGGGGTCGTCGTCGCCCGGGCGCACCTCGATGCGCCCGCCGTCGAGCAGGCCCTGGAGCATTGTGCGTCCGAGGTCCGTGCGCACGATGAGGAGTGTCCAGTCCCCGAAGGCGCCGATGCCACCGGCCGAGATGTCGGCGTGCTCGGCGGCGAAGTCGGGGCACTGCACGCAGCCCTCACGGGTGAAGGCGTGGGCCTCCTTCAGGGGCACCTCGTGCAGCGCGCCGTCGCGCGTCCAGATCTGGAAGACGCCCTTGATGTTCATCTTGACGATGTCGTCGCGCTTGAGGCCGTACTTCGACTCGAAGAGCTCCTCGAAGATACGGTCATCGAAGGTCTTAGAGCAGAGCAGACCGATGGTGAGGCTCAGTCGACGGGCCATCTTGCCGGACTTGCGGACCTGCATCGCGCCCGGTGCTGAGGCCATGCAACCCATGCCGACGAGCGCGATGCGCTCGGCGCCGCCCTCGATGGCCTCGGGGTAGGCGAGGAGGTTGGCACTGTAGGTGTAGCGCGAACCGGCAGTCGCGAGCACGTCGGCGCGGGTTCGCGCCACCGCCGGCACGGCTCGCCACGACCCGTCACCGGCCGTGGCACTCACGAGCGCGGCGTCGATCAGGTCGTGCTCGAGCGCGTAGAGCAGAATCGCCGACACCACGCCGCCGTCCTGTCCGGTCGAGGCGACCTCGGGGTCAAGGGCCCGTGCGAGCACGACGTCGCCGATGCCGTAGACCTCGTCCTCGGTGCGCTCGCGGCCCACGCGGTGCACGTCGATCTCACTCTCCCAGGAGCGAAAGCGCGGGCAGGCCCGGGTGCACATTGTGCAGCCCTTGACGCCGTGGGTGCAGTCCTCGCGTCCGCCGTCGATGTCGAGGTGCCAGGGCTTGTAGTGACCGTCCTGGTCGTCGTAGTCGAGCACGTCGTGGGGGCACGCGATGACACAGGCCGCACAGCCCGTACACAGCCCCGAGGTGACGACTTCGCTAAAGAGTTCTCGCCATTGGGGCTTGTCGACCATCCAATCATGCTAGTGAGGGTGCCCTCGCTTGCCGCTACCCTGGCGCGGTGCCCGAAGTGCTGGAGATCGAGTCGTACCGACGTCTCGCCGAGCGCGTCGTCGGTGCAAGAGTCTCGCGCGGGTGGGCCGACGAGTACGCGGCGAAGAAGCTCACCGCACCGAGTGCGTGGGCGAAGGTCGTCGTCGGGCTGACGATCACCGCCACGGATCGGCGCGGCAAGCTGCTGGTGCTGCAGACCGACGGGGTGACCCTGGCGCTGCGTTTCGGGATGACCGGGGTGCTGCTGCTCGACGGTGAGGCCGGCCTCGAGGGACTCTTCTACGGTCCCCACGAGTACCGCAGCGACTGGGTGCGCGCCGGTCTCGAGTTCGAAGACGGCCGCTCGCTCGTCGTGCACGACCCACGGCGACTCGCGCGCGTCGAGATCGATCCCGACCTCGACGAGCTCGGCGTGGACGCGCTCGCGATGTCGCGCTCGGCCTTTGACGCGGCACTCGGCGCGCGTGGGGAGGGACCCGCGATCAAGGCTCGGCTCCTGGACCAGTCCCGCATCGCCGGCGTCGGCAACCTGCTCGCCGACGAGATGCTCTTTCGCGCCGGAATCGACCCGCGGACCCCCGTCGGGCGCCTCGACCCCGCGCAGCGCACGGCGCTCTACCGGGCCTTCACCCAGACGATGCGGACCCTCGGACGTCGGGGAGGATCCCACACCGGTGACCATATGGTCTCGCGATTCCCCGGTGGCCTGTGCCCACGCGACGGCGGGGCGATGCGCATCGAGACGATCGGCGGGCGAACGACGTACTTCTGTAGCGTGCACCAGCGCTAGGTCGGTCGGGCAAAGAGCCCGGGAGTCGCAACGCGCGCCCTCGGCGCGACCTACGCTTCGACTGAAGTGATTCAGTGCGTCAGTGAGGCCGCGACTGGGTGCCCCCTGACCGTCGGAGGAGGACCCATGGTGGACGCAGACGCGAAGGCGCGACGCACGCGCAGCTGGGCGGAGCCCTTTCGCATCAAGATGGTCGAGCCGATAACGGTGACCACGCGAGCGCACCGCGAACGCGCGATCGCCGAGGCCGGCTGGAACACCTTCCTGCTCAGGTCCGAGGACGTCTACATCGACCTACTCACCGACTCGGGCACCAACGCGATGTCCGACCGTCAGTGGGCGGCCCTGATGCTCGGTGACGAGGCCTACGCCGGGAGTCGGTCCTTCTACCACCTCGATTAACCGGCCCTCGGGGGCGGGGCAATCCCAGGTTCATCCTGCTCACCTGACGCCGAGCCTTCGCAGATGATCCTCCAAGCTTTCGATGACTCGCTGGTGTCGAGCTACCTCGGCGGTCCAACCGCGCCGATCGGCGTCGTCGCGGAGCTCTTGAAGGTCGGTCAACTGGTCCTCAATGACGGGGGCGAAGTCGGTCGTCGTGACGAAGTTCGGGCACGTCTCGCAGACGTTGGCATAGGGGCACGCCTGCGCTGCGAGCTCTCGGGCGCAATAGCCGTGAGCCACGCGTGTCTTGAGTACCTCGGCCGCCAACCAATTGATCCGATTGGGAACGGTTGGCCGCCCGATGGGCGTCACTGGAATCTGTTTCGCCACCTTGCCTACTGCCTCGTTATACGCATTGCGAAGCGTTGGCGAAGAGAGTCGCGCATAGCGCATCGTCATCTCTGGAGAGCGGTGTCCGAGCAAGGTCATGAGCGCCTGGAGGGACATGCCGGCGTTGACCAGTTCGGTGGCCCAGGTGTGGCGAAGCTGGTGGGCAACGACCCGCAAGGGTTTGCCGTCCACACCAACAAGCCCGCAGGTTTCGACCGCCCGCGCCAATCCGTCTTGGATGCGCCCCGGTCCAATGCGTCGTCCTCGTTCGACGAAGATGAAGTCGCACGACCGCCCGTCGCGGGGGTGCTCCAGCGAGCGCTGCGGCGAACGAGCGGACAACCATTCGTCAAATGAGTCGAGAGCGACGTCGTCAAGTGGAACGGCTCGTTCGTCGTTGAGCTTGCCGAGCGGCACCCGCAACCAGGTGCCGCTCGGTCCATAGTCCATCAAGCAGTCGAGCTCGAGGTCGAGCAGCTCACCGCGACGCAGACCCGTGTGGCGCAAGATCGTGATGGCCACTCTGGCGAAGGGATCCGTGAGTTCGCTCACCGCTGCCATCAGGGCCCGATCGATATCGGGCGCCAGGGCGCGCGGCAGCATATCGGGCTGACGGGGCAGGTCGGCGGCGAACATAAGGCGTCGCTGTGGAGCCTCAGACCACCCCCACGCGGTGACGTCGTCGAGAAAGCTTCGAAGGGTGATGGCGGCGTGGGCGACAACGAAGGGGCCTACGGGCTTGGTTCGATCGTGCGTTCCTCGACACCGCCGGGTCGCCGTC
>JAJYPU010000085.1 GCA_021795095.1 Actinomycetes bacterium | reverse complement strand
GGTCACGCCAGCCGTCGCCGTCACGAGCCCGGTCAGGGTTGACGTACCCGCCACGCTGAGTGTGCCCGAGCCGGTAGTGGTGAGACTGCCCGCTGTGGTCACGCCAGCCGTCGCCGTCACGAGCCCGGTCAGGGTTGACGTACCCGCCACGCTGAGTGTGCCCGAGCCGGTAGTGGTGAGACTGCCCGCTGTGGTGAGCAACCCGCTGAAAGTACCTGTCGTCGCAGAAAGTGCACCCGAGTCTACGACGCTTGTTGGGTCAATAGCAGCGAACGTGGCAGTGCCACCAACACCCAATGTGCCGCTGATCGTGACACTACTGCTGAAGGTACCGGTCGTCGCCGAAAGTGCCCCGCCGCCGAACGAACCCGTCGCGCCAGTCGCACCAGTCGCACCAGTCGGACCAGTCGGACCAGTCGGACCAGCGGGACCAGTCAATCCCATTGGGCCCGACGGACCGATCGGGCCCGTGAGCCCAATGGGCCCCCTAGCACCCGCTGGCCCTCTGGCGCCGGTCGCGTTCGCTACGGGGACGATGACGTGGCGCGTGCCAGCGGGGCATCGACCACGACTGAACATCGAGAGTGCGCCATCCTTCGCCACACACGTCGAGAGTCTCCCCGTGTTGCCAGCGGCTACCGCGACGCCCCCACCCGCGACGAGGAATCCAACGACCGCCAAAATCAATCCCTTGGAAGTCCATTTCATTCGCTTCATTGACTGCCCCGATCCAATCGTCTTGGGTTGATCAGTCGAAGTGGTCCAACAGGACGACGACTGTTCAAGGGCACCGTTGGTACCCACGAGCAACGTACTAGACCTGCAACGGACAAACTCATCGGGACATGAAGTGGTTCGCTCGTGCATCCCGCGCCATCAGTCTCGAATGGGTACACCGCGTGGATCCCTAAATTGCGATGGAAACGTGGGAGAGGCAAGCTCGTTGATCACCACTCACGTCACGTTCCACCCTCAATCACTCAGACTCCTCTTCACACTCTTGTCCGAAAATTGTCGCATCGTTGTTGCCGAAATGTCCTGATGTCGCGTAATGCAGGGTCCAAGGATGTGAGGCTTGCCGTGGTGTAGATCGGATGACGTTTGCGCGTCTTCAACAGGTGCGTTGTTGGCGCGGAGTGCTTCAGGGACACCGCGCTGCGCGAGTGATTCGTGGGACCAGCAGAAAGGGTTGGTAGTGGATACCGTGAGCACGTCGCCTACGACCTGCTCGTTGTCCGCGGGCCAGCGTGTGTCGACTTCGATCGTGGTGTGGATTGGAACATCGCGTCGCATTCTGGGGCCAATTTGGCTTCCACCGTCTTGCAAAGTGTTGGGCTGAGGTTTGAACTCATGAAAGCGAAGCAACGTTTCTGGCTCACCACGGCGGTGTGTATAACCATCGGCGGCACAGTCGGCTCACTGTACGCCGGGAACGTGGTAACGCGTAACCATACGAGAACGACACGGCAGTACTTCGCGACGTCGGCTCGGGAGATCGCGGCGACACTCTCGCTCGCCATCCAGCACGAGCAGGACCTCGTCGCGAACACCGCCGCGTTCTTCGCCAACAATCCCCACTCAACGCAGCAGCAGTTTCTTCAGTGGTTGACCACGCTGCGAACCTTCGCGCGGTATCCCGAACTCCTGGGCGTCGCGGAAGTTGTGATGGTCCCCGCCTCCGAGTTACACGCCTTCGAGGTCGGGGCCGTGGCTCACCCGGCGGGTTCCCTCGCCGCCAACGGCACTTTTCAGGTCACGCCGGCCGGATCGCGTCCCTACTACTGTTTTGCGCGCGTGGCACAAGCCAGGCCCGGACAACCTCGACTCCCGGCGGGATTCGATTTTTGCGACACCGTTCTTGGCCCTCACTTGAGGCAAGCCCGGGACTCGGGCCACGGCGCCTATCTGCCCTACGGGATGGGAACAACTAAGAATCTCGTCGTGGGAACCCCGGTCTACAGCACCGGGGTCGTGCCAGCCACGGTACAGGCGCGGCGAGCTGCCTTTGTCGGGTGGTCCGGCACTGAGGTTTCGCCTCGTGTCCTACTTGACCAGGCGTTGGTGAACCACCCGAACACTGCGGTGGTGTTCGCGTACGGAAACAGGGCTTCTCGTGTGATCTTCAAGGCAGGTTCAGCGCCAGCAAAAGCGCAGTCGATGACCATACAACTCCACAATGGCTGGCGCGTCGAAACATTCGCCGCGTTGACCTCGGGTGGTGTGCTCCACGATGGCGATGCGATGGCGCTGGTGGTGAGCGGACTTTTACTGAGTCTGTTATTGGCGACACTGATCTACGTACTGGGCACGGGCCGTTCGCGCGCCTTGGCGATCGTCCATGAACAAACCGATCAGCTCCAACACCAGGCGCTCCACGACTCACTGACCGGACTGCCAAATCGAGTCTTGATTCTCGATCGGATCGATCAGATGCTGGCGCGCGCCAAACGCGATCATTCCGGTGTGGCCGTGCTGTTTCTAGATCTCGACAACTTCAAGGACATCAACGACACGTTGGGTCACGTCGTAGGAGACCAACTCCTCGCGGCCGTCGGGGCGCGCCTATCGCTTATGCTTCGCGAATCCGATACGGTCGGCCGTCTTGGCGGCGATGAGTTCGTCATATTGACCGAAGGTGCTTCGTTAGCGCCGGGCGCTGAGGCGGTGGCCGAGCGAATTACCGAAATCTTGAAGACCCCCTTCGAGATCCCCGCCAACAACGTCCCCTTGGCGGTCACCGTCAGCATCGGAATCGCAGAGGGCGTGCGCGACAGACCGGAGGAGCTATTGCGCGATGCTGACATCGCGATGTATCGGGCCAAGGGCGCCGGAAAGAACTGCGCCGTGGTCTTCGTTCCTTCGATGCAAAAGGTCGTCGATGAACAACGCACGTTAGCGCTAGACCTCAACAGCGGCTTCGAGGAACGACAGTTCGTCCTTCACTATCAGCCCACCATCGATCTCGCCACCGGTGCGTTCACGGGTGTCGAGGCGCTCCTGCGTTGGCGTCACCCGCTGAGAGGTGTCGTGATGCCTGACCAATTCATTCCGGCTCTCGAAGCGAGCGGCATGATCGTTCCGGTCGGCCGGTGGGTATTGGAAGAAGCCTGTCGCCAAGGCGCGAACTGGCACGGCCACGGCCATGACTTCACGGTCTCGGTCAATATCTCGACCAAGCAATTGGAACAGGATCGGATCGTCGATGACGTCCGCGTCGCACTGGTGACGAGCGGATTCGATCCCACGAAGCTGGTGCTGGAGATCACCGAAACATCACTGATGCATGACGTAGAGGCGACAATCCCCCGGCTCGAGGCGCTAAAGGAACTCGGGGTGCGTCTCGCCATCGACGACTTTGGCACGGGGTACTCCTCGCTCGCGTACCTGAGGCAATTCCCAATCGACATCTTGAAGATCGACAGAAGTTTCATATCGGGAATTGTTGACACGAAGGAGGCGGCCGCCCTCGTTCGTACCTTGGTCCAGTTAGGTAAGGCGCTGCAACTCGAAATCATCGCCGAAGGAGTTGAGAACCACGCGCAACGTCACCATTTGATCGCCGAAGAGGTCGACGTAGGACAAGGGTTCCTCTTCGCTCGACCACTCGACGTGGAGTCAGTAGACCGACTCATAGCCGATTGGGACGATGAGTTCGCAGCGCCTCAACGCTGATACGACGAGTCCACCATCGCCTTGCGGTTCAAACGCTGATTGGTGCACCGGCCACTGTCGACGACGTTACGTGTTCCCTGCGAGTCATTGCGTGCTCCAGTGTCGAGACGCGATCCTCGTCGGCAACGCGACGTGACGCACTAAAGCGATCGGGTTGAATCGCCGCACCACCCTCGTTCACCGGTCAACCGTCGGCGACTCAAGTCGTGCCTCGAGGCGAACTCGCATCGCCTCAGGGATCACCGAGTTTGGATCGTGCAGGTCCCCTAGCAGTTCGCGCACCCCGACGAGGGACGCATAGAGCGGCGGACACGTGGCGCAACTGGCGAGGTGCGCTTCGAGGTTCCTGCGTTGTTGCGCCTCAAGCTCGCCGTCGAGGTAGTCCGATACCAGCGAACGCGCCTGTGCACACTCCAACACCACGTCTCGATTCGCCATCCGTCGCTCCTCTGCGCTCGCGAGGCTACTCACGAGCATCATGCGTCCTCGTCGAAGTCGTTGCTTTGTCGCCGCGATCGACAGTCCGAGCTGGTCGGCGATTTCAGCGACCGTCCAACCCTCGGCGTCGTGCAAGACGACGACGGTGCGGTAGTGCACGGGAACGTGCACGAGCGCCTCGGTCAATCCCCCACGACGCTCAGCCCGCTCGAGCACCACTGACGCGTCGACGCTGTAGTGCTGATCACCCCAGCTGCGCTCGACGTCATCAACGACGAGCTCACGACTGTGGCGCCGTGACCGGTCGACGGCGATGTGGTAGAGGATCCGGTGCAGCCAGGTCCGCAGTGACGACTCGCCACGAAACTGCTCGCGCCGTTCGAGGGCGCGAAGCATGGTCTCCCCGACGAGGTCCTCGGCCTCGTCGTCGTTGCCGACGAGCCAGTGCGCGTATCGATAGAGCCCATTGATCTCGGCGGCGACGGCGGACGCGAACTCATCGTCGCGTCCACTCGCCGCCTCGTCGATCATTGGCCGATCGTAACCTCAGTGCGCGCTCGCGTCGTGGCGGTGTTCGTGCTCGCCGAGCGAATTCAACCCCGTCGCGCTGTAGATCGGGCAGTAGCCGGTAGCGGCCGTCACGACCAAGACTGCGGCCACGATTACGAGCACAATGCCCCACACACTCGAAAAGCCAGCGAACCCGGCGACAATGAGCGCGGCGATCGCGAGAATGCCTCGAACGACCTTGTCCGTTGATCCAACCGTCTTCTTCATGGTGATCCTTTCCACGTCTTGTCCCCTATAGACGCACGAGGGGCGAGAATGGATACAAGTCACGTGCCGCGAAACCTGGATCGACCGCGGGTCGCCCCGACGTGGCCGCAGCCGTGGCCTTTACCGGCGTCGTCGCGTGAGTCCGGCTCGTGCGCCGTCGTTCACCGCGGTCGCCACCCACGGATCGTCACCACGCCACTCGCTCCGCCGCCTGGCTACGATGCGTTTGGACGTGGCGTGGGGGTGACACATGGGGCCAGGTCGACTCGACGGGGACGGCCCCGTCCCTCGCGCAGTGACCATCCTCGAGCGCGAACGGGCCGTGCACGCGGTCGAAGCGGTGCTCGACGGGGCGCAAGCGACGTCGGGTGCCGCGATCTTCGTCGTCGCCGAGGCGGGGATCGGCAAGACCACCGTGATCGACGAGGCCCAGTCGCGGGCGCGGGCGCGCGGCCTCTCGGTGCGTTTCGCGCGATGCGCCGAGGTCGAGACGTCGATCCCCTTCGCCTTGATCGATCGGCTCTTCGAGGGTACGGGCGCCTCGGTTCAGGAACTCACACGGGGCTCGGCATCCCCGGGTGACGCCCTCGCCAGGCGCTACGTGGAGCTCCTCGACTGGCTCAGCGCCCGCCCGTCACCACTGCTCCTCGCGATTGACGACCTGCACTGGTCGGACCCCGATTCAACGACCCTGCTCGCGGCACTGTGCCGACGGCTCGGCGAACGATCGATTGCCGTGATCGCGACCCTTCGACCCTGGCCCGCGAGCGCCCTCGAGCAGGCGCGTCGACTCGTCGACGACGGCATCGCGGGTCTCGTGCACCTCGAACCTCTCTCTGATGAGGCGAGCCGCACCCTGCTCGAGGCGTGCCTCGGCGCCGATACTTCGCCCGCGGTGGCTACGCGGGCCTGCGCGAGCTGTGCCGGCAACCCGTTACTCCTGAAAGAAGTGGCCAACGCCTGGCGGCGCGGCGATGACCTCGTGGCCTCGCCTGCAGCACTCGGTCACCGTGTGTTCCTCCCCCGCTTCACCGGGGTGAGCCCCGCGGCGATGCGCTGGGCGCGCGGGGCGAGCGTCCTCGGGTCCCGGTTCCGCCCGCTGCTCGTGACCGCCTTGGTCGGCCAGAACGATCTCGAAGCGACCGGCGGCCTCGAGGAACTCTGTCACGCGGGCATCGTGCGGGCGACGTCGGGACCCGAGGCGGAGTTCGTGCACCCACTACTTCGGCACGCGCTCTATGAGGACATCGCCGTGCCCGTGCGCCAGGGTCTGCACGCCCGAGTCTTCACTCTGCTCCAGCGCATCGGCGCCTCGCCCGCCGAGCTCGCCGTTCACGCTGTCGCGGGCGACCTGCGTGGTGACCCGGGTGCGATAGCCGCCGTGATCGACGCCGCGCGCGGCGCGCTGGACGCGGGGGCCACGGCCACGGCGAGTGACCTCTTTAGAAGCGCGATCGAGCTCGCGGGCACGGCGGCCCCGGTGAGTCTGTGGCTCGAGTGCAGCCGGGCGAACCTGCTCCAGGGACGCATCGACGAGGCCGAGCGGGCGGTGCGCCGATATCTGGCCGACCCGACACTCGACGGACCCGAGCGCGTCGACGGGCTGCGACTGCTCGCCCAGCTCCTCATGGCGTCGGCCCGCGTCGATGACGCGCTTCACTGCTTCGAGCAAGCCGCGCGCGTCGCGAGCGAGTTCGACGTGGCCCTCGCCGGGGAGACCCTGCTCGACGCCACCTTCACCGCGAGCGTCTACCGCGGTCCAAGCCGCGTGCGAACGAGCGCGACGCGCGTGCTCGAGCTCATCGAGCGCCACGGCCTGACGGACGACGCGCTTCGCACCGCGGCCGCGAGTGCCGAGACCTACCTCGCCTGCATCTCGGGCGAGCACGCCGACATCGAGGCGCTGGCGACGGCGGCCCTCACCTTCGCCCGCGACCCCAACATCCACGACCTGCGCGCCGCGGGGAACTGGAACCCCGTCGTCGGCTACGTCCGTCTCGCCAAGCTCTTCGAGCGCTTCGACGACGAGATGAGCGTCTACCCCGTGCTCGACGACCTCGCGCGTCGTCAGGGCTCAACCCTGACCCAGCTCTCCTACGCGCTCAACCATGCCGACACCCTGTGGCGCACCGGTCGTCTCGAGGACGCCTACCGGACCCTGCACGACGCGATGTCGATGAGCGTGCTGTTCCCGGCGATCGAGCCCCACGCCTCGATCGGGTTGTGCTACCTCGCCCACGAGCTCGGTCGACATGCGGAGAGCGCGGAGTGGGCGAGACGCGTCGAGTCGATCATGGCGGTCCAGGGCGAGACCGCCTACCTTCGGCTCTGGCTGTTGCTCATTGCGTGTCGCAACGCCCTGAGCGACGGCCACCTCGAGGCGGCGCTCGAGGCGGCGAGCCGCGCCGCCGCCGTCGCCGCGGCGTCGGGGATCCTCGAGCCCTGCGTCGTCCCCTGGCACGGCGTGGCGATCGACGCGTACGTGGCGGCGGGCCGACTCGACGAGGCGTGGGCGCTCACGGCGTCCCTCGACGCGTTGTGCGAGCGACTGCCCTGTCACGCCCCCCGAGCCGTCGCGGCCGCGGGACGCGCCGGCGTCCACTGGCGACGGGGCGAGGTCGACGCCGCCGAGGCCTGCTTCGACGAGGCACTCGCCCATAACGCGGCCGTCGCGATGCCACTCGCCGACGCCGAGACTCGCATCGCCTACGGGCGCTTCCTTCGCCACACCGGACGGGTGACGCGGGCCCGCGTCGCCCTGCACGACGCGCTCCAGGTCTTGGCGCCGACGGGCGCGAGGCGACTCATCGCCGTCGCCACCGAGGAACTCGCCGCGGCCGGGGGACGTCCGGCTCGGCCGCGGCACCGTTCATCGACGGAACTGACCCCTCAGGAGAGATCGG
>JAJYPU010000008.1 GCA_021795095.1 Actinomycetes bacterium | reverse complement strand
CCACGCGTCGGTGAAGTGATTGTGCTCCAGGGCGTTCATAGGGGTGCCGTGTCCTATGAACGCGGCGGGCAGGGGGGCCATGCTGTCTCCCAACGGTCGAGGTGACCCCAGTGTAATGGTGAGTAGGTGACATATCAACAAAGTTGGTAGACTGAAGCCATGAGTGAGATCACCTGGCTCGGTGCCGACGAGCTCGCGGCGTGGAAGGGCCTGGCGCTGATGAACCTGCAGCTGAGCGCGACGCTTGGCCGCGCGCTCGCAGCCGACGGTCTCTCGTACCCGGACTACCTCGTGCTGACCACGTTGTCGGACCACGAGGACGTTCGGTGCCGCGTGGTCGAGTTGAGTGACGAGCTCGGGTGGGAGAAGAGCCGGGCGTCACACCACGTGGCCCGCATGCGCCAGCGCGGTCTCGTTGAGAAGCAACGATGCCCCACCGATCAGCGCGGCGCCTACGTGGTCTTGACCGACGCGGGTCGCCGCGCGCTCGACGCCGCGGCGCCCGGACACGTGGCGACGGTTCGCCAGAACTTCGTAGACCTGCTCACGTCCGAACAGCTGAACGCGGTGGCGACTATCTCGTCAGTCGTGTTGGCCCACCTCGCCAGCGTCCGCGACTGACCCGTACGACGACAAGACGCCGGGACCAGTTGCCCGGCGTCTTGTCCTAGACGGTCGCTATAGCTAGCCGCTGTAGTGCTCGCGCCAGATCAGTCGGTAGACCTTCACCTTGCGCGGGATGGACCGCAGGCCCGGGATGAAGGGCAGCAGTAGGAGCAGAATCGAGAGCAGCCCCATCAGCGCCGAGACCTGCACGTCGGCGTTGGTGCTGGAGTTGAACGGCGGCACCTGGTACCAGAAGGTGTAGAGCCACAGCCACGCCTGGCCCGGGTAGCTCCCCGTCTCGTTCATCATCCCCCACTGGCTTCCCAGGAGGTGCTGCTTCTGGGCCAGGTTGGCGAGGTAGGTCCCATCAGCGACGAACAACAGCGGCTTGGTGTAGTTCGTCGTGTAGAAACCGCCCCCCGTCACGAGGGCCTGGTCGAGTGCACCCGATCGGGCCATCGAGGTCAACTTGTTGATCAGTTCCGGCACCGGCCCGGCATTAGTCGCCGGTACATCGATCTGTCCGTTGCTCCAGGTCATCTTCGACGCGCTCGCCGTGTAGTTCGACACCCACGACTTCTGTTGGGAGGCGTTCGCACCCTTCCACTCGGTGAGTGCGGCGCTCAGCGACTTGTCGTAAGGCAAGCTCGAGAGCGGGTTGATGACGAAGTCTCGGACCGTGTTGACGGGAATCGTCACACCAGCGAACTGGGCGAGCCTCAGGGGACCGAGGTTCTGACCCGGTGCCGCGGTGTTGTACGGCGCCCCGTACTGGGCGGTGACGGTTGACCCGTTCAGCTCGCCGAGTGCGGTGGTGGCGAAGTCGATCGGGTCGGCGTTCGACCACGCCTTGACCGTGATCGCGCGTTCGTCGGGCGAGCCGAAGAGCGTGGCGAGCAGGACCACGAGCAGCCCCACCACGATGATCGCGATGGTGCCTTCTTTGATGATGTCGTAGGGGACATATTTGCCCTTGTACTCGGGCGCATCCACGTCGGGGCGAAATGGCTTCGTGCTCACTTGGCGGCTCCGTTCTGCTCTTCAAACGGGGGGACGACGCCCTTGACCCGTACCATCAACACGTGGATGGCCGTCAGCAGCACAGCGACAAGCGGCAGCAAGACGATGTGCCACATCAGCATCTGTCCGAGGTTCAACACGTTGAAGATCGACCCCGCGCCGGTGGCGTTGATGCCGTCCTTGGCTTGGGTGGAGATCCACTGCGAGTCGAAGTTCGTTTGCGAGACATACCCCGTGAAGGCGGTTCCGACGGACGCGAGGAACGTGACGACACCGGTTACCCAGGTCAGGGACCGTCCGCCACGCCAGGCGGCCATGAAGAACTTGCCCCACAGGTGCACGATCATCGCGAAGAAGAAGATCTCAACACTCCAGAGGTGCGTCGAGTTCACGAAGTGACCGATCGACGACGAGTGCCACCACTGCGGGCCGCGGATCGCCAGGATAATCCCAGACAGGATGACCATCATCAGCGCCGCGAGTGTCGTTACACCGAAGACGTAGATCCACGAGGAAACGTAGGCCGGCTGCGTGTCTGGTAGCAGCTTCTCGGGGGGCAGGTGGCCCGTCGCGCGCTTGCGCAGGCGCGTCGTCCACTGCCGATCGATCTCGGTGGTACTCATCGGCTCTCCTTACGGCGGCTGCGACCGGGGAACGGCAGGAACAGCGCGGCGACGAAGGTGATGATCATCAACACGATGACGATGAAGTTCGCTACCGAGATGTTGATCACGCCCCAGTGGATGTAGTGCCCGTAGTTATTGAGCGGTATCAGGGCCGCTAACGACCAGAGATAAGCCATGCTTGCTCGTTCCTCCCAACTAGATCCGAGGTGCCCAGTCTTGCAGCACGAGCGTCGTGTCCGTGAGGTTACTTCGCAACGACGCGCGACGCAGACTAGTCACGCCACCGTTCTAGTTCCTGGCACTCGGTCGCGCGCGGTCTGGCGCAGGTGAAACTGAGTAACGCCTATGCACAGCGAGACCGCTCCGGCGATGTGCAGCTCGACGAGGACGACTGGAACGTGGGTCACGTACTGGACAAAGCCGATGACTGCCTGGATGAGCGCGATGATCACGAGTCGACGCACGCCCAGGCGCAGCGCGTCGGGGACGCCGCTACGCCAGATCGCGAAAACGAGTCCACTCACCAATCCGAGGAAGAGCACGGCGAGCACCGAGTGGACCCAGGCGGCGTCGGCGAAGGCGAACGGCAGGCGCCGAGCCACGAGTTGGCCCTGCGCCGCACCGGCGTGGGGGCCCGAGCCGGTGGTGGCGGTGCCCGCGAAGAGGACGAGGACGAACGGGATCCAGAGCAGGCGCGCGATGAGACGGAAGTGCGGGTCGCGCACGTCCGCGCGCGTGCCGGGACCGTAGACGTACTTCGAGCGGTGATAGAGGATGGCCCCGACCACGACCATCGCGAGCGACAGGATCATGTGGAGCGAGACCAGCCACGGATTGAGCTTGGAGTAGACGACGAAGGCGCCGAGGATGGCATCGGCGACCACACCGAGCACCAAGAGACCGGAGAAACCAATGAGGTCACGTCGTCGCTCGGTGCGCAGCCACGCCGCGACGAAGGTCACGCCGGTCACGATCACGAGGACGATGGTGACGATCCGGTTCGTGTATTCGATCAGGGGGTGTATCGACCACGAACCGGTGATCTGATGGCTGTAACAGGTGGGCCAGTCCGGACAGCCGAGCCCCGAGCCGGTCAGACGAACGGCGCCGCCGGTGAGCACGATCACGATCATCGAGAGAAACGAACTGAAGGCGAACCAGCGGAACTTCGGTGGCGGGACACGGAATCGGGGCGTCGAGGTCACCCCCGCAGCCTACGTAAGGCGGCACTTCTAGACTGCCACCCATGACCATTGAGGTGTCGAAGGGTTTTTCGACCACGGACGTGCTGAAGGGCTACCTCGCACTCACCAAGCCGCGGATCATCGAACTATTGCTGGTGACCACGATTCCGACGATGGTCGTCGCGGCCAACGCCATACCCGGGCTCTGGCTCGTAGTCGACACCCTGATCGGTGGGACGCTCGCAGCGGCCGGGGCCAACGCGTTCAACATGGTCATCGATCGCGACATCGACGCCATCATGGAACGCACCAAACGCCGCCCCCTCGTGCGCGGCGTCATGAGCCCTCGCGCCGCGACGGTCTTCGCGGTAGCACTCGAGGTGGTCGCCTTCGCCGTCCTCGCGGTCTGGGTGAACCTGCTCGCGGCGTGGCTCGCGGTCGCGGCGATGCTCTTCTACGTGTTCGTCTACACGATCTGGTTGAAACGTCGCAGCAAGCAGAACATCGTCATCGGTGGCGCCGCGGGCGCGGTGCCCGTACTCGTGGGTTGGGCCGCCGTCACGGGCAGCCTCTCGTGGACGCCGGTGCTGCTGTTCCTCGTGGTCTTCATCTGGACACCACCGCACTTCTGGGCATTGGCCGTGCGCTACCGGGACGACTACAGCGCCGCCCACGTGCCGATGATGCCGGTGGTCGCGTCGCTTCGCCGCACGACCCTTGAAATCCTGGTCTACACCGTCATCATGTGGGTGCTGACGGTGCTCATCGGACCCGTCGCCCACTTGGGATGGATCTACGCCGTCTCGTCGATGGTGCTCGGTGGGTTCTTTACCTTCTACGCGATGCGCCTCTTCCGCCACGCGGTCCACAACCGCGCCGACGCGGGGGAGGCCATGCGCTTGTTCCACTTCTCGATTACCTACCTGACGGCCCTCTTTGTACTCATGGCGGTGGATGTCCTTGTCAAAGCTCGTTGAAAAGTGGCGGCGGGGGCACCCCTCGCCGATGATGTTCGTCTCGTTGGGCATCGGTACGGCGGTCGCGGTCGCGCTGATTGTCGTGGTCTCGCTCCTGACCGGTGGTCGCTCGTCGGCCAACGCCCTGGTCGGCACCGAGGCGAGCACCTTCACGTTGCCCACGCTCTCGGGGAGCTCGGTGACAGCCCCGTACGCCACGGGACATCCCACCGTGATGGTCTTCATGGCGAGCTACTGCGCGCCCTGTCGTGCGGAACTCCCACACCTGGTCGCCTACCTGTCGGACCACTCGACTGGCTCGGTGCGGGTGATCGGCATCGACACGAGTGACCAGCGCCGCGCCGCGCTCGCCTTCGTGCACCACGACGCTGTTCCCTTCCCTGTGGCGTTCGACCCGAACAGCACCGTGGCCGCCTCGTTCCAACTGCAGGCCATCCCCGACACCGTCTTCGTGAACGCCCAGGGGAAGGTCGCCAACGTGGTCATCGGCAAGATCACTCCCGCGCAGTTCGCGAGCGACGTCGCGGCGATCAACAGTTAGCCGTACTCTCGGGCGCGTCGGATCAGTCGAAGCGGAAGGTCCGGGCGGCGAGCAGTGGCGCGCCGCACGCCCAGAGCACGAGTGAGAGCCAATCACCGCCCGTCGGGTTGAGGCCGAGTCCGAGGATCCGGTGCAGCGCCTCCGCGAGGGCTCCCGAGGGGAGCGCCACCGCGATTCGTCCGACGAGACTCGGCAGCGACGTCACCGGTACGACGATGCCCGAGAGCAGCAGTAGGACGAGGTAGAGTCCGTTGCTCGCGGCGAGGTTCACCTCGGCTCGAAGCCACCCGGCGAGACCGAGCCCGATGCCGGCGAGTCCCATGGAGCCGAGCAGGATCACGAGGACGACAGCCATGGCCCCGTGGACGCCACCGTGCGGGCGCCAGCCGAGTCCCACGGCGACCACTGCGACGACGGCGACCTGGATCACCTCGGTGACCAGCACCCCGGCGATCTTCGCGCCGATCAGGCGACGACGCCCGAGGGGGGTCACGTAGAGACGGCGCAGCACGCCAAAGGAACGCTCGAAACCGGTCGCGATCGAGAGCGCCACCATGGCGGTCGAGAGCACCGAGAGGGCGATGATCCCGGGAGCGATGAAGTCGACGCGGTGCACGGTGGGACTCGCGGTCACCCGGGCCAGCGAGAAGAAGACGAGCAGGAGCACCGGGATCGCGATCGTGAGCAGCAGCGTCTCGCCGCGGCGGACCGTCATGCGTACTTCGGCCCGGGTCTGGGCCCACCACGCCCTCACGGGAGACTCCGTTCCTCGGCGATGAGGTCGAGGTAGCGCTCCTCAAGCGAGGCGCGCGTGCGCAGCGAGACGAGTTGGACGCCCCGCTCGACGAGCAGAGCGCTCACCAGGGCCACCCGTTCGGGACTGGACGCGATGCGACAGCGCAGCCGCGTTGGCGACTCGTTGGTGACGACGCACCCGAGTCGTTGCGCGAGGGACGCCGCGTCGACCGGGGCACTCGTCTCGATGACGAGCTCGGGCTCGCCTGACAACTCGTCGAGGGTCCCCTCGGCGACGACGGCACCGCGGTGCATCAGCACGAGGCGGTTCGCCATGCGCTCGGCCTCGGTCAACTCGTGGGTCGTGATCAAGATCGCACAACCGCGTTCGGCCTCCGCGGCGATGATTGATCGGATCACTTGTCGACCTTCAGGGTCGACGGCGGTCGTCGGCTCGTCGAGCACGAGGACTCGGGGCCGGGCGATGAGGGCCAATGCGAGCAGCGTGCGCTGCTGTTCGCCACCCGAGAGCCGTCGCCAGGGTGTCGCGGCGCATCGGCGAAGATCGAGCAGGTCGAGCAGGCCCTCGTGGTCGCGTGGCGCGTCGTAGTAGGTCGCGGTCAGGGCCAGGACCTGCGTGGGCGTCATCGGGAACCAGACCCCACCTCGCTGCAGGAGCGCTCCGGTGCGTACGACGACCTCGTCGTGGGCGCGCCGAGGATCCAAGCCGTGGATCCGCACCGTCCCGTCGTCGGGTTCGCGGAATCCGAGGAGCGTCTCGACCAACGTGGTCTTACCGGCGCCATTCGGGCCGAGCAGGGCCAGGACCTCGCCGTAGTCGACGGTGAGGCTCACGCCGTCGACGGCGTAGAGCCCGCCGAACGCGACGCGCAACCCGGTGACCTCGACGGCGTGACTCACAACCAACGAAACTACTGGGACGGCGAGGTCATCGTGGCCGACCGATCGTGCCTCGGTAGGCTCAAGACGTGATCGATCTCGCTCAACTGCGTCGTGAACCTGACGTCGTCAAGGACGCCCTGGCCCGTCGGGGGGTGGCGCCGTCGACCCTCGACGACGTGGCGGCCCTGGACACCGAGCACCGTCGGCTGCTCCAAGAGACCGAGCGGTTGCGTGCTGACATCAAGTCGCTGTCGCGCCAGGTCGGTGAGGCGCGTCGTCAGAAGGACCTGGCCCGAGCCGAGGAGTTGGCGGCTGTCAGCCGTGACCTCGGCGATGAAGAGCGTCAAGCGTCAGCGTCGGTCGAGTTGGTGGCCGGTCGTCTGCGGGATCTGCTGCTGCAGTTGCCGAACCTGCCCGCCCCCGATGCGCCCGACGGTGTGGACGAGCACGACAACGTTGTGCTGCGCCAGTGGTGGGTCGCGATGGACGACGGGGCACCGTTCCCGACGTTCGAAGAGCACCAACGGGTCCCGCACTGGGAGATCGGCGCCCAACTGGACATCTTGGATCTCGAGTCGGGGGCAAAGCTCGCCGGATCGATGTTCCCGCTCTTCCGCGGCGTGGGTTCGCGGCTCGTGCGGGCACTGGGCGCCTTCGCGCTCGATCGGCACACGCCCGACTACGAGGAGATCCGTCCCCCGACCTTCGCCTTGACCGAGACCATGGTCTCGACGGGTCACCTGCCCAAATCGGCTGATGACATGTACGCCATCGAGCGCGACGGGCTGTGGGCGATCCCGACGGCCGAGGTGCCACTCACCTCGATGTTGCGCGGCGAAATCATCGACGAGTCCCAGCTCCCGATTCGCATGACCGCGCTCACCGCGTGCTTCCGACGCGAGGCCGGGGCGGCCGGTCGAGACACCCGGGGGCTCCTGCGGGTCCACGAGTTCGACAAGGTAGAGCTCTTCGCGTACTGCGCGCCCGACCAGGCGGCCGACGCGCACGCCGACATACTCGCGCGCGCGGAGTCGCTGCTGCGCGAACTCGGTCTGACCTACCGGGTGCTCGACCTGTGCGCCGGTGACCTCGGGACGTCCTCGGCGCGTACGTTCGACCTCGAGGTCTACAGCCCTGGCGTCGACCGATGGCTGGAGGTCTCGTCGGTGAGTTGGTTCCGTGACTATCAGGCCCGGCGCGCCAACGTCCGTTACCGCCGCGAGGACGGCTCAACCGCGCTGGTGCACACGGTGAACGGCTCGGCGCTCGCGTGGGCGAGGATCTGGGCCGCGCTCGTCGAGACGTATCGTCAGTCCGACGGGTCGGTCGAGTTGCCGTCGGTGCTCGCGCCTTACCTCGGTTCGACGACGATCAGCCCTCGTCGCGGGTGACCTCGAACCGATAGCCGACGCCGCGCACGGTGGTGATGTAGCGGGGCGCTTTGGGTTCGGTCTCTATCAGGCTACGGAGTCGCTTGATGTGGACGTCGAGGGTCTTGGTATCGCCGACGTAGTCGTGGCCCCACACCCGGTCGATGAGGACCTCGCGGGTCAGCACGCGCCCCGGGTTCTCCATGAGCAGGCGCAGCAGCGCGAACTCCTTCTTGCGCAACTTGACCTCGTCGGTTCCGATGAAGCAGCGCCGGGCGTCGATGTCGAGTCGCACGGGACCGCGCTGGATCGAGGCCTCCTCGCCGTCGAGGTCGACCGGGTGCTCACGTCGGCGCAGGACCGCGCGCATCCGTGCGACGAGCTCGCGCAGCCGGTACGGCTTGGTCACGTAGTCGTCGGCCCCGATCTCGAGGAGCAGGACCATGTCGACCTCCTCGCCCTTCGCGCTTACGATGATGATCGGGACGTCACTGCTCAGGCGGATCTCGCGGCAGAGGTCGAGCCCGCTCATCTTGGGCAGCATGAGGTCCAAGAGCACGATGTCGAACTCGCCAGCGGCGAAGCGCGCGGCCCCTTCGGCGCCGTCACGCGCGACGGTCACGTCGAACCCCTCGCGGGCGAGTCCGACGCTCAGCGCGTCGATGAAGGACTCCTCGTCCTCGACGAGGAGCACCCGAACCACGGGCTGGTGTGACGCGGTCACTGGTTCACCGGGAGCTCAAGCGTGAAGGTCGACCCCTCTCCCTCGCGCGACTCCACCACGACGGTCCCGCCGTGGTTTTGCGCGACGTGGCGCACAATACTCAGCCCGAGTCCCGTGCCGCCGGTCTCGCGGGCCCGACCAGGGTCGACGCGATAGAACCGTTCGAAGATGCGTTCGAGGTCCTTCGCGGGGATGCCGACGCCCTGGTCGGTGATGGCGATGCGAACGACGCGGGCTTCGACGGCGCCTTCGTCGCTCTGGCGCTCCTCGTGGCGCTCCACGGTAATCGTGACGCGTCCACCGCCCGGTGAATAGACGACTGCGTTCTCGAGCAGCGCGTGCACGGCCGAGACCAGTTGGCGCCGGTCACCGACGATGACGATGGACGCGGCGGGTTCGACGAAGTCGATGGTTACCCCGTGCTGCTCGGCCGACGTGCGGATCCGCTCCATCGCCTCAGAGACGAACAACGCGACAGGAACCGGCTCGCGCACCGGCGAGCCCTCGCCTTCGATCCGTGAGAGGTCGAGCAGGTCCTCGATAATCCGGTTGACGCGAAAGGCCTCGGTGTTGATGCGTTCGGCGAGGCGCCGGGCGATCGACGCGTCGGGTTCGAACTGGAGCGTCTCCGCGAGGAGGCCGAGCGCCCCCATCGGCGTCTTCAACTCGTGGCTCACGTTGGCGATGAAGTCCCGACGCACGTCCTCGAGCCGTCGGCGCTCGCTGGAGTCCTCGATGACGGCGAGCACGCCCAGTGGTCGTCGGCCGTCGTCGATAACCGACGCTCGCACGCTGAGCGTGCGTCGAGGCGGTCCGTAGATCTCGATCGTTCGGTCGGCAACGCCGCTCGACCAGCCCTCGGCCAGGCACTCGGTGACCGCCTGGGCGGCGATCGCCTCGCCGTAGCGGCTGGTCATGAGTGATTCAGCGAGGCTGTTGCGGTAGACGACCGCGCCACCCTCGTCACAGAGCACGAGCCCGAGGGGCAGCGAGTCGAGGGATCGTCGAAGCCGAGTCGACTCGGCACTGGACTCGCTCACGGCGGTGGTGGCGGTCCCGGTGACCTCTTCGAGGTAGGCGAGCGCCGCCTCGACCCGACCGGTGTCGCCGTGGGGCTCGACTCCGAGGCGTGCCCCCAGCGCGTTGAGGCGTTGGGCGAGCGACCGGTGGTCGCGATACCGATTGATCAGGTAGCCGAGCAGCGCGCCGACGACGAGCACCCCGACGCCGAGGGTGTACACGGCGGCGGGCGCCCAGTGGGCGACGGGATTCACAGAGGCGGGAACGATCACAGGTTCATTCTCGCAGACCTCGCCATAACAGCATGTGTCCTAATTTCGAACACACCGGGTCGCCTTAGCCGACTGAACGAGCTCGGCACTTGCTCACCGTCCAGATGACCAGGAATTACTGGCAATACCCGGTTCCGTCCCAGAGTCCTGCCTCGTTCGAGGCTTGTCCGGGTGACGAACGGCTCTTCGCGTGTGCTTCACGGCGCAGAATTCGTGTCGCCGAAGCAACGCGAATTCATTGCCCACGGTACGTACCCCGTGTAATACGGCACTCATCGACCCGGGTCTTCCACAGGAGGAAATAAAACACTCGCTGTGAGGGCGGGAACAGCGACCGTTGTGAAGTCCCAGGCAGAAAGGTCCTCGATGCGAATCCTCGCTGTTTCACTCAGTCCATCACTCACGGCGCTGCCCGGCAGCGCCGTGCTCATGCAGATCGCCGACGGTCTCGCCGCGTGGAGCCTCATCGGCGCGCTCGTCGCTTTGCTGCTCGGTGCCGCCTTGTGGGCGATCGGCAGCCACACCCAGAACATGCACCAGTCGATGACCGGTCGGCGCGCGGTGATGACATCGCTCGTCGCGGCGTTGTTGATCGGGGCGGCTCCGCACCTGGTGGACTTCTTCTTCAAGGCCGGACAGTCGGTGCACTGATGGGTATCGGTTGTCTCCTCTCGCCGCTGGGCTGTTCGACGACCTCGGTCGCCAAAGCCACGCTCGGCGACCTCTTCAACGCGATGACCTCGTGGGTGCTCGCGAGCGTGTCATGGGTGCTCGGCACCACCGGCCACGTCCTGAACTCGACGGGGGACCCGACCAGCGTGGTGCACGCGGCGTCGGGTGAGTACACGTCGCTCGTCACCCTGGCGCCGGTGCTGTTACTCGTCGGCCTCGTCGTTGCCACGGTGCACGGGGTGGTGCGCAACGACCCCGGCTCGCTGTGGCGCGTCTACCTCGGCGTCGCGCCTGCTGCGGTCCTCGCCGTCGTGATCGCTCGGCCCATCGCGACGGACATACTGGCGGCGACCGACGAGCTGGCGTCGGGTGCGTCGGCGTCGGTCGCGCGGCACGTGCCCGTGCTCGGCGCCCAGGTCGCGGCGCTCGCCGGGTCCACGCCGGGGTTCGGCCTCTTGTTGGTGTCCCTCGCCGTCGCGGTCGGCGGGTGGCTCCTGTGGTGCGAACTCGTGGTGCGGGCGGTCGTGTTGACGCTGCTGGTCGTCCTCGTACCCGTGGTCGTGCCCCTGGTGACGATCCCCGCGCTGCGGCGCGTCGGGTGGCGGTTGTTCGAGACCTTCATCGCTGTCGCGCTGAGCAAGGTCCTGATCGTGATCGCCCTCAGCGTGGGCTTCGGCGAGCTGCGCGGCGGATCGGTGACGGCGGTCGTGACCGGGGCCGTCACGATCGTGCTGGCGACGTTCAGCCCGTTCGTGCTCTTGCGACTCGTCCCGCTCGTGGAGCAGTCCGCCATGCAGCATGTTGCCGGACTCCGCCAGCGCTTCACCCAGTCGGTCCAGGCGTTGCCGTCGTCACCCCTCGGTGCGGCGGCGCGGGCAATCGGACCCGAGCCACCCCTGCCGCCAGCACCGGAACGGCCCGAGGACCTGGGGTTCGACCTCTGGGAGGGCGACGGCGAGATACCCATGCCGCCCCAGGGCGGCGAGCCGCCCAGGGCCCCTGTCGGCCAGGCCCGGCGTCGCGGCGGCCACGTCGCGTACTACAGCGATGGCCGGGGACCGGTGGTGGGCTGGCACTTCGATGAGTGAGCCGCTCGGTCCGGGCCCCGCGGACGTCGCCGCCCGCTGGATTGGGGTGCGCCGCCATCAGGTGGTGCTCGTCGTGTTCGGGATCGTCGCGCTGGGCGACGGCCTGTTGCGTTCGCGCTCGGCGATCGAGGTCGTGTTGGCGCTGCTGCTCGGCGCGGGCGCGCTGCCCCTCGGCGCCGAGACGCTCGGCAGTGGCGTCGCCACAGCGGTCGGCTTCTCGCTACGTCGCCGGTGGTCACGGTTCACGATGGCGCGTGTCGGGGACCAGGTGATCGTCGAGAGTCGCGAGGCGCACGGCGTCAACGCGTACGTCCTGCAGCACCGGGGTCGGCTCGACCTCAACGGCCAGGACCACCGGGTCGCGGCCCGACTGGCCGCCTACATCGACGCCGCCGCCTCGGCCGACCGGCACGACCGACGGGTCTCGATCCACGTGTGTCGCGACGGGGCACGGGCGTCGACGGTCTTGGTGACCCCCGCCGACGGCACCGCGCCGGGCGGGTGGGACCGTGACGACGACGCCGTCTTCACCGCCGCCTCGGTGCGACGCGGCACGTCGTGGTGGCTCGAGCGGTGGTGGTATCTACGCACGAGCGATCACGTGACCTGCGTCATGCGGGTGGGCGACCTGCGGGGCACGTCCCACGACGCGCTGCTCGCCGGGCTCCAGGACCTCGGCGACCGTGTCACGCTCTCGATACAGGTCACGGCGATCGGCGGGGCCGAACGAGCGCGCCGCGTGGCCGAACGCGCCGTGCATCGTCAGCGCAGCGACCGCGCCACCACGGTCGCGGCCGGATTCCGTTCAACGGCACGGACTCAACTCGTCGAGGCCCGCGCGGAGCGTCGCGAGCTCGAGGTGGCGTCGGGACGCGCACTCATGCGCCTGCGCTTGTACGTGACCGTGCGCGCGCCCTCGTGCTCAGCGTTGCGCGAGGCACGCGAGACGGCGCGCCGGCGCGCGCTCGACGCTGGCATTCGACTCGATCGTGGCGTCGGTCGCCAGTGGCCGTGGTTCATCGACCAGCTGACCGGTTCGACCCCTCGGGCCGCGACCCACTGGATCACGAGCGCCGACCTGGACGCGTTGCGGGTACCGTCCCACGACGCCGGCAGCACCCTCGACGGGCGTGCGCTCGGGACGGTCGCGGGGGGCGCCTCGTTCGCGCTCGACCCGTTCGACCTCTACGGCGCCCGGCTCGTTGCGAACCCGAACGTCGTCGTGGCCGGCGCGATCGGCGTCGGCAAGAGCACCGTCGTCAAGATGATGGTTGACCGGGCGCTCGCCCGCGGCCGACGGGCCGTCATCGTCGACCCCAAGGGCGAGTACGGCGACCTGGCGCAACGTTACGGCTGTCGCTCGGTTGCGCTCGGACGCGACGGCTGGTGCGACCCCTTCCTCGACGCCACCGACGCGTCGGCTCTCGCGCGGGCAATGATCGCCTCGGCCCAGGGTCAACCGCTCACCGACGAGCAGCACTTCGCCTTTGACGAGGCGTGGGAGGCCCTCGGCCGAGACCGTCCCGTTCGGGTGATGCGTGCGCTCTTCGAGACGACGCGCGCGGCCCTCGACGGGCCGACCTCGCCCTCACGCTCCCTCGCCCTCACGCTCCGTCGGTTCGTCGACGGGGACCTGGCCGGCCTCTTTGACGGGGAGGGGGAGCCTGTGACCCTCGACGGCGACCTGGTCGTGCTCGACCTTTCAGCCCAGTGGTCCGGTGACGCGATGGCGGTGGCGGCGCTCAGCGCCGTCGCCGCGGCCCAGCGGGTGGCCGCGGCGGGGGGTGCCGGCTACGTCGTGCTCGACGAGGCGTGGGCGCTGCTCTCGGATCCGCACGCCCTGGCGTGGCTTCGCGGCTCGTGGAAGCTCGCGCGTTCGCGCGGCGTGAGTCACGTACTGGTCCTGCACCGTTGGGGCGACGTCGCCGCGGTCGGTGACGAGGGAAGCGCACAGCGCGAACGTGCGCGGGGACTGCTGCGCGAGTGCGAGACGGCGTGGCTCTTCCGCCAACCACCCGACGAGGCGAACGACGTGGCGGTGGCGCTCGCGTTGAGCGCAATCGAGCGCCACACCTTGAGCGATCTTCGACGAGGTGAGGCACTGGTTCGATACGGGGCCCATCGCTCGGTCGTGCGCGTCACACCCGACGCCGCCGACCGCGAGATCATCGACACCGACGCCGCGATGCGCGTAAAAAGTGACAGGTTCCCGCCTTTATTGACCGAAAACTCGGGAACCTGAGGGTAGGTGGTGGCGATGACACTACTTCGGGTCTTGGGTTCGCCGAACCGATGCACGCCCGTGTTCGAGGTCGGGATGCGCGAGGGTGAGCGCGTAGCGCATGGCGCCGGAGACCGTGAGACCGAAGAGATCGCAGATTTGTCGGACGTCGCCGCCGTTGGCGTGGATCTCCTGGAGGATGCGATCTTCTCGCAGCGCCTGGGGGCGGAGGTCGGTGCCCTTCCAGGGAAACTGTTTGCCGACCGGGACCAGACGAGGCGCACTGACGCGACCAACGAACAAGTGCGGGTTGATGCTGTACGGCCAGGTCTGGTTGCGGTAAGTGAGCCACGCGCCCAGTCGTACTCGTACCGGACCCGCGAGGGGAATGTCTCGCTCACCGAGGGTCAGGCGCCCGTCGACGATATCGGTGAGTTGGAGTCGAGTGAGCTGCGCGGCGGTCAGCGCGTGGAAGGCGACCAGGGCGACCGCCAAGGCAATTGCGGGGTTGGGCGAATCGAGCGCCCGGCGGATGGCGCCGCTGTCGAGGGGCAAGGGGACGGTGGTGTTCACCGGCGTGAGGGCCATGCCCCGCGTCGGGTTGAGAAAGACCATCTTGCGCCCCTTGAGCACCTTGAACAGCGAGCGGAGTCCGTACTCGGCGAAGTTACGATGAGCGCCACGTTGGGAAAGCAGCGCGGCGCGAACGTCGTCCGAAGTGATCTCGGCCAACGACTGGTGACCAGCGCCGGCCCAGGCCCACATGATCGGCGCGATGCCCATGACATGGAGGCGCGCGGTCTGGGGGTCGCGCGAGTGTTGGCGCGGCGACGTGGCGCTGCCGTCGAGCATGACCTTGAGCCAGACCTCCAACTGGGTTTTCATCGGCTCGGGCAGGCTCGACGTGTTGGCGGCGAAGTATCGTTCGACGTTCGACGTGCGGTCATCGATGAGCAGGCCCGCGGCGTCGAGGATGTCGAGTGTCGAGTTGATGGTGCCCTGGTAGCGGGGCAACGCCAGCACGTCGGTCGCGTTGATCTTCGCGCCGGGCGTCTCCTGGAGCTCTTGGAGGAGTCGGAGGGAATAGATGACGACGTTGCGCTGGCGTTTGCTCCATCCGTGCTTCGCCGCGTGTTCGCGAACCACCTCGCTGCAGTAGTGGATCAAGTCGCTGTCGCTCTTAAGGGCCCGCTCGCGGATCACCTGGGGATCGGGTGTCAACTCGAACAGTGTGAGTTGGCGCCAGCCGACCGGCGTGAACGTCTTTCTTTGGCTACGCCTCGACTCGGCTTTCAGACGCGGGGCCTTACGTCGGTGGAACTGCATGTTCGCAAAGAAGAGCTGCTGTCCCCGACGGTTTGCGTCGGCGAAGTTGAGCGCCCGACCGGGTTCTTGGCCGAAGCGCGCCTGCTCCAAGCAGAGTCGACACGCGCCCGACTCGCCCACGGTGGTGGTGCGCCCGCAGTAGTGGCAGTCGCCGAGCGGGTAGTGGGTGTGCCACCAGCGACAGACCCAACAGCGCCCTCGCTCGCGAGATACGCCCCAGGCGAGGCATCCTTGGCACGCCACCAGGTGCGACGGCCCACCGGGATGACACGTCTCGCACAGTCCCTCGCTGAAGTAGCGATCCGACGCGCACGCCCTACAGGCGGGCGGCGTGAACGGTCCGCCGGGCAGACACTCATAACAGAAGTCAACCCGTGGTCGCACCCACGCGACTCGGTTGATCTGACATCTGTTACAGCGCGCCGGCGGTCGGGTCACAGGGGCGGTTCGGACTTGGGTTTGCCGAACCGCGGAGCAACGCTCGGCGAAGCGGTCTCGGCGTTCGCGGTCTGTTCACGTGGGGGCCGCTTCGCGGCGACCTTCTGCGGTTCGCGGACCAAGAGTGCCGTCGGATCGCACTCGAGGACCGCACAGATGACGTCGAGGTCGTCGAGGCGGATGGTGGTCGGCGTGCCCGCCCACAACGCGGACATCTTCCCGGCGCTGAGCTCGAGTCCCGCGTCGGCGAGACGCCGTCGCATCTCGGCGGACTTCCAGATCCCGCGCTCGGCGGCTTTTAATCTCATGTTCCACTGCATGCGCTCATCCTCCTTCTACGAAGCGGTTTTCCAGACGACGATTGGCGTTCATCCACGCCATCTCGATGTGGTCACTGCGAACGTGGATGTAGCCCGACGTCGTGGCCAACCACGAATGCCCGAGCAGTTCCTGCAAAGCCTTGATATCCATACCCGCGACGTAGAGCGAGGAGGCGCAGTAGTGACGCAACACGTGCGGTGTCAACCGTCCCGACCATCCGGGCAGCCACCGGGCCGTTTGCACGGCGAGCCCTCGGCGCAACGCATTGGTGCCTACTCGTTGACACCGGTCCACGTCGGGGTCGTGTCGTTCGCTGGGCAGCATCGGTGCATCCGGATCCGACCAATCGTCGCCAAACTGATGACGGACTTCGGCGAGCCACCAATCGATCAGTTGATCCGCGCCGTTGATCGCGGGAACCAGACGTCCCTTGGGGCCGCGCCCCCTGCTGCCCTTTCCGTGTCGGACGTGAACCTTGCCGAACTCACCGAGGTCGGGTCGCCAGTCGCGAATGTCCAGCATCACGGTCTCGTTGATTCGCAACCCCAACCGGCGCCACAGCGATGCCGCGAAATAGTCGCGGGCCGCGGGCAGGTACTTGCGAGACTCGGGAACCGATTGGCGCCAACCAGCGAACAGCGTCTCCACCTCGGTGTCCGAAGGTGGCACCCGCACCTTTCCCAAGGAGTTGCCCGACTGTCGGTTGAACTCGTCGATGGGCTGCTCGACCACGAAGCCCGTCAACGCGTGGATGTCGCCCTGATAACGGCTGATGACGAACTCAAAGAACAACGCCAACATCCCGGCCTTGCCGGCACGGGTCGACACGCTGCGCCCCGCGCGTCGTTGCTCGGCCAAAAACCGATCAGCGTCATCACACGTCGCCGACCACAAAGGTCCGGTCAGGGAACGAGCGAACTCAATGATCACCGATCGAGTGTTGCCGACGTGCCCGTCGCTCAGTCCTGCCGCCGCCATCGCCAACGCGTGTTGATCAACGATCTCCTGCTCGAAGTCCTCTACGTCCTGGGCGGTCTGCAGCGCCCGAGGCGAATCGATGTTGCGGACCGCGGCGAGACTCAACGACTGACCAGTTCACTGAAAGAGGACATTCATCGACTATATCGAGTATTCGTCGGGAATCCCGACCAAACGTCAGTTGGCCTTCCGAGGCTGAGAACTCGGACCGCATACGGCGAAGTGAGTCATAACACCTCTTCCATCGCAGGTCAACCCGAGTGCATAGAGATTTGACGCGCGGCCTGCGCCTCGGTCGCCGTGTCGCGGCCGGTTTCGCCCTCGGCCGGCCGGTGCGACTGGAGCGAGGCCACTCGCTGCTCGTTGTCGGGCCGACCCAGGCGGGCAAGACCTCCTCGCTGGTGATCCCCTCGATCCTGTCGTGGCCGGATGCGTTGGTCGTCACCAGCGTGAAGCGTGACGTCGTCGCGGCGACCGAGCCCTGGCGCTCGGCGCTCGGCCAAGTCCAAGTGCTGGACCCCGGCGCCCCCGACGGTCTCACTTGGGACCCCCTGGAGGGCGTGAGGACGATGCGCGACGCCTTGCGCGTCGCGCGTGACCTCACGTTGCGTTCCTCGGGTCACGGCGACACCGAGTTCTGGAACACCCTCGCGGTCAAGCTGCTCGGGGCGCTCTTCGTGCGCGCCCTCGAGCGCGGTCAGACAATCGTGGACGTGGCGCTCGTGCTCGAGTCGCGTGATCTCGACCGTTGGGCCGACGATCCGACGAGCGTCGCCGCGCGCGTCGTCTCGGACTTCCTCGGTCACGAGTCCCGCACGATCGACGGGGTGATCACGACGGCGGAGACGATGCTCCTGCCGTGGCGATTCGACCAGCCGCGGGCCCGGGTGCGCAGCGTCGTCGACGGCGCCGACACCCTGTATCTTTGCAGCCCGCGTGGCGAGCAGGCTCACTACCAGTCGCTCTTCGCGGGGGCACTGCGCGGCGTGCTCGACGAGCAACAACGCCGCGTCGAGCGGGGCACCGCGCGGCCGTTGCTCCTGGTGCTCGACGAGGCCGCCGTGGTGGCACCACTCGACGAGCTCGACGAGTTGGCTGCGACCCTGGCCGGGCTCTCGGTGACCTTGATCACCGTCGTCCAGGACTTCGCCCAGCTGGTGGCGCGCTGGGGTCCGCGGGCTCCGACCATCGTCAACAACCACACGACCCGACTGGTGCTGGCCGGTCTCGCCGATCCGACGGCCGTGACCTACGTGCCCGAGGTCGCGCCGCCGGTCAATTCGTCGAGCACGGGCACGACCAAGCCGAGGTCGAAACCCTCGATGCGAGAACGACCCCGCGGGACCGCCCTGGTCGTCGCGGGCAACCATCGGCCCGTCACGGTAAGGATCCGTCCGTGGTGGCGCGACAGGCGGTTGCGCGCGCGAGGCGCACGGCGAAGCGCGCGAACCGCGAATCGTGACCCGCGATGATCGTATTGCCATCACGTGGTAAGTACGATTCGCGGATGGCCATCGCGCGCGAACCGAACGAGGCGATCTTCGCCGTCGACGTCGGCGCGACCAACATCAAGTTCGCGGTGGTCGACGATGTCGGCACGTTCCTCAACCCCGTGCGTCGCCGGCCCACCCCCTACCCACTCTCACCGGTGAGACTCGTCCGCTTGATCGCCAGCCGCGCCGGGCGTAGCGGCTGCGCCAGGGTCGGCGTCGGGTTCCCGGGGGCGTTCCGTGACGGACGCGTGGTCGCGCCGGGCAACCTCGCCCGACCGGGCGGTGTGGGCACCGAGGTCGATCCCGAACTGGACCGGCAGTGGCGCGGGTTCGCGCTCCAAGACGCACTGCGCGCAGCGACCGGGCTCGACGTTCGCGTCGTCAACGACGCGACGTTGGCGGCGTTGGGTGCGAGCACGGGCGAGGGCGTGGAGGTCGTCTTGACTCTCGGGACGGGCCTCGGGCTCGCCCTCGTCGTGGACGGCGTGCCGACGCCGGTGCGTGACGTGGGCGCCGAGATGCGAGCCGACGGGCGGACCTACGACCAGTCCTTCGGCGAGTCGGCACGATCCGCCGATGAGTTGCGCTGGCGCGTCGACCTCGGACGAGTTATTGAGGAGTTCGTCGCTGAGTTCAGGCCCCGGGTCGTCCACCTGGCCGGGGGCAACGCACGCCGCGTCGATCTCACGTGGTTCGCGTCGGTCGGTGTGCCCGTGACGATCGAGGGCAATGAGGCGCCGCTGCGCGGCGCCGCTCGATTGTTCTAAGCGTTCGCGAGGGCGATTGCGCTCGCGCTGAGCACGTGGGCCATCACTGGGACCGACGCGTCTTCGACGGCGAAGTCCGGCCCGTGGTGCGAGCCGCTGGTGCCGTCGGCGAGGGCGCCGCCCACGAAGATGTAGCAACCGGGCACGCGGTTCAAGAACTCCGAGACGTCGTCACTGGCCGGGGTCGGGGGCATCGCCAGCACGTGCTCATCACCGAGGATTCGTCGAGCGCTCGCCATCACCGTCTCGTAGACGGCGGGGTCGTTGACGACCGCCGGCGTGCCACCGGTGAAGGACAACGCGCAGCGCACGGTGAAGGCGCGCTCGACGTCGTCGAGGAGGTGACCCAGCCGAGCGGTGGCCTCGGTCAGTTGTTCGCCCGTGAAGGTGCGCAGGCTGCCGCGTAACAGTGCCGTGCGCGGCACGACGTTGTTCGCCGTTCCGGCCTGGATGACCCCGGCCGAGCAGGCGCAGTTGACGCCGTCGAACGTGAGACCCTCCACGACGTCGCCGAGTCGGCTGGCGAGGTGACTGACGGCGAGTACCACGTTGCCCTCGGCGCCGGCCATGGCGCCGTGCCCGCCACGGCCCTCGAGATCGACGCGCCACGCCGTCGCCTGACTCATCGCGGTCCCGGCTCGCGAGCCGATGAAGCCCGTGGGGGCGAGGGACGTCACGTGGCCGCCGATGACCACGTCGGCCGGGTGACGGGTGAGCACGCCGCTATCGATCATGGCGCGGGCACCCCCGAGCCCCTCTTCGGCGGGTTGGAAGAGCAGGGTGTAGGCGCCGGGTAGGTCGGCGGCGTTCGCGAGCACATCGGCGACCCCGAGGAGGGCCGCGGTGTGGACGTCGTGGCCGCAGGCGTGCATCACACCGTCGATGGTCGATCGGTAGGGGAGGTCGCGCTCTTCGTGCACCGGCAACGCGTCGATGTCGGCACGCACGAGCACGCGGCGCCCCGGGCGACGCCCCGTCAGGGTGGCGATGGCGCCGGTCTCGGTCGGGCTCGGGGCCACCGTCCAACCGAGCTCCAGCAGACGGTCGCGGATGACGGCGGTCGTGCGGTGCTCGGCGAAGGCGAGCTCGGGGTGGGCGTGCAGGTCGTGGCGCAGCTCGACCATGGCGGGAGTCGCGCGTTCGATCAGTAGTGCGAGGTCGGTTCGCTGGTCCATGTACGCATGGTAGGACCGGTTCGGCGACGGGCTAGGATGGGTGGCCAGCATTACTGCGGCTGTAGCTCAGCGGATTAGAGCATCGGTCTACGGAACCGAGGGTCGGGGGTTCGAATCCCTCCAGCCGCACCGAATTACCGGATTGGCTCGTGGGCGTTCGCGCCACGTGGCGCGACCCCCTCGCCGTGCGAGACCCGCCGCCGTCGCCAGTCCCATTAGGTGTCGCGCGTGGTGACGAAGCGCCGAAGGGCGATCCCCGACCAGATGAGCTCGACGACCCCGAAGGGCCACGCGCCCGAGAGGAAACCGTAGAGACTCGAGAGCAGACAGCCGACGGCGAATCCCACGATGAAACGGCGGCCCCGGTGCTCGAGGGCGTACATCACCATCATGAAGGTGACCGCGCATACGCCGTAAACAGTGACCACGCTCACGTCGATTCGTGCTTCATGATGGCGACGAACTCGCGCAGCGCGTAGTACACGAGCACGAAGCCGGCGACCGGGTCGGCCCACCACCACCCCAGGGCGGCGTTGAGCACGAGACCGGCGAGGACGGCGGTGGCGAGGATGCCGTCGACCAGAGTGACCCTGCCCTCGGTTTCGAGCACGACGTTGCCCAGGGCCCGACCGGTCTTCGCCTTGCCCCACGCGAGCGAGAACATGACGACCGCCGTGAGCGCGGTCCAGGCGATGCCGGCAACGCTATGGCCAGCGTGATGTCGGACCGCGAGCACGACGGCCCCCTGGACGAGGAGGTAGAGCGCGAGCAGGGCGAAGGCACCACCGATGAGGCGCAACGCCCGACGCTGGCGCCGCTCGTCGACGCCGGTCAATTCCCAGACGACCACGATTGACGCCCCAATCTCGATGAGCGAGTCCAGACCAAACCCGGCAAGGGCAACCGAGCGCGCCGCGAGCGCCGACCAGGCGAGCACGACGAGGCCGACAACGTTCCAGGCGAGCGTCGTGTATTCGAGCCGAAGCCCCCGGCGTAGCATCGGCGAGTAAGTGGTCACGGGTGCGAGTATCGCAGGTGGTGCGGCCACTCGACACAGAGCGGACGACGGGGACGAAGGGCCACTACCATTATCTACGTGACTACGCAGATAGATAGAGAGCCGACGGACCGACAGATCGATCTCGCCGCCGGCACGCTCAAACTCCTCGCCGATCGGACTCGGCTGCGCATCGTCTGGGCTCTCCTGCACGGCGAGCACTCCGTCAACGAACTCGCCGCGCACCTGGGCGTGAACCCGGCGGGCGTCTCTCAGCACTTGGCCAAACTGCGGCTCTCACGACTGGTCACCGTGCGTCGGGAGGGTAACCGCGTCTACTACGCCGTCGATAGTCCCCACGTGCGCAAGCTCGCCGAGGAGGCATTGTTCCACGGCGACCACCTTGTTGGGGGCCCATTGACCCACGGCGACGACTTCGAGACCGTCGCGAAAGCAGCCGACGGGGTGGTTCGGGTCGGTGAGGGGGGTCGTGCACGGGGTCGGTGAGTGCCAGTCGGGTGAGCCACTGCCCCCGGCGCAGGTCGCCCGTGAGGTGGTCGACCGTGGCGACGCGCACCGGGCGATCGCCGTCTCGGCGATCGGGCTGGGCGCCGCGGGACTGATCGAGCTCGCGATCGCGGTGCTCGGCGGCTCGGTCGGGCTGCTCAGCGACGCGCTGCACAACCTGGCCGACGTCAGCACCTCACTGGTCGTCTTCATCGGACTGCGGGTCTCGAGACGACCGGCGACCGACTCACACCCCTTCGGGTGGGAGCGCGCGGAGGACATTGCCGGGCTCGGTGTCGCCCTCGCGATCTGGGTGAGCGCGGCCCTCGCGGGGTACCTGAGCATCCACAAGCTCTTCATTCACGGCTCGACGACCCACGTCGGTTTCGGCATCGCCGCGGCCGCCACCGGCGTGATCGGCAACCAGGTCGTCGCGCGATACAAACTGCGGGTCGGACGGCGCATCCAGTCCGCGACGCTCGTCGCCGACGCGCAGCACTCCTGGCTCGACGCACTGTCCTCGGCTGGCGCCATGATCGGACTGATCGGCGTCGCGGTCGGCTGGCCGTGGGCCGACGCCCTCGCCGGGCTGCTCGTGACAGGTTTCATCTGCCACGTGGGCTACGAGGTTACGAGCGAACTCATCAGACACTTGATGGACGCGGTCGAGCCGGGCGTGGTCGTGGCCGCAATCGCGGCGGCGACCACCGTCGAGGGTGTGGCGCACGCGCACGCACGCGCACGGTGGATGGGGCGTACCCTCCTCGTCGAGGTCGAGGGGTTCGTCGCGCCCGCCACGACGCTCGACGCCGCCCAGACCACAGGTCGCGCGGTCGAGGCGGCCGTGCGTGCGGCGGTGCCCGAGGCCCGCGTGGTGCGCTGGACGCCCAGGCCCGTCGACTGAGCGAGGGTCCGAGGAACGGGCCCCGTTTGGTCGAAAGGCGTTCGCTACGATTGCCGAGATGGCGGTGGGGTGCCGGCGGGTCGCGCGGCCGGGCAGAAACGGGAAGCGTATTGATGACTTCGAATGTCGGCGACGAGTCGTTCATTGACTTCCTCGAACGTCACCCCCTGACGTGGGAACGGCTCTTGAACGTGCTGCCCGACGGGGTCGCCTTCGTCGACGACACCGGGGTGATCCGCCACGCGAATGCGGTGTTCACCACCTTGACCGGTTACGACCTGCCTGACCTCGTCGGGCGCTCGATCGAGGACATCGTGCCGCCGAACGCGCGGGCGAGGCACGTCGACCAGCGACGCCGATTCGTCGAGGGCGGGCGGGTGCGCACCATGGGTCGCCACCTCGACCTGAGCCTGCTGCGCCACGACGGTAGCGAGCTCGCCGTCGACGTCGCGTTGGCGCCGATCGTGCTGGGCGGCCGCCCCTGGACCATCACGCTCGTGCGCGACGACAGCGCGGAGCGCTCGGCCTCGCGTGCCCGTGACGAGATCGAGCAGCGGTTCCGGTTGGCCTTCGAGGAGAACATGGCCCCGATGGCCTTCACCGACCTCGACGACCGCTGCATCGCGGTCAACGACGCGTTCTGCTCCATGGTGGGACGCACCCGCGAGGAGCTGCTCGCGGGGGACTCGTCGTTGTTCACCCACCCCGAAGACCTCGGGGTCACCGAGTCGGTGCAGCAGCGGTTGCTCGCCGGGGACGTCGAGCGGGTGCGCTACATCAAGCGCTACCTCAGACCCGACGGTCGGGTGATCGTGGTCGAGATCTCCAAATCGACGGCGCGCGACGAGCACGGGGACATCTTGTACTTCGTCAACTCCGAACGCGATATCACCGACGAGCTGGAGCTCGCCGACCAGCTCGCACACCAGGCCCTGCACGATCCGCTGACCGGGCTCGCCAACCGGGCGCTCTTCGACGATCGATTGGCCCAGGCCTTCGAGCGCGTCGACCGTTACGGCGGCGTCGGGGCGGTGCTGCTCATCGACCTCGACGACTTCAAGGGGATCAACGACACGCGTGGCCACATCACCGGTGACGAGTTGCTCTCGGCGGTCGCGGGACGAATGCAGTCGGTCACTCGGGCCTCGGACACGCTTTGTCGTTTCGGTGGTGACGAGTTCCTCTACCTCGCCGAAGGGTTGTCGAGCGACGACGAGGTGCAGCAGGTCGCCACGCGACTCCTCGGCGTGTTCGACGAGGCGTTCGCCATGTCCGGGACTGTGGTCGAGCAGCGCGCGAGCATCGGAGTCGTGACCTTTGACGGCGGGCGGGTCGATCGCGAGACCCTGGTGCGCGACGCCGACGTGGCGCTCTACGAGGCCAAACGCGAGGGCAAGAACCGCTACGTCTTCTTCACCCCGACGATGCACCATCGGGCGGCCAGCCACTTCGAGCTCGCGCGGGAACTGCGCCACGCGCTCGCGGCCGACGAACTCGCCATGCACTATCAGCCCATCATCGAGCTATCGACGTTGACCGTGGTCGGCTTCGAGGCGCTCATGCGCTGGCGTCACCCGGAGCGGGGACTCGTCTCGCCGTCGGTATTCATCCCACTCGCCGAGGAGTCAGGGCTCATCGTCGAGCTCGGCGTTTTCGCGTTGCGCGAGGCGATCGTCACCGCCGCGACCTGGGCGAGCGACGGCCCCTACCTCACGGTCAACCTCTCGGCGCGACAGTTCCACGACCCCGACCTCGTCGCGGCCATTGAACGTGAGCTCAAGTCGAGCGGGTTCGCGCCCGATCGGCTCATCATCGAGGTCACCGAGAGTGCGACCCTGAGTGACGTCGCCGAGACCCTGGGCGTGATCGAGCGGTTGACGCGACTCGGTATCGGCATCGCCCTGGACGACTTCGGGACGGGATACTCGTCACTGCACTACCTGACCTTGGTCCATCCACGGATCATCAAGATCGACCAGTCCTTCGTCAGTCCCACCCACGACGACCTGCGCACCCGGACGTTGTTGGAGACGATCGTGACGCTCGGCCGGAAGCTCGACATCGAGGTGCTCGCCGAGGGGATCGAGACCGACGAGCAACTCGCTCACCTGCGACGCCTTGGCTGTGACCTCGGCCAGGGCTTCCTGTTCTCACCCGCGGTGGGCACCTCCGAGGTGGCCGCGTTGGCCGAGCGTCGCTTCGGGCCGTGAGCGACTACGGAGCAACCTCGACGCGGTCGCGGCCGTTCTCCTTGGCCCGGTACAGCGCCGCGTCGGCGCGCGCGAGCAGCGACTCCTGGGTCTCGTTGCGCTGACGCAACGCCAGGCCGACGCTCACCGTGACGATCGGGAGGTCGGGTGCCGACCCGGCGACGCGCTCGCGGATCCGCACGGCGGCGCGGTGGGCGCTCGAGGCGTCGACGTTGGAGAGCAGCACGAGGAACTCCTCACCGCCGAGGCGGAACGACGGGTCACTCGGTCGCACGCTCTGGAGAATCGCGTGCGCGATCCGCTGGAGCAGCAGGTCGCCCGCGGCGTGGCCGAAGGTGTCGTTGACCGCCTTGAAGTGGTCGACGTCGACCATCAGCGCCGCCATCTGCGAGTCGAGGTTCCGGTCGTCGAATGCCGCGAGTTGGTGGTAGCTGTCGGAAAGTGAGGCACGGTTGCGCAACCCGGTCAGCGGGTCATAGATCGCGCGCGTGTGCCAGTCCGACAGTTCGAGGTCGGTCGTGCGCCGCAGGACCTCGCGCTCGAGACCGACTTCGACCAGGGAGATGATCTGGTTGAGGACCACGATAGTGGCGTCGCTCGGAACCCGACGCTCGCGAAAGCCCCACACCATCGCCCCATCGATGGTGTCGGTCGTTGGCGATCGCAGCGCGAGGACGAGTCGGTGACCCGGCTCGATGGCCCCGCCAGCGAGCACGCTCGCCACGTCGGCCGGCGGGTCGGCGCGATGTCCGGCGTAGTCGTCACCGCGTTCGAAGCGGAACAAGACGCCGTTGGTGCCGGCCCACAGCTCGAAGTACTCGGCACCGAGGGTCTTGACGGCGAGTCCCGCGAGATACGCGGCGACGGTGGAGAAGTCGTGCTCCTTGACCATCGTGTTGATCACGCCGTGGATGGTCCGGTTCGCCGCGAAGAGGAACGAGAGCCCCGGGTCGTCCGGGGTGAGCAATAGCGCGCCGCAGTCGAGGTCGTCGAGGGCGCTAATCGCGCCCTCGACGAAGCCGCTGGCGATGACGCGTCCGTGCTGGGGCGCGATCATCGTCGGGGCCACGGCGCGCACCGCGAGCAGCGCGTGGGCTAGGACATCACGACTGGCCACGGAGTACTCGTGGAAGCGTTGAATCGCGTCGATGTCTGCGGCGGCGTCGACGAAGAGCGACTGACCCGATTCGAAACTCCCGAAGAGGTCCGAGCTGAAGAGGATCTTGGAGCGCTCGTCGAAGGTGGCGAACGCACCGGCGGAGCGTAGGTACGGCGTGAGCAGGAAGTGAAGGTTCCGATCGTCCAACTCGAGCCGGTGCTGGTCGACGTCGATACTGCGGTAAGGCAGGTCGAACCCGGCGCGGCGCAGCGCTCCGTGGGCGCGCCAGTGCGTCACGATGGTGGCCTCGGGGTGCAGTCCGCGCGCGAGGAAATGGGTCAGGGCCGCGACCTTGTCGACGTCGGGCTGGGAGCAGACGACCCAGCGCACGTTGCGCAGGCCGACCACGGCGTTGATCTTGTCCGCGGTCTGCTCGGCGCACAGTGACGAACCGGGATCGATCACGACCGAGCGGTCACCCTGCTCGATGAGGTAGGCGTTGCTCTGGAAGGTCCCGTCGGCCATCGCGGACCCGACCCACCACGTGCGGTCCTCGAGTTCGATCCCTCGGTCGTACAACTGATCGCTCACGGTCCTTGGCCCCCCAACACCTCGATGCATCACTAGCACCGACGAGTCCCAGAGAGTGGCAGGGGATGGCAGTTTTTGGCGTTAGGGCCTCGCCGTCACGGGGACGGTGGCGACCAAGCGCATGTCTGTCCTCAACATTTTGTAGGATTCAGCGCACCTTCGGATCCGAAAGGACCTGTCGATGCCCGGCTTCGCGCCAGCACCACGACGGATTGCCAGCGCGGGAGCCACGGTCATCGTGGCGGCGGTCGTGGTCGCGGTGGTGCTCGGGCTGCGAGCCCCGAGCGTGACCCAGCCCTCGGTGGTCGACGGGCTGCCACACTCGAGCCAGTCGTGGCTCGCCGCCCAACGCGTCGCGAGTCTGCCCGGCGCCCGCACGGAGGCGGCCGTGGTCGTCTACCGGCGCGTCGACGGCCACCGGCTGAGCGCCGGACAGCTGACGACGCTGCGGGCGTTGAGCGCGCGGCTGATCGCCGCTGAGGAGTCGGTGACGCCGAGGAGCCGCTCGGCCCCCCTCGGTCCACTCGTCCTCAGCCCCGACGGGTCGGTCGCGCTCGCGTCGATCGCCATCTCGACGGCGCCGAACCTCAACGTGGTCACCGACCGGATCCTCGCCATACGCACGGCCCTGGCCTCGAGTCTGCCACCCGGGATCCAGAGCGCCGTGACCGGCGCGCCGGCCTTCACGGCCGACCTCGGACAGGTCTTCCACGGTGCCGACCACAAGCTCTTGGTGACGACCGTGTTGGTGGTCGCACTGCTGCTGATCGCCACGTACCGGTCGCCGCTGCTCTGGCTCGTGCCACTGGCCGTGGTCGGCGCGGCCGACCAGGTGTCGTCGCACGTCGCGGCCCTGCTCGCGCCCCACGTAGGTGTGCGCCTCGACGGCGCCGCCACCGGCATCGCGGACGTGCTCGTCTTTGGCGCCGGTACCGACTACGCGCTGCTACTCATCGCGCGCTACCGCGAGCAGCTGCGACACGTGGAGGACCGCTTCGCGGCGATGCGGATAGCCCTCGCCAAGACGAGTGGGTCCATCGTCGCCTCGGGCACAACGGTGACGATCAGTCTGGCCACCCTCTTTCTCGCCTCGATGGCGGGCACGCGCGCCCTCGGACTGGCCGGGGTCATCGGGATCGTCTCGGCGATGGCGATGGTGTACTTCGTGCTGCCGGCGGCGCTCGCCCTCTGTGGGCGGCGCGTGTTCTGGCCGTTGGTGCCGCGTACCGGCGAGGTGACCCGACGCGATGGTCGGGTGTTCGCGCGCATCGGCGCCGCCGTCGCGAAGCGGCCCGGCGCAGTCATCGCGGGATCGCTTACCCTGCTCGTCCTCGCGTCGGTGGCGAACATCGGCCTGCGCCAGGGGCTCTCGACCACCCAGCAGTTCACGGCCACTCCCGAATCGGTCGTCGGCCAGCGGATCCTCGCCTCGGCGTTCCCCGCGGGTAGCTCGGTGCCGGTCGTGATCGTCGTGGCGACGCCAAGCGCTTCGGCCGCCGAGGCGGTGGCGAGGGCGGTGCCGGGGGTGGCCACGGTCCACACGGCGGCGGCGAACGCGACCTGGACCGAACTCGATGCGACGAGCACCGCGGCGCCGGGATCGGCGGCGGCCTTCGGCGTCGTGACGTCGCTGCGCTCAGCGCTCGCCAGGGTCAGTCACGCGCGCGCCGTCGTCGGTGGGGAGTCGGCGACGACACTCGACGCCGAGCGCGCGACGAACCGTGACACCTGGCTGCTGGTGCCCCTCGTCCTGCTCGTCGTCCTCTCGGTGCTGTTGGTGCTGCTGGGCTCGCTCGTCGCGCCGTTGCTCTTGCTCGCCACGGTGATCGCGTCATTCTGCGCAGCGCTCGGCGTGGCGTGGCTCGTGTTCGTGCACCTCGACCACTACCCGGCGTTGGCCACCGGCGTGCCCTTCTACGCCTTCCTCTTCCTCGTGGCGCTCGGCGTCGACTACAACATCTTCTTGGTGTCTCGGGCCAAGCAGGAGCGCGAACTGCGCGGCGCGACCCAGGGCATGCTCACGGCGCTCACCTCCACGGGCGGGGTCATCACGTCGGCCGGCGTGCTGTTAGCCGCAGTGTTCGCGGTGCTGAGCGTCCTGCCGCTCATCGAGCTCACCCAGGTGGGTGTGATCGTCGGCATCGGGGTGCTGCTCGATACGCTGCTCGTGCGCACCGTGCTCGTCCCCGCCCTCGCCGCCGCGCTCGGCGAGCGATTCTGGTGGCCGTCGCGACGAGCCGTCGGCCCGTTCGCTTGAGGGGTCTACGACGCCCCGCGGCGAGCGTCGCAATCCGAGACCGCGAACCAGTGCAGTAGAACTGGGGGGCGGCAACGGGGCCGCCGGGAGGTAGCGATGACCGCGGGTACCGACGTTTCACTCGATGAACTGGCCGAGGGTGCGTGTGACGTCGTCACGACGATGCTCGCCGAAGCGGAGCGCCGCCGTCACCGGCGCGACCGCGCGGCCCGGCGCCGATTCGTTGGACTCTTTCGGGACCCGACCGCCCTTGACGTGACGATCGCCCTCACCGACGAGGTCATGCGGTTCACGTCGCGTGAGCCGGCGTTGCGAGTGTTGCGCTCCGCGGCCCGACGGGCGAGCGCGCGCGGCCTCGGACTGTGGAACGTGATCGGACTACGGGCACTCGCCGCGCTGGGGCCCGTCGCTCCCGCGACGGTAGTCCACCTCGTGCGCTGGCGGGTCCGCCGGTTGAGCGCCGGGCTCATCCTTGACGCCGCACCGGACGCCCTCGGCCGTCACGTGACGGCGCGTCGCCGTGAGGGTCTCGGCGTCAACGTCAACGTCGTGGGCGAGGCGGTGCTCGGCGAGTCCGAAGCATCCGAGCGCCTCGCACGCGTGCTCGACGTGATCGTCCGACCCGACGTCACCTACGTCTCGGTGAAGGTCTCGTCGATCGTGAGCCAGCTGACGACGATCGACCACAACGGGTCCCTCGAGCGCGTCGTCGAGCGCCTCACGGTGTTGTTGCGGGCCGCGCGCGATCACGGTGTCTTCGTCAACCTGGATATGGAGGAGTACCGCGACCTGCGCCTGACCATCGACGCCTTCCGCGCGGTGCTCGGTGAGTCCGAGTTCGACCACCTGAGCGCGGGCGTCGTGCTCCAGGCGTACCTCCCCGATTCCCACGGCGCCTTCAGCGAGCTCGTCGACTGGGCGGTGGAGCGCTACGCGCGCACCGGCACCGCCATCAAGGTCCGACTGGTGAAGGGGGCCAACCTCGCCGTCGAGCACGTCGAAGCCGAGCTCCACGGTTGGCGGGCTGCGCCCTATGACACCAAGGCCGACGTTGACGCGAGCTACGCGCGGCTGATCGACGTCGCCCTGCGACCGGCGAACGCGGCTGCGGTCCGTATCGGGGTGGCGAGTCACAACCTCTTCCACGTCGCGTGGGCGCTCGCGGTTGCCCGGGCTCGCGGGGTCGAGGACCAGCTCGACGTCGAGATGCTCGAGGGCATGGCACCCGCCGAGGCGGCGGTGCTCGCGGCCGCCGGCCACCGGGTGCTGCTCTACGCCCCGGTGACCAATGAGGACGACTTCGCCGCCGCGGTGGCCTACCTCGTGCGTCGACTCGACGAGAACACCGCACCCGAGAATTACCTGCGCGCAGCCTTCACGATCGCCCGTGACCCCGCGGTCTACGCTGACCAGCGCCGGCGCTTCCTTGCCTCAATCGCGGACCGGCACCACCTCGACACCGACCGTCGTCGCGGGGCGCTCGTCGATCGCTCGGACCGGTTCACCAACGTCGCCGACGGCGACCCGACGGACCGCATCTTCGTCGCCGCGGTGCGCCACGCGGCGAGCGAGCTCGCCGCGGCCCGCGACACGATCGTCGGCGACGACGCCATCGTCGTGCCCGGTGAGCCCGAGGATTTCGATCTCGGCGAGGACCCGAACACCGGTCAGCCCTGGTACCGCTACCGCGTGGCGAGCGTCGCGGGCATCGACGCGGCCGTTACGCGCGCCCGCGACGCCCAATCCGGTTGGAGCGACCGCGGTGTCCACGACCGGCGACGACTGTTCGAGGCCGCAGCGGCGTTGCTGGTCGATCGCCGGGCGGACCTGATCGCCGTGATGGGCCGTGACGGTGGCAAGACGGTCGCTGAGGCAGACCCCGAGGTGAGCGAGGGCGTCGACTACCTGCGCTACTACGCGGGGCACCCGGCCGACGAGTCCTCCGTCGCGCTCGGCGTCGTGCTGGTCGTGCCGCCCTGGAACTTCCCATTCGCTATCCCCCTCGGTGGGGTGGCGGCCGCCCTCGCCGCGGGCAATGCGGTGATCCTCAAGCCCGCCCCCGAGGCGGTCGCGACCGGGTGGGCGATCGTGAGCGCGCTCTGGGATGCGGGCGTGCCTCGTGACGTGCTGCAGTTCGTCCCGACCCGCGACGACGAGGTCGGTCGTCACCTCGTGACCCACGACGGCGTCGACGCGGTCATCCTCACCGGCTCCTTCGACACGGCGGTGCTCTTCACGACGTGGAAGCCCTCGATCAACCTGCTCGCCGAGACGAGCGGCAAGAACGCGATGGTGATCACGAGCGCCGCCGACGTGGACGTCGCGGTCAAGGACCTCGTGCAGTCGGCCTTCGGCCACGCCGGCCAGAAGTGCAGCGCCGCGAGCCTCGCCATCATCGACCGCGCCACCGCCGACAACCCGAAGTTCTGGTCGCAGTTGACCGACGCCGTGACGACGCTGGTCGTGGGCGCCGCCGACGACCTGGCCACGGCCGTCGGCCCGGTCATCCACCCCCCGGTCGGGGCGCTCGAACGGGCCCTCCACCTCGAGGCCTCGGAGCGCTGGCTCGTCGAGCCCCGTCGCGTCGACGAGGACGGCCGCCTGTGGCGTCCGGGGGTCAAGGTCGGCGTGACGCCGGGGTCCTGGACGCACCAGAACGAGTGGTTCGGGCCCGTCCTCGGCGTGATGACCGCCCCGGACCTCGCGACGGCCATCCAGTGGCAGAACGACATCCCCTACGGACTCACCGGCGGCCTGCACTCGCTGGACCGAGCCGAGTGCGAGCAGTGGCTCGACGGCGTCGAGGTCGGTAACGCCTATGTGAACCGCGGCATCACCGGCGCGGTGGTCGGACGCCAACCCTTCGGCGGGTGGCGACGCAGCAGCGTCGGGCCGACCGCGAAGGCGGGCGGGCCCAACTACGTCTCGTGCCTGCGACGCTGGCCCGAGTTGGCCGACCTCGACGCGGCGAACGCATCGCTGCTCGCGTGGTTCCAGTCGTCGGGATCCCGGGCGGTCGACGAGAGTGGGCTCGCGGCCGAGCGCAACCTGCACCGGTACCGCCGCGCCACGCGCCCCGTCGTCGTGCGCGTCGACGTTGACGTCGATCCCGTGGTCGTGGCGTTCCTCTGGCGCGTCGTCGAGACCCTCGGGGTAACCCTGCGCTTCAGCGCGGCCGGGCCCGTCACCGCGGTGCCCGGCGCGATCGTGGAGAGCGTCGAGGAGCTCGTGGCGCGAGCGGACACGATCGCCCGGGTGCGCTGGCTCAGCGCCGAGCCGGCGCCGAGCGCGCAGCTTGTGGCGCGCGGGGTCACGCTCGACCGACGGCCGCTCGCCCAGGACGGCGCCGTCGAGGGACCGCGCTGGCTGCTCGAGCAGAGCGTGGCGATCACGAACCACCGCTACGGCACAATCGGGGCTGGTCCCGCACCGCGGTGCCCGGGCCTCGGCGAGGCGGGGGACCGCTGACGGGCGCTTTGGTAGTGTTGCGGGGTCATGTTCGTGACCCCGACTTCAGTTCGCGGGGCTGCGCACGTCGTGACCGGAACAAAAGGAGCAGGGCGTGAAGGTCCTCGTACTGGGTGGTGATGGCTTCTGTGGTTGGCCGACCTCGCTGCACTTGTCAGACATCGGCCACGACGTGACGATCGTCGACAACCTGAGCCGTCGGGCGATCGACATCGAGCTGGAGGTGGAGTCGCTCACCCCG
>JAJYPU010000084.1 GCA_021795095.1 Actinomycetes bacterium | reverse complement strand
TCGCGCCGCCGCTGCGGTAGACGTAGACCACGGCGCTGAGCGAGAAGACGCCGTCACCGATGAGTGAGACGCCAAAGGCGAGGAAGATCCGCCGCAGGGCGGGGTTGGCGAAGACGTTCGCCATCGCCGTCTTGGACGAGCGCAATTCGTCGCGCACCTGGCTCATCGATCACCTCCCACGTGGCCCCTCGGCATGGTCATCGCGACGGACCTACCCGCGCCGGGCACCGACGACTTCTCGCCGGTGCCCGACTCGACCCTCGTGCGCGGGTCCGACGCATGGCGTTAGACGGTGGCGCGAGCGGCCAGCGACTCGAAGTGCTCGTAGAGGCGTGGGTCGCCGTATCGATCACGGATGAATCGGGCGTGCGCGCTCACCTTGTCCCACATCCCCTCGACCCAGAACAAGTCGCTGAGCAGATCCCAGGCGAGCACGTTGTGCTTGACGAGGGTGCCCGCGGTCTCACCGAACATGAGCACCTTGCGCACCGCCTCACTCTCGACTGAGCCGTCGGCGGGATTGAAGTCATCGGCGTAGATCTCCGCCAGCGCTGCGCTGAGTCCGAGCTCGGTGGTCCAGCGAACGAGCTCCATGAAGATCGTTGCGTCCTCGTGCGTCACTCCCATACTTCCCCCCTTGACGGGTCATGATGCGCCACTTGTCTAGTGACTGGAATGCACGCCCCGCTGAGTGCACACCATAGGGAGGAACGAGACACGAAACGCACTCGAAGATTGAGAGGTTTCTTTGTGTTGACTGGCTCGTCGACAGGCCAATGAGGCTGAAAAGTCGGCCCAACACGCGGCGTTAGGCTCTCCAAGTGACCCCAGCGGACCAGCCTCGTATCCAGAACGCCTCAATCGCACAACGGGTTATGACACCCGAAGACGCGGCCCAGTTCATCCGACCAGGTGACAACGTCGGCATGAGCGGCTTCACGGGAGCGGGTTACCCGAAGGAGGTGCCCGGAGCGCTGGTGCGTCGCGTCGAGGACGCCGCCGCTCGGGGTAATCGCTTCGCGGTGAGTGTGTGGACCGGTGCGTCGACGGCCCCCGAACTCGACGGGGCGCTCGCGGCCGTCGACGCGATCGACCTGCGCATGCCCTATCAGTCGGACCCGGTCAGTCGCGCGAAGATCAACGCCGGACTGGTGGACTACCTGGACCTGCACCTCTCCCACGTCGCCCAGATGGTGTGGGAGGGTGCTTTTGGGCACCTCGACGTCGCCGTGGTCGAGGTGGCCGGCGTCACCGCCGAGGGCGAGCTCATCCCGTCGTCCTCGGTCGGCAACAACAAAACATGGATCGACCAGGCTGACCGGGTCATCCTCGAGGTGAACGCCTGGCAGCCCGCGGCCTTCGAGGGGATGCACGATGTCTACTACGGCACCGCGCTGCCGCCCCATCGCAAGCCCATCCAGATCGTCTCGGCCTCGGACCGCATCGGCGTCCCCTACCTGCACTGCCCACCCGAGAAGATCGTGGCCGTCGTGGAGACCAACGCGCCGGACCGCAACACCGTGTTCAAGCCTGTCGACGAGAACTCCCAGCTGATCGCCCAGCACCTCTTGGAGTTCCTCGCCCACGAGGTGAAGCGCGACCGTCTACCCGCGGCGCTACTGCCGCTGCAGTCCGGGGTCGGCAATATCGCCAACGCCGTGCTGCGCGGGCTCGACGGGGGGCCGTTCCGTCCCCTCACCGCCTACACCGAAGTGATCCAGGACGGCATGCTGGCGCTCTTGCAATCGGGCACCATGGAGTCGATCTCGGCGACGGCGTTCTCGCTGAGCGAGGAGGGCGCGGCCGACCTGCACGAGAACATCGCCGAGTACCGCGACCGGATCATCTTGCGGCCCCAGGAGATCAGCAATCACCCCGAGGTCATTCGCCGACTCGGTTGCCTCGCGATGAACGGCGCGATCGAGGCCGACATCTATGGCAACATCAACTCGACCCACGTCATGGGAACGAGCATCATGAACGGCATCGGCGGCTCGGGCGACTTTGCGCGCAACGCCTACATCGCGATGTTCCTCACGCCCTCGACGGCCAAGGGCGGCGCGATCTCCTCGATCGTGCCGATGGTGAGCCACGTGGACCACACTGAGCACGACGTGCACGTCATCATCACCGAGCAGGGCGTCGCCGACCTGCGCGGCCTCGCGCCGCGACGTCGCGCTCAGAAGATCATCGACCAGTGCGCCCACCCTGACTACCGTCCGATGCTCCAGGACTACTTCGACCGCGCGAGTGCGGCGCCCTCGGGCAAGCACACGCCACACCTGCTCGAAGAGTCGCTGTCCTGGCACGCGCGCTTCATCCGCGAGGGTTCGATGCGTCAGGGCTGACGCCGCGACGCGGTGTCTACGGGCGTGCTCGAACGTAGGCGCTCGTGAAAGAATCCCCAAGCAGTGGCTTGACAGGACCCGTTGACGTCACTACGTTGTAAGCGGTTACATCGTTGTAAGCGGTTACATTCGCGGTGATAGCGCAGTCAGGGGGAGACATGGTCGATTCGCCAGCGACGATCTACGACGTCGCCGCCCGCGCCGGTGTCTCCATCGCCACGGTGAGCCGGGCGATCAACGCCCTCGACTCGGTGCGACCCGAGACCCGCGAGCGGGTCCTCGCCGCGATGGAGGAGCTCGAGTTCGTCCCCAACTCGGTAGCGCGCGGGCTCTCGAGCGGCAAGCGCTGGATCCTCGGACTGGTCTTCATGCGCGCGGGCGTCGACAGCGGCGTGCTCGGGGTTGAGGAGGCGAGCCTGCTCTACACCGACATCGTGATTCGCGGCGCCGAGACCCGCGCCGCCCAACACGGCTTCTCGCTGCTGTTGAGCAGTTCGGACGACAGCCACCCTTCGAACATGTCCTCGCTGCTCAACCTTACGGGCACGGTCGACGGGCTGATCCTGCTCGATCGGGTGTTGAAGGACGAGGACGTGGCGTACCTGTCCAAGAAGATCCCGATCGTGCTCTTGTCGGGTCGGGGCGACTTCCCCTCGGCGGCGACCGTGCGCGTCGACAACGAACAGGCCATGCGCGACCTCGCCGCGCACCTCGTCACGGCCCACGGCATCCAAAGCGTCGGCTTCGTGACCGGTTCCAAGGAGAGCCCCGACAGTGTGGCGCGCACGAACGCTTTCCTCGATGCCATCACCGAGCTCGGCGCGACCGTGGACCCGGTCGACATCCTCGAGTCCGACTGGACCTCGGCGGGCGGCGAGGCCGTGATGCAAGAGCGTCTCACGCTCGACCGGCCGCTGCCGCAGGCCTTCGCGTGTGCGAACGACCAGACCGCAGTCGGTGTCATCTACGCCCTCGGCGCGCGCGGGATCAAGGTACCCGAGGACGTGGCCGTGACGGGTTTCGACGACATCTCGCTCACCCGTTACTTCAACCCGTCGCTCACCACGATCCGCCAGTCTGGCAGCATCCTCGGGGAGGTCGCGGTCGACGCCCTGGTCGCACTGCTCGACGACCCCGAAGGCGAGAAGCCCACCATCGTGCTGCCGACCGAGCTGATCGTGCGCGCGAGCTGCGGCTGCGTCGAGGACGTTGAGGCCAAGGCCCCCCTCGGCAACCACGAACGACGCATCGCGGGGGTCGTGTCGTGAGGATCGTTGCGCGTCGCCTCGGGCTGTACCTGCTCACGGCGTGGGTCGCCGTGACCGCCAACTTCATCCTGCCCCGGCTGATGCCCGGCAACCCCGTCCAGACGTTGATCGGCAAGATCACCAGTCAGGTCACCCCCGCCGAGATCCGCGCCATCCGCCTCTCCTTCGGCATGGGGTTCAAGCAGGGCATCGTCGCGCAGTACTTCACGTACCTCGGCCAGCTCTTCCACGGCAACCTCGGTGTCTCGATCACCCTCGGTGCGCCCGTGAGCTCGATCCTTCGCGAATCGGTGCCGTGGACCATCGGCCTGATTGGGATCTCGACGATCGTCAGTTTCGTGCTCGGCACCCTGGCCGGCGCCCTGCTCGGCTGGACCCGTGGCTCGAGGTTCGACAGCCTGATCCCGACCGCCACCTTCTTCCAGGCCGTCCCCTACTTCTTCCTCGGCACCGTGATGCTGCTCGTCTTCGGCAGTAACCTGCACTGGTTCCCGGTGCTCGGGGCCTACAGCCAGAGCGCCACGCCGGGCTGGAACTGGACGTTCATCGCGAGCGTGCTGCGCTACGGCGAGCTGCCCGTCATCTCCATCGTCATGAGCTCGATCGCGGGCTGGATGCTCGGGATGCGCAACATGATGATCACGATGATCGGCGAGGACTTCGTGCTCATGGCCGTCGCGAAGGGCCTGCCCCGGCGCAAGGTCATCGCCCACGCTGCGCGCAACGCGGTCCTTCCCAGCATCGCGAACCTCTCGCTCGCCATCGGTCTCGTGGTCTCGGGGGCTCTCTTGGTCGAACTCGTCTTCAACTACCCCGGTGTGGGCGACCTGCTGCTCCAGGCGGTCTTGAACGAGGACTATCCGCTCATCCAGGGGATCTTCCTCGTGATCACCCTGACCGTGCTCGCGGCGAACCTGATCGCCGACGTCGTCTACCTGGTCCTAGACCCGCGCACCCGCAGTGAGGCCGCGGTATGAGAGGGCTCGCGCTGCCGCGTTCGCCCAAGGTGATCCTCGGGCTCGGGATCCTCGGGTTCTTCATCGTGCTGACCGTGATCGGGCCGTGGCTCGCGCCTTACAACCCGAGTTCGACCGCCTTCACGGCGCTGCTCACGCCGTCTGCGCACCACTGGCTCGGCACGACGAGCCTCGGCCAGGACATCTTCTCCCAGCTGCTCGTCGGCGCGCGCGCCACGATGGTCGTCGCCCTCGTGGCGGGCCTCGTCGCGACCCTGCTGTCAATGACCATCGGCATCTCGGCGGGCTACCTGGGCGGCGTGCCCGACGACGGGCTCACGCTGCTTTCCAACGTCTTTCTCGCCATCCCGGGGGTGCCGCTGCTCATCGTCATCGACAGCTACCTGCCGGTCAACAGCCGCTCGAATGAGTTCGTCATCGGCCTCATCATCAGCCTCACCGGCTGGGCGTGGGGCGCGCGGGTGCTGCGTGCCCAGACGATGTCGTTGCGCAACCGTGACTTCGTCGAGGCGGCGCGGATCATCGGCGAGTCGCGCCGGCGCATCATGTTCAGCGAGATCGCCCCGAACCTCCTGCCGGTGCTCGCGTCTTCGCTGCTTTTCACGGTGCTGTACTCGATCGGGGCCTACGTCACCCTCGCCTACATCGGGCTGACGAGCACCGCGACCTGGAACTGGGGCACCATGCTCTACTGGGCTCAGGCGAACAACGCGCCCCTGTCGAATGAGTGGTACTGGTTCGTGCCGCCGGGCATCTGCATCGCGCTCGTGGGCACGGGGCTCGCGCTCGTCAACTTTGGGATTGACGAGTTCATCAACCCGCGGCTGCGCGCGGCCGGCCTGACGGCCCGCCAGCGCCGTCAACTTGGTCTGGCGCGCCGAGCGCGGCTCGGCGTCACGCCGGTCCTGCGCACGACGTCCTCGTCACGTCGAGCGACGGGCGCGGTGGCGAAGTGAGCGCCACGATCCCGCGCGAGCACGAGCCCACCGCGGTCGTTGACGTCGCGGCGAGCGCCGTCGCGACCGGTGACACGAGCCGCGAGCCGGTGCTTGAGATCGAGGGCTTCAGCGTCGACTACGGCGTGGGCACGAGCATGGTGCGCGCCGTCGACGACGTGACGCTGCGCCTCGACCGCTCCCGCGTGCTCGGCATTGCCGGCGAGAGCGGGTCGGGCAAGTCGACCCTCGTCTACGCCATGACCCGGCTGCTGCGCGCGCCGGGTCTCATCAGCGGCGGTCGGGTGCTGCTGCACACGACCGACGTCGACGGGGTCGTCACCCCGGTCAACCTCGTGGAGGCGACTGAGTCCGAACTACGCAAGGTCCGCTGGTCTCACGTGTCCATCGTGCTCCAGAGCGCGCTCAGCGCCCTCAACCCGGTCCTTCGCATCGGTCGCGAGTTCGACGAGGTGCTCAAGACCCACCGCAAGGACATGAGCAAGGCACAGCGCCGCGCGCGCGCCGTCGAGTTGCTGCGCCTGGTCGGGCTCACCGAGGACCGGCTCGACCGCTACCCCCACGAACTCTCGGGCGGCCAGCGCCAGCGTGTGATGATCGCCGTCGCCCTCGCCCTGGACCCGGAACTCGTGATCATGGACGAGCCCACGACCGCGCTCGACGTGGTCACCCAACGCGAGATCATCAGCGAGCTGGCCACGCTGCGCGCGCGCTTCGGCTTCGCGATGATCTTCATCACCCACGACCTCTCGCTGCTCGTAGAGTTGGCCGACGAGATCGCCGTCATGTACGCCGGCTCGATTGTGGAGCGTGCCGGTGCGCGCGAGCTCTACGAGGCGCCACGTCACCCCTACACGCTGGGCCTGCTCCACTCGTTCCCGCCGCTGCACGGCGAGCGCCGCGAGCTGACTGGGATACCCGGGTCGCCGCCGGACCTCTCGGACCCGCCGACGGGCTGTCGCTTCGCGCCACGGTGCACCTTCGCCATGGCGCGCTGTCTCAGTGAGCGCCCGACGCTGTGCGAGCTCGGCGACGAGGGTCGCAGCGTAGCGTGCTGGCTCTTTGACCCTGCGAGCGAGTCGCGAGTGCCCGTCGAGCTCTCCCTCGCGCCGTCGGCCCCACAGAGTGTGGGGAAGCCATGACCGACGTCGAGCTCGACACGGGGGCGGTGCAGCTGCGCGCGAGCCACCTCTCGCGCGACTTCATGACGCGCGTGCCCGGACGGCTCCTGCGCGCGAAGCGCGTCACTCACGCCGTTGAGGACGTCAGTCTCGACCTCGTGGCGGGCCGCGTGCTCGCCGTGGTGGGCGAGAGCGGCTCGGGCAAGTCGGTGCTCGCGCGCATGCTCGCGCGCATCGTGACGCCGACCTCGGGCGAGCTCGAGCTGCGCGGCACCCCGATCGAGCCCAAGGTCAAGCGCGACCTCGCCTACGCGGCGGTGGTCCAGCTGGTGCTCCAGGACCCCTTCGCGTCCATCAACCCGGTCCACCGCATCCGTCACAGCCTCGAACGGCCGCTGTTAATCCACGGCGCGGACCACGCTCACGTCGGCGAGCTCGCCAAGTCGGTGCTCGAGCGGGTCTCGCTCGACCCGTCGGACCGGTTCCTCGACCGCTACCCCCACGAGCTCTCAGGTGGCCAGCTCCAGCGCGTCTCCATCGCGCGCGCCCTGTGCGTGAAGCCCCAGGTCCTGCTCGCCGACGAGCCGATCTCGATGCTCGACGTCTCGGTGCGTCTGGGGATCTTGAACCTTTTAAAGGGGCTGTGCGACAACGAGAACCTCGCCGTGCTCTACATCACCCACGACATCGCCTCGGCGCGCTACCTGGCCGACGAGACGATCGTCATGTACGCCGGCCAGGTCGTCGAGCGCTCCGTCGGGACCGCCCTCGTCGACGAGCCGACTCACCCCTACACCCAACTTTTGATCGCCTCGGTGCCCGACCCGTCGGACCCGACGTCGATCGCACCGCGCGCCGCCACGGCCGGTCCGATGGACAGCTCGGTGGTGGGTTGTCGCTTCGCGCCGCGCTGCCCCCACGCGAGCGCACGCTGTCTCGCCGAGAGTCCGCCGGTCTTTGAGATCGGCCCCGGCCACGACTCGCGCTGTTGGCTGCACGAGGGCAATCGAGTAGCGACCCCGGTGCTGACGACGCGCCGAGGAAAGGGGGGACCGACGACGACGTGAGCGACCATCCAGTCGAGCGCCCACCACTGATGGTGAGCGCTGGCAAGGGCGCGGGTCCAACCGGCCCCGCGTCAGTAGTACGGACCCACACGGTTCATAAAGACGTCGGCGAGAGCCGGCTGGACGAAACCAATATAAAGGATGCGTATGTTTAGA
>JAJYPU010000007.1 GCA_021795095.1 Actinomycetes bacterium | reverse complement strand
CATCGACCGCAATGACCTCGGCGATGATGTCGAAACTGCCCGCGGTCATAACCACGTAGTTGGCCTCGTCGATCGCGGCGACCCGATCAGCGACCAGTCGCACGTCACCGTGCACCCGGATGCCCACCAGGGCCTCGCGACCGTAACCGAGCTGCAACGGGTCGGTGATGGCCACAATCTGCATGACGCCCATATCGCGCAGTCGCTGAACCCGGCGGCGCACACCGGCTTCGGAGAGTCCGACTTCGCCGGCGATCGCGCCGTAGGCACGTCGTCCGTCCTCCTGCAGATGGCTGATGATCTGACGATCGATGTCGTCCAGACCATTCGCCGTCGAGACAACCTCAAGGCGCGCGTGGTCGGCGACTGACGCCTTCCTCGTGTTCTTGGCGGTCTGTCGCTTTGGAGAAGTTGCTGGCATTGGTCGCTCCCCATCCACCCCACCGAATCGGCGGTTGGACTGCGGATACGTACAGTATATGCACACATCGCGACGGAATGCGTCATGAAATTGCCAAGGAGTGACTTATTTCTTACAAATGACCTTGCGCGTGGTCGCACAATCTGGCAGAGTGTCTCTTGTGTTGCGAGGTAGGCGACCGATTTAGGAGGGGTGGGAATGCGACGTCTGGCAAATTTCATCGGGGGCGACTACGTGGCGCCGAAGAGCGAGAAGTACGCCGAGGTCTTCAATCCGGCGACGGGACAGCCCTTCGCCGAGATGCCGGTTTCGAACGCGGCGGACGTCGACCTCGCGGTCACGGTCGCGGCTAAGGCATTCGAGTCGTGGCGTCGAACCACGCCATCCGAGCGCAGTCTCGCGTTGCTCAAGATCGCCGATGTGCTCGAGCAGCACGCCGACGAGCTCGTGGCGATTGAGTCGGAGAACACGGGCAAGATTCTCTCGCTGACCCACAGCGAAGAGGTGCCCCCCATGCTCGACCAGATCCGCTTCTTCGCGGGGGCGGCTCGCCTGCTCGAGGGTCGAGGCGCCACCGAGTACATGGAAGGCATGACGAGCTACATCCGTCGCGAGCCCATCGGCGTGTGCGGCGCGGTGACGCCGTGGAACTACCCGATGATGATGGCGGTGTGGAAGTGGGCCCCGGCGATCGCCGCGGGCAACACGATGGTTTTGAAGCCGGGCGACTCGACACCGGCGTCGGCGCTCTACATGGCCCAGTTGATGGCCGAGGTCCTGCCCGACGGCGTCTTCAATGTGGTCTGCGGTGACCGCGACACCGGTCGCGCACTCGTCGAGCACCGGACGCCGGCGATGGTGTCGGTGACCGGATCGGTGCGCGCAGGCATGGAGGTTGCCTCGACCGCGTCCAAGACGCTCAAGCGCGTGCACCTCGAGCTCGGTGGTAAGGCGCCGGTGATCGTCTTCGATGACGTGGACCTGGCCGCGGCGGTCGAGGGCATCGCCATTGCCGGTTATTTCAACGCCGGCCAGGACTGCACGGCCGCCACCCGCGTCCTCGTCGCCTCCAAGGTCTACGGCGACTTCGTGGACGCGCTGGCCGAGCAGGCCAAGCACACCGTGATCGGTAAGCCTGACAACGCCGACGCGCTCTTCGGGCCGGTCAACAACGTCAATCAGCTGGCGCGGGTCACGGGGTTCCTCGAGCGGGTGCCGAGTCACGCTTCAGTCGCGGCCGGCGGTTCCCAGGTCGGCGACGAAGGCTTCTTCGTCGCCCCGACCGTGGTGGCCGGACTGCGCCAGGACGACGAGATGATCCAGAACGAGATCTTCGGACCGGTCATCACGGTGCAGAAGTTCAAAGACGACGCCGAGGCCCTGGCCTTCGCGAACGGGGTCGACTACGGTCTCGCGTCCTCGGTGTGGACCTCGAACCACGGCCGCGCGATGCGTTTCACGCGCGACCTCGACTTCGGCTGCGTGTGGGTCAACACGCACATCCCGCTCGTTGCGGAGATGCCCCACGGCGGCTTCAAGAGCTCGGGTTACGGCAAGGACTTGTCGGTGTACGGCTTCGAGGACTACACGCGCGTCAAGCACGTGATGCACAACATAGAGATGTAACCGTCAGTTCACGCAGCTGAACTGACGGTGCGGCAACGGGGTGATAGGCCTTCTCCATGACGAAGAGGTCGTGGCGAGGGAGGAAGTGGCTTTGGTCACGTGGAGTGCAGATGGGGGGAAGTACATGAGCATCGGGGCGACGAAGGCCACCGATCCCAAGGCGCCGCGGAGCGCGCGCTCGTTGGGCCGATCGGGAAAGATCGCCAACTTGGAGTCGGCCGACGTCGAGTTCATCGACGTCACCAAGACCTTCAATGACGCGAACGCCGTAGATGACCTCAACCTGCGCGTGGATGCGGGGGAGTTCTTCAGCCTGCTTGGACCGTCGGGTTGCGGTAAGACGACGTCGCTGCGAATGCTCGGCGGGTTCGAGGATCCCACCAAGGGTCGGATCCTGCTCGGCGGCCAGGACGTCACCAACCTGCCGCCGTATCGCCGCGATGTGAACACTGTCTTCCAGTCCTACGCGTTGTTCCCGCACCTCAACGTCTTTGAGAACGTCGCCTTTGGGCTGCGACGCCAGAAGATCGAGAAGAACGAGATCAAGCGGCGTGTTGGCGAGATGCTCGACATCGTCGACCTGCCGAACTACGAGAAGCGTCAGTCGTCCCAGCTCTCGGGTGGCCAGCAGCAGCGCGTGGCTCTGGCCCGCGCGCTCGTCAACCAGCCCAAGTTGCTCTTGCTCGACGAGCCGATGTCGGCGCTGGACGCGAAGTTGCGCCGTCAGATGCAGATCGAGTTGAAGCGCATCCAGACCCAAGTCGGCATCACCTTCCTCTACGTCACGCACGACCAGGAGGAGGCGATGACCATGTCGGACCGCCTCGCGGTCATGTGGCACGGTCGGATCGAGGGGATGGGCTCGCCGAAGGACGTCTACGACAGCCCCACGACCGAGTTCGTGGCGTCGTTCCTCGGGGCGTCCAATCTGCTCGCGGGCTCGATCGTCTCGACGTCGGGCTCGCGCACCACGATCGCCATCGACGGTGGCGGGACCATCGTCGTGCCTACGGACCACGTGCCTGACCTCGATGGGAGCACCGCGGTCAAGGTCGGTGTTCGACCCGAGAAGATCGGGATCTTTCCGGCGGGCACGGTCGTCCAGCCGGGCCACAACGCGATCGGGGGACGGGTGCGCGTCTCCACGTTCACCGGGGTGGGCAACCAGTACATCGTCGAGACGACCCTCGGGGTCGAGGTCACGGTCTACGCCCAGAACATCGGTAACCAGCTGGCGCCGCGCAGCGGTGATGAGGTCATCCTCAGCTGGCCCGAGGAACACACCTTTACCGTCAAACCATTACCAACAACCGTAGAAATCAATGAAACAGAGGGGGACTAACCATGTCAGAGGAATTCAGTGTGTTTAGCCAGGATGGCGGAATCGATCCGTCGTTCTGGCGGGGACTGACAGAGCAGCGCATATCGCGCCGCGGCCTGATGAAGGCCGCCGGTGCGGGCGCGGGGGCGTCACTGCTGCTCTCGAGCGGCGCCGGTGCGACGGCATTGCCGAATAAGAACGTGGGTACCGCGAAGTGGTGGTCGAAGCAGAAGTTGCATCACACGGTCAACTTCGCGAACTGGCCGCTCTACATCGACGTGCTGAACGGCAAGCACTTGTCGCTCCAACACTTCACCCAGACCACCAAGATCAAGGTCAACTACTACGAGGTCATCCAGGACAACGCGTCGTTCTACGCCAAGATCCGCCCGTCGCTCGCCGCGGGCCAGTCGACCGGCTACGACATCGTCGTGATGACCAACAACAACCCCGAGCTCGGCTACCTCATGCAGAACGGCTGGCTCGTGCCGCTGGACCACAAGTTGATGACGAACTTCAACAAGTACGCCGGGCCGCTGGTGAAGAGCCCGTCGTGGGACCCGGGCAACAAGTACACCATGGCGTGGCAGTCGGGTTGGACCTCGGTCGCCTACAACGCCAAGCACGTGAAGAACCCGGGCGACAGCATCCAGATCCTGTTCGACAAGAAGTATGCGGGCAAGATCGGCATGCTGTCCGACCCCTTCGAGTTGGGCAGCGCGGGACTGCTCGCGATCGGCGTCGAGCCGTTCAGCTCGACCGAGAAGGACTGGGCCAAGGCGGCCAAGAAGCTCCAGCAGCAGCGCAGTGATGGCCTGGTGGCCGCCTACTACGACCAGAGCTACATCCAGCACCTGAAGAATGGCGACACCGTCGTCTCCCAGTGCTACTCCGGTGACATCTTCCAGGCCAACCTGAACAGCAAGTACAAGGACTTGGTCCTGATGACGCCCAAGGAGGGGCTCATGCTCTGGACGGACAACATGGCGATCCCGCTCTACGCCCAGAATCCCCTCGACGCCATGAAGCTGATGGACTTCTACTACAGCCCGATGACCCAGGCCGTCGTGGAGTACTACAACGACTACATCTGTCCGGTTCCCTCCGCGAAGCAGCAACTGCTGCACCCGACGGGCTGGGACGCAGCGGCGCTGAAGGCGATGAAGCCGTCGATCGGACTGGCGACGTCGGTCACCGCCGACTCCCCGTCGGTCTTCCCGACGCCCGCGCGCGTCAAGTTGTCAAAGAACTACTACCCGTTTAAGAATCAAGAGGAGATCAACGCGTGGAACAACTTGTTCCTCCCGATCATCCAGGGGGCGTAGCGCCTCGGCGCAAGCGGCGAGTAGGTAGGGCGCTGGCGCCCTACCTACTCAGCCTGCCGTCTGGTCTGTGGCTCCTGTTGCTGTTCCTCGTGCCGCTGGTGCTGATGCTCTCGCTGTCGCTCAAGACCTGCAGCCCCTCCACGGGGGCGTGCGTGATGGCGTGGCACTGGGGCGAGTTCTCGAGCGAGGTGAGCCTGTACCACCAGGAGTTCATCACCAGTCTCTACTTCGCCGCCGCGGCGACCATCGTGGACCTGATCATCTCGTTCCCGATTGCCTACTGGATCGCCTTCTACGGCGGCCGTCGCAAGAACTTCTTCTTGCTGATGCTGCTGGTGCCCTTCTTCGTCTCCTTCGTCATCCGCACCATCGTCTGGGAGTTCGTGCTCGCCAACAACGGGGTGGTCCTCGGCGCACTGAAGCACATCCACATGCTGCCCCAGGGCTTCCACATCCTGGGCACGAGCTACGCGGTCATGGCGGGGCTGGCCTACAACTACCTGCCCTTCACGGCGTTGCCGCTCTACGTGGCGTTGGAGCGGATCGATCGTCGGGTGCTCGAAGCCGCCTACGACCTGTACGCGACCAAGCGCGTGGGCTTTATGAAGGTCATCATGCCCCTCGCCGTGCCGGGCATCTTCGCGGCCTTCCTACTCACGTTCATCCCGATGTTCGGTGACTACGTAAATCAGGAGATCCTCGGTGGGACTTCGAACACCATGATCGGGACGGTCATCCAGAATCAGTTCCTCGTGACGTTGGACTACGCCGGTGGGGCGTCGCTGTCGGCGATCCTGCTCGTCGTGGCCCTGCTCGGCATCTTCCTCTACGCCCGTCTCCTGGGCTCGCGAACGATCGAGCAGTACCTATGACGTTGCTCGACCAACCCACTACCTCAACGCCCGAGTCGCCGGCCACGAGGAAGCGGCGATGGACCCGGTTCGTGTTGCCGACCTACTCGTGGCTCGTCATCGCGTACCTGGTGTTCCCGATCGTCATCATGATCTTCTACAGCTTCAACAAGACCATCGGCAGCATGCAACTGGTGAGCTTCTCCTGGAACGGCTTCACCTCACAGTGGTACCACCAGTGGAGCAACGTGCCCGGCCTGACCGCCTCATTCTGGCTTTCGATCCGCCTCGCGCTCGTGAGTACACTCATCGCGACGGTGCTCGGTACGATGCTCGCCATCGCGCTCGTGCGCTACCGTCCACCCCGGTTCCGGGGCAAGGGCGCCTTCGAGCAGGTGATCTTCTTGAACATCGCCGCCCCGGAGATCGTCATGGGTGCGTCGCTGCTCGGGCTGTTCGTCACGTTCAACATCGGCCGTGGTTTCCTTACCCTCGTACTCGCCCACGTGATGTTCTCGATCGCCTACGTCACGGTCACCGTGCGCGCCCGGCTCGCCGGGTTCGACACCGCGCTCGAGGAGGCCGCGTACGACCTCGGAGCGACCCCGGCGGTGACCTTCACGCGCGTGACGTTGCCATTGATCATGCCCGGCGTTCTTGCTGGTGCGCTGATGGCCTTTGCGATTTCGATCGACGACTTCGTGACGTCGAACTTCCTTAGTGGCACGAGTGTGCCGTTCCCCGTCTGGGTGTACGGCGCGACTCGCGTGGGTATCCCGCCACAAGTGTTCGTCTTTGGAACCGCGATCTTCACCGTCGGGATCGGCTTCGCGATCCTGAGTATCGTGCTCGCGCGCAAGAAGGCGTAGTCGGAGCCAACGAGGGCACCGCAATCGGCAAATTAGGATGAATTTCATGAAAATAGGCGTACCGAAAGAAATTAAGACCGACGAAAACCGCGTGGCACTCACCCCGGCGGGTGCTCGTGAACTCACTGGCGCGGGTCACCAGGTGCTCATCGAGCGCGGCGCGGGAGTAGGTTCGTCGATCAGCGACGCGGACTACGTTGCAAATGGCGCCACCATCGTCGACGACGTCGACGATGTCTGGGCCGACAGCGACATGATCATGAAGGTCAAGGAGCCGATCGCGGCGGAATACCCGCGGCTGGCCGCCCACAAGAACCAAGTCCTCTTCACCTACCTGCACCTGGCTGCCTCACGTGAGTGCACTGACGCCCTCGTGGCGGCGAACAACGTCGCGATCGCCTACGAGACGGTTCGGCTTCGCGACAACTCGCTGCCGCTGCTCACGCCGATGAGCGAGGTCGCCGGACGTATGGCGCCGCTGATGGGCGCCCACCACCTCATGCGACCCGGTGGCGGCCACGGCTCTCTGATAAGTGGCGTTCCGGGCGTCGCACCGGTGAACGTCGTCGTGATCGGGGCCGGTGTCGCGGGTCTCGCGGCCGCCACCCTCGCGGTCGGCCTCCACGCGAACGTCAAGCTTCTCGATCGGAACCTCGACCGGCTGCGTCAGATCGACCATCACTTCGATGGACGACTCCAGACGATCGCCTCGTCGACCTTGAGCTTGGAGGAGGCCTGCATCGGCGCGGACATCGTCATCGGTGCAGTACTCGTCGTCGGCGCCAAGGCGCCCAAGTTGGTGAGCAACGACCTGGTGGCGAAGATGCGCGAGGGATCGGTCCTCGTGGACATCTCGGTGGACCAGGGCGGGTGCTTCGAGGCGACCCACCCGACCACCCACTCCGACCCGGTCTTCGAGGTGAACGGATCGATCTTCTACTGCGTGGCCAACATGCCCGGCGCGGTGCCGAACACCTCCACCGCCGCACTGGCGAACGCGACGCTGCCGTACGCGATGGAGCTCGCCCACCACGGGTGGCGCGAGGCGGTCCTGGCCGATGACGCACTGGCCGAAGGTGTCAACACCGTGAACGGTGCGGTCACCTACGGTCCCGTGGCTGAAGCCCACGGCATGGACTACACACCACTACGCGACCTGCTGTAGTTCGAACCCCGGTTCGAGACGCCTCCGCCCGCATCACGGGCGGAGGCGTCTCGCTTGGTTACGACGCGGCCTCGAGATATGGGCAGTGTCGACAGCCGCTGTCACAGCACTGGCCACGACGCGCCAGGGTCACCACGGTGAGCACCACGAAGCCCGTCGCGGGGTCGAGGTACGTCGGCGCCCCAGTCGTGACCGCGTGCTCGTGGGCGGCGATGATCGCCTCGTAGTCGGGCCGAGTGGGGTCGCATCGCGAGGGGTGGGGCCGGGGGACCGGCTCCCCGTTCCGCCACGTGGTCACGGGATGCGTACCAGGACCTTGCCGAATTTTCCGGGCTCGGCGAAGAAGTCGTAGGCCGTAGCGATGTCGGCGAAGTCGACGACGCGCGCGACGGGGACCTGGAGCCGCCCGCTCGCCCAGTCGTCGTGCAGGTCGGCACTCGCGCGCTTGATCACGAGGGCCTTCTCTTCGCGGCTGCGGGCGCGCAAGGTCGACCCGGTGATCGTGGCGCGGCGGTTCATCACGCTTAGGAGGTCCAATTCGACGCGGCCACCACCCCCCACGCCGATCACGACGACGCGGGCTTGCGCGGCGAGCACGGCCAGCGCATGCTGGAGATGCGCCGTGCCCACGAGCTCGATGACGACATCGACCGGGTCGAGCGTCGCCACTTGATCGACGGTGATGGTCTCAGACGCGCCGAGACCGCGGAGCTGGTCGTGGAACTCGGTCGTGCGGGTGGCGGCGATGACGTGGGCGCCGCGTCGCGCCGCGATCTGCACGGCGGCCGAGCCGACCCCGCCTGCGGCACCCGAGATCAGTACCCGGTCGCCGGCACCGGCGCCGGCCTGGGTGACCAGGGCGTCGTGGGCGGTCACGAACGCCTCGGGGAAACCTCCCGCGATAGCGAGGTCGATCGAGTCCACGACCGCGATCAGGTGTTCGCACGGCACGACGCAGTGTGTCGCCTGCGCACCGCCGCCGACGATCGCGCAGACGCGCTGTCCGATGAGCTCGATGTCGACCCCAGGGCCGACCGCGGTGACCACGCCGGCGAGTTCGAGCCCCGGGACGTCGACGGGCCAGCCGGGCGGCGCGGGGTACTGGCCACGACGTTGCATCAGGTCGGCGGCGTTGACGCCGGCGCCGGCGACGGCGACCAGGACGTCGCCGGGCCCTGGCTCGGGCGTCGGTCGTTGTTGGACCTCGAGGCGTCCATCGATGAGTACGGCGGCTTGCATACGGGGAGCCTAGACACCCGAAGTGCACGACGAGCGTGTCGGCCCCGGTATGGTCACGCCTATGAGCGTGTACGACATCCCTGTTCGGACCTTGGCCGGTGACGACGCGTCGCTCGCCCCCTATCGCGGCAAGAGCGTGCTGGTGGTGAACGTGGCCTCCAAGTGCGGCCTGACCCCCCAGTACGAGGGACTCGAGGCGTTGCACGAGCGATACGCCGAGCGCGGGTTCAGCGTCGTCGGTTTCCCGTGCAACCAGTTCATGGGCCAAGAGCCCGGAACGGCCGAGGAGATCCAGTCGTTCTGCTCGATCACCTACGGTGTGACGTTCCCGCTCTTCGAGAAGATCGAGGTGAACGGCGACGGTCGCCACCCGATCTATGCGACCTTGACGGCGGTCGCCGACGCGGACGGCCACGTGGGCGACATCCGATGGAACTTCGAGAAGTTCCTCCTCGCACCGGACGGGTCGATCCAGCGCTTCGCGCCGACGGTGACCCCGGAGGACCCGGTGCTGATCGCTGCGATCGAAGCGTCACTGGCCTAACGCGTGATGGTCGTTCGGCTCGCCGAGTGACCGTGCCCTTCGCCCCGCGCCCCCTATCGGGCTACGTGGCGTCGTCACCCACCCGTCGCTGCAGACGGACGTAGGTCGCGCTGACGCCGTAGGCGCGCCAGAACGCGGCTGCCGCGAGGCTGGCCGTGCGCCACGTGACGTCGGCGTACTGGAAGCCTCGTCGACGAGCCTCGGCGGCGAGCTCGTCGAGCATGGCCGTCGCCACGCCGCGGCCCCGTTGTGATGGCTCGACGACGACCGCGCTGAGGTGCACGGTGCGCTCGTGCGCACCGCGCACGGGTAGCAGGGGAAAGACGATCGCCTGGGCCACCGGTGATCCGCGGTGTTCGACGACCGCGTGGATGGTGTCGGGGTCATCGAGGGTCTCGTCGAGTCCGTTCCGATCGAAGGGTTCGGGTCGAGCGAAGCTCGGTCCCGCGGCGTCCTCCTGGTCGAGCAGGTCGTTGAAGTGCAGGGCGAGGTCGAGGTCGTCACGGTTCCCGTGTCGTAGTCGGTAGCCCGGCGGCCAGTTCGGCTCACCTCGCGAGGCCAGCGCGAGGCAGCCGCGTCGGAAGCGCTGGGCGAATCCGAGCTCGAGCCAGGGGTCGCGGGTGTCGGGACGGTCGTACGTCCACACCTCGTGGTCATCCATACCGTCGGCGAGCCACCTCGCGCCGGCGAAGGCGTAGAGCGCACCGAGTGTCGCTACGTCATTAAAGGAGACCGCGTCGGGACTGATCCAGGCGCTCGCCCGGCCTGACGGCCGTTGCAGCGATGTCGCGGTGAGATGGCCCACCAGCCGCGCTCCGTCGAGCGCGATCCAGGTCGGCGCGCGACGGCGCCGGTACGAATCGCCGAGCTCGTCTCGGTCGAGCTCGGCGTCGATGAAGTGGTTCAACTGGCTCGCGAGGCGCTGGTCGCGCGCGACGGCCTCGACGACGTCGTCCACGTCCGAGGGCGTGAGGAGTCGTATGGCGGACACGGAACCACGTTACGGCTGTGCCAGAGTGTCGTGGTGACGATGCGCGCGACACTCTTTGACATGGACGGACTCCTCATTGACTCCGAGGTGCTGTGGCATCGGGCCGAGGTCGAGATCTTCGGATCCCTTGGGGTGCCGATCAGCGAGGATGAGGACCGCAAGACCAAGGGCATGTTCGTCGCCGAGGTCGTCTCGTACTGGTACCAGCGTTACCCCTGGCACGGCCCCAGCGCCGAGACAATCGTCTCGCGACTGCTGGACCGGGTGGGGGAGCTGGTCGAGTCCGAAGGGCGGTTGCTCCCGGGGGCCCTTCGAGCACTCGACCTCGCGGCCCAACGCGGGCCGGTGGCGCTCGCGAGCTCCACGCCCTACGTGCTCATCGAGCGCTGTCTCGCCCACTTCGATCTGCGTGATCGCTTCGCCTCGGTCAACTCAGCCGAGACCGAGCCCTTCGGCAAGCCCCACCCCGGCGTCTTTCTCAGCGCCGCGGCGAACCTGGCGGTTGCCCCGACAAGCTGTCTCGTCTTCGAGGACTCCTCGGCCGGTGTGCTCGCCGCCAAGGCCGGACGGATGTCGGTCGTGGCGGTGCCCACACCCCTTGACCGTGAGCTGCCGGCCTTCGGACTCGCCGACCTCGTGCTCGACTCACTGGCCGACCTCTCGGCGCAGTGGCTCGACCGTGCCTTCGGTCGTTAGAGCGCGAGCGTGAACCGCGACGCGCCGGGGTGGGTGTAGGCACCTGGCGGGAACGTGTCGACCGGTTCCCACCCGATCCTCGGGTAGAGCGCGAGGGCCTCGGGTTGTGCCGGGCCGGTCTCGAGGTAGAGCCGTCGGTAGCCGAATTCGCGCGCGCGAACTGCGACGGCTTCCATCAGCGACTTGGCCAGGCCGTGGCGGCGCAGGTCGGGACGGACCCAGAGCCGTTTCACCTCGCCCACCGCGGCTGACGGGTCACCGATCGGACGAAGGCCGACGCCGCCGGCCAGGTCGCCGCCGTCGCGCGCCACGAGGAAGCACCCCCGCGGCGGGGTCAGCTCGTCGTAATCGAGGTGATGGGCGTCCTCGGCGCTGCCGTAGCGACGCTCCAACTCGTCGACCGCGGCGTAGATGAGGCTGCGCGATCCGCTGGCCCCGGCGGGCTCATCGGTAATGGTGAACGGCACCAGCCCACGATACGGGTCATCGTCGCCCAGAGCCCCGTTAGTACGATGAGGGGACCCGATGAAGGAGCACCGTGTTTCAACCCGTCAGCGCCGACCTCGACTTCGTGAACCTCGAAGAGGCTGAACTCGAGCGTTGGAAGGCCAATGACGTATTCACCCGTTCGATGAACCATCGCTTGGGCAATGAACCGTGGGTGTTCTACGAGGGGCCACCGACGGCCAACGGTAAGCCGGGGCTGCACCACGTCTGGGCGCGGATCTATAAGGACCTCTTCTGTCGGTACCAGACAATGCGGGGACGCTACGTCGCGCGTCGGGCCGGGTGGGACACCCACGGGCTGCCTGTCGAGGTCCAGGTCGAGAAGCAACTGGGGATCTCGGGCAAGCGCGCGATCGTCGAGGAGGTCGGCATCACCGAGTTCACGCGGCTCTGTCGCGAGTCGGTGATGACCTACGTCGGGGAGTTCGAACGGCTCACCGAGCGCATCGGCTACTGGACCGACATGGAGCACGCGTACTTCACGTTCAACCCGTCCTACGTCGAGTCGGTGTGGTGGCAGCTCCAGCAGCTCTTCACGCGCGGTCTGCTCTACGAGGACCTCAAGGTCATCCCGTACTGTCCGCGTTGCGGCACCGCTCTTTCGAGTCACGAGCTCGGTCAGCCCGAGGTGTACACCGACGAAGTCGACGAGAGCGCCTATGTCCGTCTGGCTGTGACCGACGCGGCCGCGCACGGCCTCGATGGCGTCACCCATCTCGCCGTGTGGACCACGACACCCTGGACGCTGCTCTCTAACGTCGCGGTGGCGGTGAACCCGGCGATCACCTACGCCGTGGTCGAGGGCACCGTCGTTGCCGCCGACCTCGTGGAGTCAGTCTTCGGTTCCGACGCCCGGGTGTCGGCCACGCTCGCGGGCACCGCGTTGGTAGGCCTGCACTACGAACGCCCCTTCGTCGACGTCCCACTGCCGGCCGACGTCGACGCCTGCTACGTGGTGGCCGCCGACTACGTCACGATCGACGAGGGCACCGGCCTCGTGCACCAGGCACCGGCCTTCGGCGAGATTGACCGCCAGGTGGCCCGAGCGCACGGTCTGCCGACGGTGAACCCCGTGGGCCCCGACGGCACGTTCACCGCCGCGGTCGGGTGGCTGGAGGGACGCGACGTGCGCGAGGCGAACCACGCGATCAACGACGAGCTCGAGCGGCGAGGCCTGTTGATCACGCGCATGGACTACGCCCACGCGCTCCCGCACTGCTGGCGTTGTGGCACGGTATTGATCTACTGGGGCAAGCCCAGCTGGTACATCGCCACGAGCCAGTTCAAAGAGGCGATGATGACTGAGAACTCGACCATCGACTGGCACCCGGCTCACATCCGAGACGGTCGCTTCGGCGAGTGGCTCGCCAACAACGTCGACTGGGCGCTGTCGCGTGACCGCTTCTGGGGGACGCCACTGCCGATCTGGCGCTGCGACGACGGTCACCTCACCTGTATCGGCTCACGCGCCGAACTGGGTGCGTTGGCCGAACGCGACCTGACCGAACTCGACCCGCATCGCCCCGCCATCGATGAGGTCGTCTTTGACTGTCCGACCTGTGGTCTGGTCGCCCGGCGGGTGGAGCCGGTGATCGACGCCTGGTTCGACTCTGGCGCGATGCCCGCCGCCCAGGTCGGCTATCCGCACGTGGCGGGTTCGTCTGAGGCGATGCAGTTTCCCGCGCAGTTGGTGGCCGAGGCCATCGACCAGACCCGCGGCTGGTTCTACTCGCTGCTTGCCGTCAACTCTCTCGTCTTTGGGGGAACGCCGTACCAACACGTGCTCTGCTTGGGTCACATCGTTGACGAGCGGGGCCGCAAGATGAGCAAGTCCGTCGGCAACGTGATTGACCCGTGGGAGGTCCTGACGACCCGCGGGGCCGACCCATTGCGCTGGTGGATGTTCTCCCAGGGCTCGCCGTGGACGTCAACGAGGGCGAGCCTGGGCGCAATCGACTCGTCGCTGCGCGAAACCCTTGCGACGCTCTGGAACACGTTCAGCTTCTTCACGACGTACGCGGCGCTGAACGATTTCGATCCGGCCGATACCCGTGTGCCGCCGGTGACGGCGCGCAGCGACATGGACCGGTGGATCCTCTCGCGACTTGAGACAACGACGATCGACGTGACGACGGCCCTTGACGGGTACGAGCCGCTCGGGGGTACCGACGCGTTGGCGGCCCTGATCGACGACCTGTCGAACTGGTACGTCCGGCGCAGTCGTCGGCGGTTCTGGCGCACGGACCCGGACGCGCCGGCGTCGGATTCCCTGGCGGCGCACGCGACGCTCCTGACGGTACTTCAACGGATCACGCTTTTGATCGCCCCCTTCACCCCCTTCGTCGCTGAGCGGCTCTATCGTGAGCTCAACGAGGTCGACGACGTGGCGTCGGTACACCTGGAGGACTGGCCCGAGGCTGAAGCCGGACCCATCGACGAGGACCTCGAACGCTCGATGGCGGTGGCGCGACGACTGACGTCGCTCGGGCGCGCCGCGCGCGCCGAGGCGGGGGTCAAGGTTCGTCAGCCGCTCGCGCGAGCGTTGGTGTTCCTACCCAACGACGCCCCGCGCCCGCCGGCGGACGTGGTGGAGGACGAGTTGAACGTCGATGTGCTCGAATACGGCACGGAACTGGCCGAGGTCTTGAATTTCGAGCTGGTGCCCAACTTCCGGTCCGTGGGGCCGCGCCTCGGCGAGGCGGTCAAGGAGCTGCGCCCGGCGTTGGCGACCGTTGATCCGGTGGCCGCCGCCGCCGCGCTCGACGCCGGTGGGACCGTGCGCGTCGAACTCTCCACCGGCACCTTCGAGCTCGGTGTCGAGGACCTCGAGTTGCGCGTGCGCAGCCAGGGCGGGTTCGCTGTCTCGCGCGACGGCGCCGAGGTGATCGCGCTGGACCTCACGCTGGACGACGGACTGCGCCGACGCGGTTATCTGCGCGACGTCGTTCGCCAGATTCAGGATCTTCGCAAGTCTTCGGGACTCGACGTCGCCGACCACATCCACGTCACGGTGAGCGGTCTGGACGACCTGAGCGATGGCTTCGGGGTCCTCGCGCGCGAGGTCCTTGCGAACGCGGTCCAGACGGGGAGTCGCGCCGAGCCGGCCCACGCGCTCGAACTCGACGACGGCCGTGAGGCCTCGGTGTGGATCGAGCGGGTCTAGACGTTCGCGTTGAGCTTGCCAAGCAGCGTGGACAATGAATGGCGCTCGGTCTCGCTGAGTCGTCCGGCCAGCCGCTCGTCCAGGTAGGCGAGGTGGACGGCGAGTGCGTCGTCGAGCTTGGCGTTTCCGGCGTCGGTGATAGCGACGTGGATCGCGCGTCGATCTGAGGGGCAGAGCGTCCGCTCGACGAGGCCCGCCTCTTCGAGGCGGTCGATCAATCGGGTGGTGCCACCCGTCGAGTGGACGATTGCGTCGGCGATCTGGTTCATCTTCAAGCGACCGTCGGGCGACTTACGCAGCTGCAGCAGCACCTCGAACCAGGCGAGGGGTAGATCACACGTTGCCTCGAGTTCGACTCCGAGACCACGGGCCAGTCGGGCGTTGGTCTCGAGCAGCAGGCCGAACAACGTGACCTTCTCGTCTCCCGAGGGGCAGGCCGTGGGATCGATCAACATACGCCAAGTATAGCACATTCCTACGTTTGCAACTACTGCTTGACAAATAGTTGTAGATGCAACTATACTGGTGTCAACACAAACCAGTGTTCGTATCTAGGAGAGAAAACAATGAGCAACCTTCCCGCTCCCGGTGTTTACACCATTGACCCCACCCACTCGAGCGTCGGCTTCGTCGCGCGCCACCTGATCGCCGCCAAGGTCCGTGGGCACTTCAGCGACTTCACCGGTTCGATCACCATTGGTGACTCGATTGCCACTTCCAAGGTTGAGGCGACGGTTCTGGCTGCGAGCATCACGACCGACAACGACATGCGTGACGGTCATCTCAAGAGCGCGGACTTCCTCGACCTCGAGAACCACCCGACCTTGACGCTGAACTCAACCACGATCACCGACAAGGGCCACGACAAGATTGAGATGGTGGCCGACCTCACCATCCGTGGCGTGACCAAGTCCGTCACCTTTGACGTCGAGTTCCTGGGCTCGGGTGCCGGCATGGCGCCGGGCGTCACGGTCGCGGGCTTCGAGGCCGTCGCCGAGATCGATCGTCGCGACTTCAATGTCAACTTCGACGGTGCGCTGGAGAACGGTGCCCTCGTCGTCGGCAACAAGGTTGTCTTGGAGATCACGGTCGAAGCGAGCAAGCAGGACTAAGTCCTCACACTGAGCGCAGTCTTGACGAGGCCGGGGGCGTACGCCCCCGGCCTCGTCGGTACCATGGGTCCATGAACGAGCGCAACGCGAAGGGAGCACGGTCGACCGTCGGGGTCCTCGGCGTGGTGGCGACCGTGCTGTCGATCTGGTGGTTCGCGCTGCGGCCACGGCGGCGTCGGCGCGGCTGAGCGGCCGGCTCTGGCCGGTAGCGTGGACGTCCATGTCGTCCGCGTCCCTCGCACCGCTACGACACCCCAGTTTCTCGATCGCCCTCGCGGCGTCATTCGTGTCGTCGACGGGCACCTGGATGCAGTCGGTCGCGCTCGGGATCTATCTGACCCAGACGACCCACAACACCCTGTGGCTGGGACTGGTCACGGCCGCCGCGTGGGTGCCGAGCCTCGTGGGTTCGCCCCTCGGAGGGCTCGTCGCCGACCGATGGAACCGCCAGCGATGGATCCAACTCAATAACGTGGTGATGACCTTGGCCGCCGCGGCGTTGGCCGCGGCCGAACTCACGGGTCACCTCGCGCCCTCGACAGCCTGCTACCTCGCGATCCTCGAGGGTCTCGCGAGCGCGGCGGCCTGGCCGGCGTGGCAGTCGCTCTTGCCCGACCTGGTAGATCGTCACGAGGTCCTCGCCGCGGTGTCACTGTCTTCGGCGCAGTTCAACCTCGGGCGCGTCATCGGCCCGGTGCTGGCGGCGCTCGTGCTGACGTTCGGTTCCCCGGGGTGGTGCTTCGCGATCAACGCCGCAACCTTCCTTTTCGTCGCGGTCGCCTTCCTCTTCGTGCGCAGCACGCCGCGACAGCGGATCGACGCACCGGTGCGCCTGTGGGGCGAGACCGTCGACGGCGCGAGGCGGGCGTGGTCAATCAACGGCTGCCGGTACCCAATCATCGCCGTGGCGGTGGTGGCGGTCACGGTCAGTCCCTTCATCGCCCTCGTGCCCGCGATGGCCATCGAGGTCCTGCGCGCGGGCAAGATCGGCACCTCGTGGCTGGTCACCGCACAGGGGGTAGGTGCGGTGGTGGGGGCAATGACCCTACCGGGTCTCGCGCGACGGACGTCGAGGGTGTTCGTGCTGCGCCTCTCGATCGCGGCGGCTGTTGTGAGTGAGATGCTCTACGCGCTCTCTCCGACACTCGCGTGGGCGATGGCGTCACTCGTCGTGCTCGGCGCCGCCTACGTCGGCACGCTGACCGGCCTCATCACATCGGTGCAGCTGCACGCGCCCGAGCGCGAGCGTTCGCGGATCCTGTCGCTGTACACGCTTTCACTCTCGGCCGCGTACCCGCTCGGCGCCGTCGCCCAGGCGACCCTCGCGAGGTGGTGGGGCGTTCGCGCCGTGACCGGGATCGGCGCCGTCGTGATGGCCGCCGTGGTGGTGGGCGTCTCGGCGACCCGGCCGTCCTTCTGGGCGCAGTTCGCCTCGGCCTCGAAGAGTGAGGCGCGATTGCTGGCAGACTAGACCCATGCCATTCATTGCCACGAACCCCGCCACGGGCGAGCGCATCGCCGAGTACCCCGCCCACACGACCGAACAGGTCGAGGCCCGCCTGAACCTCGCCGCGGAGTCCTATCGTCGCTGGCGCGAGACGCCGATCGCCCAACGCGCGGCGCTCATGCGCAGCGCCGCCGAACTGATCGAGGGCGAGATCCCGGTGATCGCGGCGCTGATGACCACCGAGATGGGCAAGACCTTCGCCGCGGCTAAGGGGGAGGCGTTCAAGTGTGCCTCGACCATGCGCCATTTTGCCGATAACGCTGAGACGTACCTCGCGACCGAGACGATCGCCACCAGTGCGCGCCGTAGTGGCGTGCGCTTCGACCCCGTCGGGCCGATCCTCGCAGTCATGCCCTGGAACTTCCCGCTCTGGCAAGTGATCCGCTTTGGCGTGCCGACGATCATGGCCGGCAACGTCGTGCTGCTCAAGCACGCGCCGAACGTGCCCGGCAGCGCGTTGTACATCGAGGAACTGTTCACCCGCGCGGGCTTCCCCGCCGGCGTCATGACGAACCTCTTCGTCGAGGTCGACGCGATCGAAGGCATCATTGCCGATCCCCGCGTCGCCGGTGTCACGCTCACCGGTTCTGAGCGGGCCGGTCGGTCGGTCGCGGCGTTGGCCGGTGCCCACCTGAAGAAGTGCGTGCTCGAGCTCGGGGGCTCGGACCCGTTCATCGTCGGGGTCCACGCCGACCTCGACGCCGCTGTGCCCAATGCGGTCACCGCTCGCGTGCAGAACAACGGTCAGGCGTGCATCGCGTCCAAGCGGTTCATCGTGGTGCGCGAGCGCGCCGACGAGTTCATCAGTCGATTCAGCGACGCAATGGCCGCGGTACCTACCGGCGACCCGATGGATCCCGCCACCGTGCTCGGCCCGATCGTGTCGGCGTCGCAGTTCAACCAGCTGGCCGATCAGGTCTCCTCGTCGGTGAAGGCCGGCGCGGTCCTTCATACGGGTGGTGCACCGATGGACCGCGAGGGGTTCTTCTATCCCGCCACGGTCTTGAGCGACGTGCCGAGTGGTTCACGGGCCGCGAGTGAGGAGCTCTTCGGTCCGGTCGCCGTAGTGCACGTCGCGAACGACCTCGAGGCCGCAATCGCCTACGCGAACGCCACGCCGTGGGGGCTCGGCGGGTCGATCTGGTCGACTGACGACGCCGAGATCGATGCGGCCATCGCCGGCTTGGACGTCGGCGTGGTCTTTGCCAATTCGGTCGTCGCCTCCATGCCGGAGCTTCCCTTCGGCGGTACCAAGAACTCCGGCTTCGGGCGTGAGCTCTCGGCCTACGGCATCAAGGAGTTCACCAACATCAAGTCCTTCTACGTGGTCTGATGACGACCTACTACTTCGATCACGCGGCGTCGGCACCGCGGCGTGACGAGGTGGCCGCGGCGATGGAACCGTGGCAGCACGGCGTCGTCGGTAACCCCTCGGGTAGCCACCGCGCGGCGCGCGTGGCCCGTCGGGCCGTCGAGGAGGCCCGCGACGTCGTCGCCGAGTTCGTCGGTGCCGAGGCGGGAGGCGTCGTCTTCACCGGCGGCGGCACCGAGTCGTGTCAACTGGCGGTCGCGGGCGTGGCGAACTACCACCGCCGTCACCACGACTCGACCTCCATCGTCGTCTCTCGAGTCGAACACCACGCCGTGCTCGACGCAGCGGCGATGATGGCGCGGGACTTCCCGAGCGTCTCGGTGCGCTACGTCGAGGTCGACGCCGACGGGGTCGTTGACCTCGAGTCGCTGCGCGAGGCCATCGGGCCCGACACCGCCATCGTCAGCGTGATGGCGGCCAACAACGAGACCGGCGTGCGTCAGCCGCTCGACGGCGTCTCGGCGATCGCCCACGGCGGCTACGACGGTGGGTCCGTCGTGCACACCGACGCGGTAGCTGCGGCGCCGTGGCTGTATCTGCCGACGGTGACTGCCTCGGTTGACATGGTCTCGTTGTGCGCGCACAAGCTGGGCGGGCCGGTGAACGCGGGGGCCCTTGTCGTTCGAGGGGGCGTCGCTTTCGACGCGCTGGTCCCCGGCGGCGGCCAGGAGCAGGGTCACCGCGGGGGGACCGTGGACGTCGCGGCGGCCGTCGGGCTCGCCGCCGCGTTGCGAGCGACCGCTCGCGAGCTCGACGAGGTCAACGAGCGCGTCGAGGTGCTGCAGGCGACGATGGTCAACGCCCTGTCACTGCTACCCGGCTGTACGGTCACGAGCGTGGGGGCGTTGCGCGTCGCGGGAACGGTGCACGCGACGTTCGAGGGACTCGCCAGTGACGAACTGCTCTTCCTGCTCGATCAGGCGGGCGTTTACGCGTCGGCGGCGGCGAGCTGCTCGAGCGGCGCGAGCCAGGCCAGTCACGTGCTGGAGGCCATGGGCGTGAGCGCGGACAGGGCCCGGGGATCGCTGCGGTTCTCCATGGGCACCGAGACGACCGCCGAGGACGTGGACGCGGTCATCGCAATCCTGGCGCGGATCGTGCACCAGCTCCACTGAACGGCGGCCGGGGTTCGACTGGCAGACTGGTCCCGTGAGAGTTCTCGTAGCGATGAGTGGCGGGGTCGATTCGTCGGTCGCCGCCGGACTGCTGCGCGACGCCGGACACGACGTGGTCGGAGCGACCTTGAAACTGTGGGGTGGGGCCTCGGATTCGGGTTGCTGCTCGGTGGCTGACGTCGATGACGCGCGACGCGTCGCGCAGGTCCTGGACATCGACCACCACGTCTTTAACTACACCGAGGAGTTCGAACGTCACGTCGTCGCACCCTTCGTCGCCGGTCACGCTGCGGGCCTGACGCCGAACCCCTGCATCGAGTGCAACCGGCACATCAAGTTCGATCTGTTAATCGAGCGGGCGAACCGGCTGGGCTTTGACGCGGTGGCTACGGGCCACCACGCTCGGGTCGTGGAACGGGCCGGTCGGCCCGCCCTCGCGCGCGGCGCCGACCCGGCGAAGGATCAGAGTTACGTGCTGGGTTATCTGGGCGCCGCGCAGTTGGCACGACTGCAACTGCCGATCGGCACGATGACCAAGGACGCAGTTCGTCACGAAGCCGAACGCTTGGGGCTTCGCACGTGGAACAAGCCCGACAGCCAAGATGTCTGCTTCATCGAGGCGTCGCGTGGTCGCGAGGTCTTCCTGCGAAGTCGCATCCCGGTAACGGCCGCCACCGTCGTGGATCGTTCGACTGGTGACGTCCTCGGAAGCGTGGACGTGGCCGAGTTGGTCACCGTCGGGCAGCGCCGCGGCGTCGCCCCGGGTCGCGACGGTGAGCGCCGGTACGTGACCAACGTGGACCTGGCGGCCGGACGCGTGGACGTGGGCCGGCTCGAGGAGGTCATGGTCACCACCGTGCCACTGGACGCCGGCTCGATGAGCACGACTGACACGGCGCTCGCCGGGGGCGAGTACGTCTGGGTCCAGGCGAGTGCGCACGGCGTCGCGCGTCGGGCCGTGCTTCGCGGGCCGGGCCACTGGTCGGTCGAGTTCGATGAGCCGATCCGTCCGGTCGCGCCGGGCCAGTCGGTCGTCTTCTACGCGTTCGATGACCCCGAGGTCGTGCGTGGCGCGGCGGTCGTGGCCCGGTCGTGAGCGCTTCGGCTGAGCGTGTGGCGTGGTTGCGCTCGCAGATCGCGGTGCATAACAAGGCTTACTTCGTGCACGATTCGCCGCTCATCCCCGATGCCGACTACGACGAGCTCGTGCGCGAACTGCGTCGCCTCGAACAGGAGGACCCGGCCCTGGTCGTGTCGAGCTCACCGAGCCAGACGGTCGGCGCTCCGCCTGACAGCACGTTCCCGTCTATTCGACACAGCGAGGCGATGCTCAGCCTGGACAATGTCTTTGACGAGTCCGAGCTGCGGGCGTGGGCCGAACGGGTGTCGCGCGCCCTTGACCTCGACCCGGCGGCTATCGCCTTCGCGGTCGAGCCCAAGATCGACGGACTGGCGCTGTCGATCCACTACGACGGCGGTCGGCTCGCCTGGGCGGCGACCCGCGGCGACGGGCACTCCGGCGAAGATGTGACGGCCAACGTGCGCAACGTGGCGAGCGTTCCGGCCACCATCGGTGCGCTGAGGGGTGCGCTGGACGTGCGCGGTGAGGTCTTTCTCACCAAGGCGGCGTTCCTCGAGCTGAACCGCGTGCAGCGCGAACGCGCCGAGCGCGAGTTCGCCAATCCCCGCAACGCCGCTGCCGGCAGCCTGCGCCAGAAGAACGCGGCGGTCACGGCCGAGCGTGCCCTGTCATTCCTCGCGTATCAGGTTGTCGACCGTTCGAACACACTCGGCGTGACGAATCAGGGGGCGCTGTTGGCGGCCCTGGCGGAGCGCGGATTCCTTGTCGCCGCCGACGCACGGGTCGTCGTGGGTGTGGATGCGATGGTCGAACGGTCGTCGTGGTTCGAGTCGCACCGTCACGACCTGGACTTTGATGTGGACGGGGCGGTCATCAAGGTCGACGAGTTCGCGCACCGGGCCCGGCTGGGCTCGACGTCGCGAGCGCCGCGGTGGGCCATCGCGCGCAAGTTCCCACCTGAGGAGCGCACGACACGACTGCTCGCAATCGAGGTCTCGATCGGCCGCACCGGTCGGGCGACTCCCTTCGCGGTCCTAGAACCGGTCGTCGTCGCGGGTTCGACGGTCTCGCTCGCTACGTTGCACAACGCCGACCAGGTGGCGCTGAAGGACGTGCGCCCGGGTGACGTCGTGGTGGTGCGCAAAGCGGGCGACGTGATCCCCGAGGTGGTGGGCGCGGTGATCGACCCCACCGTTGAGCGCGGCGCTTCGTGGACGTTCCCGAGCGTGTGCCCCGAATGCGGCGGCCCACTCGTGCGACTCGGCGACGAGCGCGACAGCTACTGCGTGAATCCGAAGTGCCCGGCCCAGCTCCTTCAGCAGATCGTCCACTTCGCGTCGCGCGGCGCGCTCGACATCGAGGGCCTGGGTGAGCAGCGCGCCGCCCAACTGATCGAGGCGGCGCTCGTCGCCGACGTGGCCGACCTGTTCGACCTTGACGTGGCGGCGCTCGAGCAACTCGAGGGATTGGGTGCGGTGTCGGCGGCGGCGCTCGTGGGTGCCATCGAGCGGGCCAAGGTTCAACCGCTCAGTCGATTGCTCGTGGCCCTCGGGATCCGCCACGTCGGGCCGGTTGCCGCGCGCGCCCTCGCCACCTGGTTCAGGTCATACGCAGCGTTGGTCGAGGCGCCACTGGCCGAATTAGAGACGATCGACGGCGTCGGGCCGGTGATCGCGGCGTCGGTCTTCCAGTTCGTACGCTCGCCCGAGGTGATCGAGCGGATGGCACGACTCGCCGACGCCGGGCTGACGCTCGTCGAGCCCTCGAACGGTGCGCTGGGCGAGACGCTGAAAGGGCGCGCCGTCGTGGTCACTGGGTCGGTGCCGGGGTTCACCCGTGAAGCGGCCGAGGCCGCCATCGTTGCCCGCGGCGGCACGTCGCCGGGCACGGTGTCGGCCAAGACCTACTGCGTGGTGGTCGGGAACGCACCGGGGGCGAGCAAGCTCACCAAGGCCCGGACCCTCGGCGTGCCACTCGTGGACGCCGACGAGTTCGAGACGCTGCTCGTCTCGGGTACGTGGCGCACGACCATTGCCCGAGACGAAGAGACAGTGCTCTAGGGTTGGGTTTGCCCATGTCTACCTACACGTTCTCACCCGGCCATGACGTCGTTGGTCGCTACCGCATCACCGATACCGTGGACGTCGGGTCGACGGCTGAGGTCTACGTCGCCGAGGATCGGACCCTGCACCGCACGGTGATCCTGAAGGTCCTGCTCCCGCAGCTGGCCGCGCACGAAGACGTGCGCCGAACGTTCCGCGACCAGATCATCCGCTCGGCGACGTTGAGCCACCCGCATCTCGCACGGGTCTTCGACGGTGGCCAGGAATCCGGATCGATCTTCGTGGTGAGCGAGTACATGAGCGGCGGCTCGCTCGAGGACGTGTTGGCCGCAGGCCGACGGCTCGAAATCGGCGACACCGCCAAGTTGGGCAGCGACGTGGCCTCGGCGTTGGCGTACCTGCACGCCAACGGGATCGTTCACGGATCGCTGTCGCCGAGCAAACTCCTCATCGGCGACGATGGTGGCGTGCGCGTCGGCGACGTCGCCATGTCGGGGCTGCGCACGATGCACCCGGGCCACTACTCGATCAACGACGTGCGTTACCTCAGCCCCGAACAGGCTCAGGGCGTGCCGGGGGACGCCAAGTCCGACGTGTACGCGCTCGCGTTGATCCTCTTCGAGGCCGCGACCGGCGAGGCACCCTTTGACGCGGTGTCGGCCGACGCGATGCTGCGGGCCCGGATCAACACGCCGTTGCCGATCCGCCCGGAACTCGGGACGCTCGACATGATCCTCGCTCAAGCGGCGGTTCCCGACCCGCTGCTGCGGCTCTCGGCGGAGCAGTTCGCCAATCGACTCACCGCGAGCGTCACCGATCCCTCCCCGTTGGCCATCACGCCCGTCAACCGGACGATGCCGTTGCTCGCGCACTATCGGCCCTCCGAGCCACGGACCTCAATTGGGTTCCGCGCGCCGTCGGCCGAACAGATCGCGGGCTCCGATTACGACGAGTCACCGGCGCCCCGCTTCCCGCGCCCGCAGCCGGCCCGCCAGGTCCCTCCGGGGGCATCGGCGGCCGACGCGAGGGCGCGCGCCCGCGCTTCGGAGCCGTACCCAATCGTGCCGGCGCCGCGCCGGCGCCGCGCCGCACTCGTGCTCGCGGCGATCGTGTTGGTCGCGGCCGTCGCGGGTGCTGCGGTGTGGAAGTCCGGACTGCTGACCCAGAGCCACACCGTGCCGTCCCTGGTGGGCCTCACCACGAGCCAGGCGGCCAGCCAGTTGAACGCCGAGGGGCTCACCGTGCGCGTCGCCGGCCACCAGCGCTCGACGACGATCGCCGCCCACGAGATCATCTCCCAGTCGCCCGGGGCGGGCAGCTCCGCCAAGGCCGGCACCGTGGTGACCGTCACCGTCTCAGACGGCGCGGCTCGCGTCACACTGCCAGCCGTGATGGGTGAGACCTGCGCCGTAGCGACGGCGGCGCTCAAGAAAGCGGGAATCGCCGCGACGTGTCCGAGCACGGCCTACGTCGTGAGTTCACTCGGCGCCGGTCAGGTGGTCTCGGTGCTCTACCACGGGTTTTCGAACCCCGCGAGCGTGCCCGCGGGCGCGAAGGTCGTCTTGGCGTTGAGCAAGGGTCCCACACCGACCACGACGACGCCGACCACGACCTCGCCAACGACGACTGCGCCCGCGCCAACCACGACGACGCCTGCGACGACGACCGCCGGTACCGGTCCGCGGCCGGTGCCCAATGTGATCGGCATGGATCAGTCCCAGACATTCGCGGCCTTCAAGAAGGCCGTCCTCTTCTTCCATACCAAGGGGCCGGGGTCGGCCAACGGGACCTGGACCAAGGTGGTATCGACGATCCCGGCGCCGGGCACGATGGTGCCGTACCGGTCCACGATCATCGTCAACGTCAAGTGAGCGGCGATTGTGAGCTCTGCCAGGCGGCGGTGATCACGACGCGTTACGTCGAGGACGATCTCTGCTGGATCGCGGACTGCGAGATATGCCTCGTGCCCATGGTGGTGTGGCGCAACCACGACGCCACGCCACCGGAGGATCTGAAACGACAGCTCCACGAACGACTCGCGGCGGTGGCCGACCGTGAACTCGGGGTCGGTCAGTGGACGATCGATGACCACATGCGCAACATCCCCGACCACTACCACGCCCACGCGAGGCCACCGGCGTTCTGGCGACGATAGGGCTACCAGCGCGTCAGTACAATCGGGCGAGGACGAGTGAGGGAGTTGTGATGGGTGCGTTGGACGGTCGTGTAGCGATTATCACCGGTGCCGGCCGCGGGATCGGTCGCGAACACGCGCTGCTGTTCGCCGCCGAGGGCGCCAAGGTCGTTGTAAACGACCTTGGCGGGTCCCTGGATGGTTCGGCGAGCGCGGCCACGCCCGCTGAGGAGGTTGTCGCCGAGATCCGCGCCTTCGGGGGCGAGGCCGTCGCCAACCACGACAATGTCGCCGAGTGGGAGGGTGGCGCCAGGCTGATCCAAACGGCCCTTGACACCTACGGCGAGCTGGACGTCCTGGTCAACAACGCCGGGATTCTGCGCGACCGGGTGCTTGTGAACCTCTCGGAGGCAGACTGGGACGCGGTCATCAACGTCCACTTGAAGGGCCACTTCGTTCCCACGCGCCACGCCGCGACGTACTGGCGCGAGCGAGCCAAGGCCGGCCATCCGGTCAACGCGTCGATCATCAACACGTCGTCGACCTCGGGACTGCTCGGCAACATCGGCCAGTCCAACTACGGCGCCGCGAAGGCGGGCATCGCCGCGTTCACGGTCATCATCGCAGAGGAGCTGGGTCGTTACGGCGTGCGGGCGAACGCCATCGCACCGGCCGCGCGTACCCGGATGACCGAGTCGACCCCAGGCCTTGCGGACTACGTCGTCAAGCCGAGCGACGAAGCGGCCTTTGACGTGTGGGACCCCGCCAACATCTCACCCTTGGTCGCAACGTTGGCGATGGCCGACTGCACCGCCACCGGACGGGTCTTCTTCGTCCAGGGCGGCACCGTGCGACTCTTCCAGAACTGGACGATGACCGAGACCCTCGAGCGCGACGACCGGTGGGCCGTGGCGGACCTCGCCGCCCAGCTGCCGACGCTGCTCGGCTGATCAAGCCCGTGGCCCACCGACCGGCCGCGGCGCGGCCGGTAGTCTGTGAGCTATGACGACTGCCATACTCCCCGGCTGCGAGCCCTTCGAGGCGGCCGGGAGCGACACCGGCGTGCTCGTGCTGCACGGGTTCACCGGCAATCCCTCCTCGGTGCGGCCACTCGCCGAGTTCCTCGCCGCCGACGGCTTCACCGTCTCGTTGCCGCGCCTGCCGGGCCACGGTACCTCGGTGGCCGACATGACGACGACGAGCTGGGCTGACTGGACCGGCGCAGCCCTTGAGGCGTACGACGACCTCGCGGGACGGACCGCGCGCGTCGCGGTCGTGGGACTGTCGATGGGTGGCGGTTTGGGCGCCTACGTCGCCCAGCGTCGCGACGTCAGCGCCGCCGTCTTCATCAACCCGCTCGTCAAGCCCCCCGTCCCCGAGATGATTGACGGTCTCAACCAGCTCATCGAGGCCGGGCTCACGACGATCGACGCCATCGGATCGGACGTGAAGCGCGAGGGCGTGAGCGAACTCGCCTACGACGCGACGCCGCTCGCGTGCGCGAAGAGCCTCTTCGATGGCATCAGCGAAGTCTACGACGCACTGGGGTCGATCGTGGCGCCGAGCCTCCTGCTCTCGAGTCGCGAGGACCACGTCGTGACCGTGGACAACGGCGACGACCTCGTTGCGCGCGTGCGTGGTCCCATTGAGCGGGTGTGGCTGGAGAACTCGTTCCACGTCGCCACGATCGACAACGATCAGCCGGTCGTGCAGTCCCTGACGCGTGACTTCATCCACAAGACGGTCGCCCCGTGAGCGGGCTGACCCGGGCCGAGGTCGCTCACGTGGCCAAGCTCGCGCGGTTGCGCCTGAGCGACGAGGAACTCGACCTGTTCACCGTGCAGCTGGCACGCATCCTCGACCACGCAGCGGACATGCAGTCGCTCGACCTCGGCGACGTCATCGCGACGGCCCACCCCTATGACCTGATCAACGTGGTCCGCCAGGACGTCGTACGCCCAAGCCTCAATCGAGATGTCGTGCTCGCGGCCGCTCCGGACGCCGAAGACGGCTGCTTCGCGGTGCCGCGGATCATGGGGGAGGCGCCGTGAACGCGATCACCATGGCCGAAGGCGTACGCGCCGGCGCGCTGAGTGCGACGGCCCTCGCCCAGGAATCGCTCGACGCGATCCGGGCGCGCAACGACGAACTGAACATCTTTCTGCACGTCGACGAGGACGGGGCGATGGCGGCGGCGGCGCGTGTCGACGACGCGGTCGCCCGTGGCGCCGACCCGGGACGACTCGCCGGGGTGCCGATCGCGCTCAAGGACAACCTCTGCCAGGTCGGGGTCCCGACGACTTGCTCGTCGCGGATCCTCGAAGGGTGGCGTCCGCCCTACAGCGCCACGGTCGTCGACCGACTCCTCGGGGCTGGCGCCGTGCCGATGGGCAAGACCAACCTCGACGAGTTCGCGATGGGCTCGTCGACCGAGACCTCGGCGTTCGGCCCGACCCGCAACCCGCTCGACCCGACCCGGGTGCCGGGAGGTTCCTCGGGTGGCTCCGCGGCCGCCGTGGCCGCGGCCATGACCCCCCTCGCGCTCGGCAGTGACACGGGTGGGTCGATCAGGCAGCCCGCCGCGCTCTGTGGCATCGTCGGGGTAAAGCCCACCTACGGGTTGGTCTCGCGCTACGGCCTGATCGCGTTTGCGAGCTCACTCGACCAGATCGGCCCCTTCGCTTCGACCGTCGCTGACGCGGCGCTGCTGCTCGAGGTCATCGCGGGCCACGACCCGATGGATTCGACGTCGTTGCCCGAACCGTCACCGAGCCTCGTCGCACACCTCAACGACGGCGTGGCGGGTCGGCGGATCGGACTGGTTCGCGAACTGATCGACGGTGCCGACGCTGAGATCGTCGACGCGGTCGAACGGGCCGCGGCGGTCCTCGCGGCGGCCGGGGCCTCGATCGTCGAGCTGTCCATCCCTGAGTTGCGACTCGGGCTCAGCGCCTACTACCTCATCGCACCGGCCGAGGCGTCGAGCAACTTGGCGCGCTACGACGGCGTGCGCTACGGACTGCGCGTCGACGCCGAGGATGTCGCGGCGATGAATGAGGCGACCCGCACGGTGGGCTTCGGGGCCGAAGTGAAGCGACGGATCATGCTCGGGACCTACGCGCTGTCGGCGGGGTACTACGACGCCTACTACGGCCAGGCGCTGAAGGTCCGCACGCAGATGCGCGACGCGTTCCGCCGCGCGTACCTCGACGTCGACCTGCTGCTCGGCGCCACGACCCCCTCGGTCGCATTCACTTTCGGCTCCAAGACGAACGATCCGATGGCCATGTACCTGTCGGACGTCTTCACGATCCCGACGAACCTGGCCGGCGAGGCTGCGCTCTCGGTCCCCTTCGGCCGGGGCGAGGCGGACCTGCCGATCGGCGTCCAATTGCTCGGACCGGGTCGTAGCGAAGCGCGGCTCTTCGCCGCGGCCACGGTGCTCGAAGACGCGGAGCGGGAATCATGACGTTGCCAGCCGGTTGGGAGATGGTTGTTGGACTCGAGGTTCACACCGAGTTGCGAACCGCCACCAAGATGTTCTGTGGCTGCGCCAACGCATTTGGCGCCGAGGCCAACACGAACATCTGCCCAGTGTGCCTGGGCCTGCCGGGCTCGCTGCCGGTGCTGAACGAGCAGGCCGTCTCGATGGCGATGGCGATCGGCATGGCGCTGCACGCCACGATTGCGCCCTCGACGTTCCACCGCAAGAACTACTTCTACCCCGACATGCCCAAGGACTTCCAGATCTCCCAGTACGACCTGCCGATCAACGCAGGCGGGTACCTCGACCTGCCCGATGGGTCTCGGGTGAGCATCGAGCGCGCGCACCTGGAGGAGGACACCGGCAAGTCGACGCACCTGGGCGCCAGCGGACGCATCCACGGTGCCGAACGCTCGCTCGTGGACTACAACCGCTCAGGTGTGCCGCTGGTCGAGATCGTCTCGGGCCCCGACATCCGTTCGGCCGCCCAGGCGCGGCTCTACGCGAGCGAGCTGCGTGCGGTGCTAATCGCGACCGGCGCCTCGGACGGACGGATGGAGGAGGGGTCGATGCGCATCGACGCCAACGTCTCGGTTCGCCACAGTGGCGACCCCTTCGGGACCCGCTGCGAGATCAAGAACCTCAACTCGCTGCGCAGCCTACACCGGGCGATCGAGTTTGAGGCGGAGCGACAGGTGGCCCTCATCGAGGACGGCGGCGTCGTTCGACAAGAGACCCGGCACTGGGACGAGACCCAGGGGGCGACCTCGACGATGCGCGTGAAGGAGGAGGCCGAGGACTACCGCTACTTCCGCGAACCCGATCTGGTCGACCTAGCGCCCGACGCCGACTGGCAGCGCCGCGTGGCCGAGTCCCTGGGTCCGATGCCGGCCGAGCGCCGCGCTGCGGTGGTGGCACTCCTCGGTGAGGCGAGCGACGCTCAGCGCGACGCGATCGACGTGGTCATCGACCTCGGTCTCGAGCGCTACGTCCACGCGACGGCCGCCGCCGGGGGTGACGTGGGCGTCGCCGTGGCGCGCGTCGCCAACGAACTCGCCGCCGCCGGGGACGTCTCGAAGCTCACCGAGGACGCCTTCGTGGCCGCGGTTGAGATGGAGTCCCGTGGCCAGCTCTCGGCCACCCAGGCGAAGGCCGTCCTCGCCGATCTACTCGCCTCGGGTGGCGATCCCGCGGCCATCGCCGCGGCTAAGGGTTTCGAACAGCTCTCGGCCGATTCGCTCGGCGACGTCATCGCGACCTTGATCGCGGCCCACCCCGACGAGTGGACGCGTTTTTGTGCGGGCGACGACAAGCTTGCCCAGTTCTTCATCGGTCTTGTCATGCGCGAAACGCGTGGTCGGGCCAACGGCAAGGCCGTCATCGCCGAGCTACACGCGCGACGCTAGCCATGGGTAGGCCGCGAACGCTGCGCGCCCGCCGGATCGCCCTAGTGCTGGCCGCCTCGTTGGTCGTCGCGCCGGTCGCGGGTGCCGTGTCGGCGAGACAGGGCACCACGACCGCGACGCTCGCCGCCCGGGCCCGTCATCGACGGGTGGCGCCGCTGACCGGGCTGCCCGATCCGACGGCGGTGTCAATGCGTCGCTCGGCCCTGACGGTCAAGATCGACAACACGCCGATGGCCCATCCCCAGTTCGGGATCAACGAGGCGGACGTCGTCTACGAGGAGATCGTCGAGGGTGGCATCACGCGCCTCGCCGCGGTCTTCAATTCGCACCTGCCCCCGGTCATCGGACCGGTCCGTTCGGTGCGACGGACCGACCGCGAGATCGTGTTTCCGCTGAAGGGGGTCTTCGCCTTCTCCGGCGGCGCGGCCTACGCGCTGGCGAGCATCGCGACGGCGCCGGTCAAGCGCTACGACGAGGCGACCGCGGGTTCGGCGATGTACCGCGATCCCGCGCGTTACGCCCCCCACAACCTGCTGTTGAACCCGGTGAAACTGCTCGCCATGGCCGGTCGGCCGACGCCACCACGCCCGATCTTCACGTACGTTGCGAAGGACGCCCCGCCGCGCGGGGCCCCCGTCGGGTCGTTCACGGTCAACTTCCCCGCGGGCTACGCCGTGCACTACGCGTGGGACGCGAGGACCGGCTCGTGGGATCGCTCGATCTTCGGCGCACCGGACGTCACCGCGAGCGGCGCGCGCGTCTCGCCGGTCAACGTGATCGTGATGGAGGTCAACTACATCGGCGGCGTGGGCGCCATGGGCGCCGAGGCCAACCTGGTCGGGCACGGCCCGGCGATGGTTCTGAGCGACGGTCGCCTGGTGCGCGGCTCGTGGTTCCGCTCCGGCGTCGCCAAGGCGACGGCGTACCGCACGTCCAACGGCACGGTGATCGCACTGCGTCCGGGGCAGACGTGGGTGGAGTTGCTCGGGCCGGGCGAGACGGTCAGCCTCTATGCGCCAGTTGGGTGAGCGGTCGGCGCATTTCGTAGACTGCTGCCATGACGACCCACCCCACACCTCGTAGCACTGACGTCACCCTCGGCAAGGGCCGCGCGCCCGCGCGCGCGATGCTGCGCGCCATGGGCATGGGCGACGATGACATGGTCAAAGCCCAGATCGGCGTGGCGTCGAGCTGGAACGAGGTGACGCCGTGCAACCTGCCGCTCGACCGACTGGCCAAGCGCGCCAAGGTCGCGGTGCGTGACGCCGGGGCCGTGCCCTTCGAGTTCGTCACCATCGCCGTCTCCGACGGCATCTCGATGGGCCACGAGGGGATGCGCGCCTCGCTCGTCTCGCGCGAGGTCATCGCCGACTCGGTCGAGACCGTGATGCACGCGGAGCGCTTCGACGCGCTGGTGACCTTCGCGGGCTGTGACAAGTCGCTGCCGGGCATGCTGATGGCGGCCGCTCGCCTGGACGTGCCCTCAGTCTTCCTCTACGGCGGCACCATCATGCCCGGTCACCTCCACGGCAAGTCTCTCGACATCACGTCGGTGTTCGAGGCGGTCGGCGCCAACGCCGTCGGCTCGATGAGCGACGACGAGCTGCGCGAGGTTGAACTCGCGGCCTGCCCCGGCGAGGGGAGCTGCGCGGGCATGTTCACTGCCAACACGATGGCGAGCGTCGGCGAGGCGCTCGGCATGTCGCTGCTCGGCAGCGCGAGCGTCCCCTCAATCGACCCCCGACGCGACCAGTACGCTTACGACTCGGGGCTGGCCGTCGTGAACCTGCTCGACCGCGGGATCACGGCCCGCCAGATCATGACCCGCGAGGCGTTCGAGAACGCCATCGCGGTGGTGATGGCCCTCGGCGGCTCGACGAACGCGGTGCTCCACCTGCTCGCCATCGCCCACGAGGCGCGGGTCCCGCTCGCGTTGGAGGACTTCAACACGATCGCCGCGCGCGTGCCCCACATCGCTGACACCAAGCCCCACGGCAAGTACCACATGAGTGACATCGACGAGATTGGCGGCGTGCCGGTGGTGCTCGCGCACCTGCTCGAACGCGGTCTGCTCCACGGCGACGTGATGACCGTGTCGGGCCAGACGATGGCCGAGAGCCTCGAGGCCTTCGCGGCGCGCCGGCCCGACGGCGAGGTCATCCACGACGTCGACCACCCGATCCACGACCGGGGCGGCATCGCGGTGCTGCGTGGGTCGCTCGCGCCCAACGGCGCCGTGGTGAAGGTCGCGGGCATCGATCACCTCCACTTCCGTGGCACGGCGCGGGTCTTTGACGGCGAGGACGCGGCGATGACCGCCATCCTCGCGGGAGAGATCCAGCCCGAGACGGTGGTGGTCGTCCGCTATGAGGGACCCAAGTCGGGGCCGGGCATGCGCGAGATGCTCGCGATCACCGGCGCGATGAAGGGCGTGGGGCGCGGCAGTGACTCCGCGTTAGTCACCGACGGACGTTTCAGTGGTGGCACGCATGGCTTCTGTGTCGGACACGTGGCGCCCGAGGCGCTCGACGGCGGGCCCATCGGACTCGTCGAGGACGGCGACATCATCGAGATCGACGTCACGACCAACTCCATCGATCTGCTCGTGGATGACGCGGTGCTCGCCGAGCGCGCGGCGCACCGGGCGCCGTTCGTGCCGCGGTACACGACCGGGGTCCTCGAGAAGTTCGCGCGTCTCGTCCAGGGGGCCGAGACTGGGGCGGTCACGTCGCGCTAGCGCGTCGAGACCCGACGATGATGCCGCGGGGCCTCGCCTTGTGCCCGTGACGTCGGTGTGCTTAGATAGTTTCGTGACAACGGGCCGCCTGATTCTGGTAGTAGTAGGGGACAGGCACCGGTAGTCACGTATACGCGTTCACCGGAAGCCTCCCAATCGGGAGGCTTTTTTCTTTATACCGACGGAAGTAGGAATCGTG
>JAJYPU010000083.1 GCA_021795095.1 Actinomycetes bacterium | reverse complement strand
CCCCGGGTCGCGGGGCCGAGCCGCCGACGCGCGACGCGACCGCGTTCCCGCGTCGCCCACAGCCACGGCGGCGCCGGTGATCGCCCCCGAGTCGCTGCCGCGGGTGTTGCACCAAGCCTCGGGACGTCCGCTCACCCTGACCCAACACGACGAGGCCTTCGGACCGATGCCGCGCACCGCGCCATCGCTCGACCTGCTCGAGGCCTCGGGGCTGACCGGTCGTGGCGGCGCCGCGTTCCCCACCGCGCGCAAGGCCCGACTCATCGGCGACCAACGGGGCCATAACAAGTTCATGGTCGTCAACGCGATGGAGGGCGAGCCCGCGGCTCACAAGGACCGCACCTTGATCAGCACGAACCCCCACCTGGTCTTAGACGGCGCGCAGTACCTCGCGGGGATCATCGGGGCCCGCCACGTCGCGGTATGCGTCTCTCGCGACGACCCGATCATGGTCAACCATCTCCAACGCGCCGTGCACGAACGCGACCGTCTCGCGGCCCGTGGGGTCAGCTTCGAACTGCACACCCCACCGTGGCGCTACGTCGCGGGCGAGGAATCGGCCCTCGTGCACTGGCTCGACGACAACGAATCGCTCCCCCAGTACCGGCCGCGGCGCCCTCACGTGCTGCGCATTGGCCACGCCCCGGCCCTCGTTGACAACGCCGAGACGTGCGCCCACGTCGGGCTGATCGCCCGCTACGGGAGCGACTGGTTCCGCCGTCTCGGCACGCCGACGAGTCCGGGCACCGCGTTGGTCTCGGTCAGTGGCGCGGTCGCGCGCCCCACCGTCCTCGAAGTCGCCCTCGGAGTGCCGGTTCGCGCCATCATCGAGCGAGCGGGCGCCGACCCCAACCCCCAGGCCCTGCTTATGGGTGGCTACGGTGGCACCTGGCTCGACGCGCGCCACCTCGACGTCGCCTACAGCGAGGACGCGCTGGCCCCCCTCGGGTCCAGCGTCGGCGCCGGGGTGATCATCGTGCTGCCCCGTTCGGGGTGCGGGATCGTCGAGACCTTTCGCATCGCGCGCTGGATGGCCAACGAGAGCGCGCGCCAGTGTGGCCCGTGCGCCTTTGGCCTACCGGCCATCGCGGAGGACCTCGCACGGCTCGCCGGGGACACCCCCGGCGCCGGCGCTGCGTACGACCGTCTGGTGGACCGCTGCGGGGCGATCGAGGGCCGAGGCGCCTGTCGTCACCCCGACGGCGTCGTGCGACTCGTCCGGTCCGCCCTGCGGGTCTTCGCCGACCACGTCGAAGACCACGTCCACGGGCGAGCCTGCGCCGCGGCGAGGTCGAACCACCACTACAGCGCCGTGCCGACCCTCGAACGCGAAGAGGAGCTCATATGGGAGTGAGGCGACGCGTCGGGGGCTTCGTCCTGCTCGTCAACCCGATCCTCTGCGACGGGTTCGGCCACTGCGCCGAGCTGGCGCCGGACCTGGTGCACGTCGACGAGTGGGGCTATCCGATCATCGTCGCCGAACCGGTCCCACTGGCCAACCTGGCCGCGCTGGAATCGGCCCGCTACGCGGTTCGCGGCTGCCCTCGCCAGGCACTTCGCATCGAACGCGTGAGCGACACCCACTGAGCACGCGCGACGGGTGCCCCCAGACCTAGTAGTGTTCTACGAGCCATGGGATCTCTGATTAAAAAGCGCCGCAAGCGCATGCGCAAGAAGAAGCACAAGAAGATGCTGAAGCGGACACGCTTCCAGCGCCGCGCCGCGGGTAAGTGATCTAGTTACGCGCCTGCGGGCGTCGTGGTGGTCGTAACAACGCGTAGTCGCATCGCAGGACCGTCCACGTCCAGCGCATCGCCGATCGAACCTTCGACGAACATGGTCGAACCGGATCCGGCCAGGCGTACATCGTCGAACCTCGCCCGCAGCCAGTCGAGCACGGTCGCCAGACGCGGCTCGACGCGTCGTGCCGGCTCCTCGAGGTGGTTGGAACCCGTCGGGCGCCAACCCGACCCGTAGAGCTCGTCGTAGGCCCGGTAGCAGTCCGGCGTGGACACCCCGAAGTCGGGGATGAAGAGTGTCACCGTGCGCCGCTCGAAGGGCAGCGGGCTAACCCGCTCACCGACGCCCTCGACCAGTGCTCGACCGCCCACCTGACAGAACGGGACGTCGCCGCCCAGGCTCAACGCGCGTGAGGCCTCGACCCCACCGGCCCAGCGCAGGATCGCCGCCGCATCCGCGCTGCCACCACCGAGCCCGCCCCCCGCGGGGATCGACTTGTCGATCAGCACCCCGGCTCGTCGTCCAACGAGCGCGAGCGCGACGGCGACGAGGTTGTCCCCGCCCTCGGGGACCGGGCGACCAACGTGGTCGACCACCCGCACGTAGTCGCCGGCCTCGTCCAGCGTGAGTCGGTCGGCGAGCGCGAGGGTCGTCATCTCACTGCGCAGCTCGTGATACCCGTTGGCGCGTCGTCCCGTGACCTCGAGGTACCAGGTGAGCTTTGCCGGCGCATCGAGAACGATCACCGTGACGCCGCCAGACGCGCGAACTCCTCCAAGGTCAGCTCCTCGGGCCGGCGTGTCTCCTCGACCTGGGCGCGTTCGAAGACGCCCTCGGTGGTCCAGTCGGCCAACGATCGACGCAACATCTTGCGCCGTTGGCCGAAGGCCGTGCGGATGACCGAGAAGAGTTCGGTCTCGCTCACCACGCTCGGGTCGACGCGCACGGCCTCGCGACGGACGACCGACACAAGTGCGGACTCAACCTTCGGTCGCGGCACGAAGACGTTGGGGCTGACCCGCCCGACGACCGCGGCGTCTGCGAAGTACTGGACGCGCAACGACACCGCGCCGTAGGCCTCGTCGCCGGCCGAGGCGGCCAGTCGCTCGCCGACCTCGCGCTGGACCATGACGAGCAGTCGTTTGATCGTGGGCTGGGTCTCGAGGATGCGAAGCACGAGTGGCGTCGCCACGTTGTAGGGCAGGTTGGCGACCACGACCGCCGGCCGCCCACCGGTGATCGCCGAGAAGTCCGCCTCGAGGGCATCGAGGTGGTGCACGACGATGCCGTGGCCATCGACGACCGATCGGAGCGGTTCGATCAGGTAACGGTCCACCTCGATAGCGACCACCTCGGCGCCCGTCTCGGCGAGGGCGAGGGTCAGTGAACCGAGTCCCGCCCCGATCTCGACCACGACGTCCCCGGGTCCGACCCCGGCCAGTCGGGCGATGCGCCGAACGGTGTTGGCGTCGGCAACGAAGTTCTGACCGAGTGCGCGCGACGGGGAGAGCCCGTGCTCAGCGAGCAACGCCTTGATCGTGGCACGCGAATGGGTCACCAGGAGACTTTGACACGAACGACACCCCGCCACAGCGGCGTCAACTCGGCGAACTGGGTCCGTGACAGGTCCACGACCCGTCCGGGCGAGTAGTCCTGTCGGTCGGTCACCACGCACGCGATTGTCCGGCCCGTCGCGAGGTCCTCAACCGTGATGCGCGTACCGCGCGGGAGGTACCACGTCGCACACTGACCCGGGATGTAGGCGTACCAGGTCGCCACGCCGATGCGCGTGCGAGACGGTGCGGGTCGCGTCGTGGTCGGCGTGGGTCGCGTCGTGGTCGTGGTCGACGAGCCGCCCGGCGACGTTGTCACCGTGACGCTGGTCGTGGTCGTACTCGGCGGGGGCGGGCGCATCGTGTCCACGACGACCACGCTGCCGCGACGCACCACCGTTCCCGGTACCGGGCTCTGGGCGACCACCTTGGTCCAGGTGCCGTCGGCGCTGCCGGGGCCCTGAGGGTGTAGCCGAAGGCCAACACGCGCGAGCAGGGCGATGACCGCCGCTCGCGTTCGCCCGACGAGCGACGGGACCCGTGTACGCGCACTCACACGAACGGTCGTCGTCGTGGGGGCGGTCTCGCGCGCGACGGTGAGCGCCACGGTCGAGTGCCACGCGACGTGCGTACCGGGCGCGGGGCGTTGGCCGGTGACGACATTCCAGTTGGACGGGCCGGAGACCGTGAAGTACAGCCCGGCCTTGGCCATGGCAGTGAAGGCCGCGCCACGAGCTCGGTGCGTCACGTCGGGCATGACGGTAGTGCCGGTCGGCGACGTGGTGGCCACGCGGGCGGTGACCACAACGACCGAGGAGTGGACAGCGATCGTGGAGCCGGGGCGGGGATCCTGGGAGACCACGATGGTCCAGTTCGCCGGTCCCCGGGTGCTGAAGTAGAGCCCCGCGTGCGCCATCGCCGCGAAGACTTCGCTGCGCGTGCGGTAGAGCACGTCGGGCATGACGGTCGTGCCGGACTGGGGGGCGCTCGATATGGTCGTGGCGAGCACGACCGTCGAGTGCCAGGGCACGAGGGTCCCCGGCCTCGGGTTCTCGGCGACGACCTCGTTCCAACTGGTCGGCCCGTTGACCCGGAAGTAGAGACCGGCCCGCGCCATCGCCGCGTCGGTCGTCGCCTGGTCGAAGTGGATCACGTTGGGCATTCGCACGGGGGCGTGGCTGACACCCGCCCCGGCAACCGGATGCGCATACAGGACCGGCGCCAGGCCTAGTAGGCCGACCACGGTCATCAGCAACGCCGAGCGCAGACGCACTCGACGATTCGATGTCCTCAGTTGTTCACCCTCCGCCAGGACTGCGGGCCGTCGATGCGCCCGGCACAACGCTAGGCAAGCGGGGGCTGAAAGGCAAACCGGTCAGGTTCCCCTCTTATCTAACCTGATAAACGACTATTATTGAGCGGGAAGCCGAAAGAGTCGAGCCGTGTTGGCGGCCGTCTGACGACGAAACACTGAACTTTCTTCACCTCGCAGCGAGGCGACGTACTCGCCGACCACCGCGACGTGGACCGGCTCGTTGGGCCGTCCTCGGTGAGGAACCGGGGCGAGGAAGGGGCTATCGGTCTCGACATGCAGGCGTTCGAGGGGCACCGTGCACACCGCCTCACGCAGTACGTCGGCGTTCTTGAAGGTAACGACCCCGGCGACCGAGATGTCACAGCCGAGCTCGAGGCACCCCGCAGCGTCCTCGGTGTTTCCGGTGAAGCAGTGGATCACCGTCCGTGGCGGCACGCCCTCGCGACCGAGTATCTCGAACAGGTCGTCAAACGCGTCGCGCGCGTGGATGACCAGCGCGAGGTCGAGCTCGTGGGCAAGCGCGATCTGCTCGGCGAAGGCCCGGCGCTGATCGACGCGGGGGGCGTGCTCGTAGAAGTAGTCGAGTCCCGTCTCACCGATGCCGACGAGCTTGGGGTGCTTCGAGCGCGCGAGCGCGGCCACGTCGCCGAGGTTCTGGGTCGAATCGTGGGGGTGCAGACCGACCACGGCGTAGACCTCGACCGGCGCCTCCAGTGCGGTCATCGCCAGCGCCTCCGCCGAGTTCGCCGCGTCGGTGCCGATCACCACGACGCGGTTCACGCCACCCGCGATCGCGCGCTCGAGGGTGGCGCGCACCGCGTCCTCGCCCCCCTCGCCCATGAACTGGTCCTGGAGATGGCAGTGCGCGTCAGTCCAGTAGGTCATCGCGCCTCGTTGATCCGCGGAAAGAGCGGCACGCCCTTCTCAATGGCGATCCCACCGGGGTAGCGTCCCCAGCGCAAGCTCTCGCGCGCCGGTAAGTCGGTGGGTGCGCCCGCCAGGCCGAGCCGACGCCACAGTTCGGTGGCGACACTCGGCATCGCTGGTGACACGAGGACCGCGACGAGCCTGATGACCTCGAGCGCGTCACCGAGCACGCGTTCGACCGACTCCCCCGGTGTCATCTTCCACGGCGTGTGCCGCTCGAGGTAGGCGTTGGTCGCGCCGATGAGTCCCCACGTGGCCTCGAGGGCGCCGTTGGGCGCGAAGTGCTCCCAGGCCGAGACCGCAGCCTCGACCGACGCCTCGGCGGTTAGGCGCAGCTCCGAGGTCGGGTCCGGGGCCGGCGCGACGCCGGCGCACTTTGAGCCGACCACGGTCGCGACGCGGGCCACCAGGTTGCCGAGGTTGTTCGCGAGGTCGGTGTTGTAACGATGCGTGATGCCCTCGTAGGAGAACTCGCCGTCGTTGCCGAGGGCCGTCTCGCGCAACAGGTAGTAGCGCAACGGGTCCACCCCGAACTCCTCGGTCAAGGTGACCGGGGCGATGTCGGTGAGCTTGACGCCACCCTCGGCGGCCATCGTCTTGGAGAGCTTCTGACCGCCCACGAGCAGCCACCCGTGGACCTGAACGTGGCTCGGTGGTTCAAGGCCCGCCGCCATGCACATGGCGGGCCACCACACGCAGTGGAATCGGATTATCTCCTTGCCGATGAGGTGGTGCGACGACGGCCACCACGTCGCGACCCGGTCGTCGTCACGGCCGTAGCCGATCGCCGTGAGGTAGTTAATCAGCGCGTCGTACCAGACGTAGAAGACGTGGCGTTCGTCCCAGGGCACCGGCACGCCCCAGGCGATCGAGGTTCGCGTTATCGAGATGTCACGCAGGCCGCCCTTGATGAACGAGTAGGCCTCGTTGCGCTTGGTCTCGGGCGTGACGAACCCAGGGTGGGCGTCGTAGTAGGCGAGCAGCTGGTCCTCGAAGGCGGAGAGCCGAAAGAACCAGTTCTCCTCTTCCATCTCGGTCAGGGGCCGTCCGTGGATCGGGCAGTTCCCGTTATCGCTCGCCTCGATCGTGTAGTAGTCCTCACAGCTCACGCAGTAGAGGCCCTGGTACACGCCCTTGTAGATGTAGCCGTTCTCGTAGATGGCGCCGAGGAACTTCTGGACGCTCTCGTAATGACGGGGCTCGGTGGTGCGGATGAAGTCGTCGTAGCTCACGTCGAGCGCGTCCCAGGCCTCGCGGAACCGCGCCGAGGTCCTGTCGGTCCAGGCCTGGGGCGTCATCTCGTGTTTCGCGGCGGCGTCGGCCACCTTCTGGCCGTGCTCGTCGGTGCCCGTCAAGAAGAGCGTCTCGTCACCGTTCAGCCGGTGCCATCGCGCCAGCGCGTCGGCGTTGAGGGTCGTGTACGCGTGACCGACGTGCGGGGCGTCATTCACGTAGTAAATCGGCGTGGTGATGTAGAAACGACCCATCCGACCAGCGTAACGAGTCAGGCACCCCGCTCCGAACGGATCCGCAGCGCCACGTCGTAGGCGATCCGGTGCGCCACGCGCAACTCGTCAGCGACGGCGCTGACGGCATCGCGCACGGTCTCGCCCGCGCCGAGACGGCGCTCGAGGGCCTCGCGAACCGCCGTTTCGGGAATCGCCGCGGGCGCGGCACCTTCGAGGACGACGACCACTTCACCGCGCACCTCCCCCTCGGCCCAGCGTCCGGCGACCTCGCGCAGCGCGCCGCGCACGAGCTCCTCGTGCAGCTTGGTCAGTTCACGGGCGACCACGACCCGGCGGTCGCCGAACAGCTCGGCGAGTTCGCCCAATGTCGCAACGAGGCGCTGGGGCGACTCGTAAAAGACGATCGTTCGCGCCTCGGTGGCCCACTGGGCGAATCGGGTCCGACGGTCCCCACTGCGGCGCGGCACGAAGCCCTCCATCACGAAACGCTCGGTGTCAAGGCCGCTCACCGACAGCGCCGCCACCACTGCGCTCGGCCCCGGCGTCGTCGTGACCCGCAACCCCGCCTCGGCGACGGCCGCGACGACGCGTCGCCCAGGGTCGCTGATCCCGGGAGTCCCGGCGTCACTCACGAGCGCGACGACCGCCCCCGCCGAGACCTGCTCGACCACCTCGACGCTCTCGGTCATCTCGTTGTGCTCACGCAGCGAGCGCAGTCGACCGCGCGGGGTGAGACCGAACGCGCTGAACAGGACCCGCGTTCGCCGGGTGTCCTCGCAGTAGACGACGTCGGCACTCGCCAACACCGCCCGCGCCCTCGGGCTCAGGTCCTCGAGGTTCCCAATCGGCGTCGCGACGACCACGAATTCACCGGGACCGCCCATTGGTACTTGCATCGATCCGCCTCCGTTTGGCTACCGGGTCCCTGTCCGTACTACGATTGTC
>JAJYPU010000082.1 GCA_021795095.1 Actinomycetes bacterium | reverse complement strand
ACGCGAACCGCAGCGCGATCGTTGACGAGAAGGCGGCCCGCCAGGCCATCACTGAAATGGACGCCGAGTGAGGTGACGGGGAGAGGACTCGGTGATCACCGTCGACGCCGCCAAGCGACAACGTGATTACGCGAGGTCATCAGCGGGAGTGTCTACGCCGTCATCATTCTGTCTGGCTGACAACAAGTGCAATGCCTCTTCAGTCCACCCGCGTAACGTCTCGTGGAAGTCCTTCAAATGGGCAAGTCGAACGGCGCTATAGAGTGCGTCGATCAGTGCGTCCTTGCAGCGACTCAATGAGGGGTGGGGACCTTCTCATGGCCATGGACACCGTTTATCGTCGCGTTAGACGAGGTTTGGCTCACTCAGGGTTGCAAACCTGTGGTGTCGGAGGCGGGACTTGAACCCGCACGCCCCTAAGGGCACCAGCCCCTCAAGCTGGCGCGTCTGCCTATTCCGCCACTCCGACGCGGCGACTCAGTTTAACCGATTCTGCCGATCGATCATGACGATGCGTTGACCGGCACGATTGTGTTCCACGACGGCACCTCATCAACGAATCCAGGAAGCGAAGCGGCGCCGAGTACGCCCTGTAATTGCGGCGACCATTCCACGAGTGACGGTGGTGTAAAGAGCGGGCGAGCCCAGAATGCGTCAAGCAGAGTCTGGTCATACGTCGACCACGTCGCGCGCGCGGTCACCGGGTTGAACGTGTTCATAGCGGTGGAATAGAGCTGGTTCAATACTTTCAAGCGAAGCCCCGACGGAAACGAGTCTGCATAGAGGGGTCCCGACCACGAGCTGGCGCTGAATGACGGCGCCGAGTTCGTCGGACGGTCAAAGAGCGCCACGTCGGCGTTGTTGAACGCGAGGGTCATGGCGGCCGCGGCTTCGCTCGGCGCCGTCACAACGTAGGTAGCGATGCCCAACCTCGCCCACGAGCGCACGATGGATGTCGCGGTTGCGGCGTCAAGCGCCGAGGGGCCCCGTACCAATCGGATCGACAGGGGTCGTCCCTGCGGGGTGACCCAGCCCAAGGGACCACGCACGTAACCAGCGCTGCGCAGCGCCCGAATCGCGCACGGCGCGCAGTCGGCCAGGTTCACCGGAGACGACGACGCAGGAATCGTGGTGGGGGTGGTCGATGATTCACTAGGCGCCTGGCCGGCCAGGCCCGGGTAGAACGGCGAGCCTTGTGAGAACAGGACCGACGCACCGGGTGACGGTGAGAATGTCACCTGACCCCACAGCCCGCTGATCATCGCGAGGCGGTTGAGCGACCAGCTGAGACCCTCTCGAACGGCGAGCTGGCTCGTCAAGGGACGGTGGGCGTTGAAGTAGAGCTCTTCGATCGAGCTCGCCGATCCGATATGACTGAGCACCGACGGGTGGGCGCTCAACGCCTCGATCTGAGCCCGGTTGACGGTCAGGGTGTAACGCGCAAAGAGTGCGGTGGCGTTGGCCGGCATCGGCGCGTTCGCGCGGATGACGATCCGACCGAAGCGGCTGGTCGAGGACGGCCAGGCTCGATTCATCACGAGAACCATCGTCGACGCGTTCGCCGACACGAGCCGGTACGGGCCGAGCGACGGCCGACTCAACAGGTCGCTGAAGGAACAGCCCCCGCGGACCGAACGGCTCTCCACATCTCGAAATAGGAGGTTCCAGTCCGAGTAGGGCTGTGAGAAGGTCGCGGTGACCGTCAACGCCCTGTTGGTGAGCTTCATCGACTTGATCGCGCGATACCCGTCGCTGAGCACGCTCGGGATCGACCGCGCGCGACGCCACCAGGCGACGAGGTCTCGTCCGTCAAAGGGGCGGTGGTCGCTCCAGCGCTGGCGCGGGGCGATCGTGTAGACGACGGTCTCGGGACTGAGCGACGTGAGTTCGGCTGACGCGATCGAACCCTGGGAGCCCACCAACGTGCCGCTCACGGTGCTCTGAAAGGCCGACGGCCGCACGAGGTCAAGGACCGCGTCACTCGTGGGATTCGCGTTTGGCCCGAGGAAGGTGCACCCGTTGAAGGGGCCGGGCAATGAAAGCAGCAGAGTCCGTGCGTTGTCGCCGACCGGCGTCGACGCACCGGTCAGGCTGCTCGAACCCGCCACCAGCAGTGCCGCGGCGACGACACCGACGGCGCGCCACCGCGAACCGCGCCAGGACATCTGGCTTACTGCAAGCGCAGGTCGAGGGTCAGTGTCGCAAACGTGAAGATCAGCGCGACCGCGACGGTAATGCGGTCCAGGTTCTTCTCGACCACGGTCGAGCCCGACGCGGCGGCGCCGAGGCTCCCACCCATCAGGTCCGAGATGCCACCGCCCCGCCCGGAGTGCAGGAGTACCAGAAAGATGAGGCCGATAGCCGACAGCGCCTCAATAACTATGAACGACCAGGTGAACACCGCAACCTCCGATTAGCGCCTCTCAGCGTAGCAGTCGTTGCACGCGTGGACGATGGCACCAAAGGATTCGGTCTTGAGACTCGCCCCGCCGACCAGGAATCCGTCGACCCCGCCCTCGGTCACGATTTCGGCCGCGTTGTCGGCGTTGACCGATCCGCCGTAGAGCACGCGGCTCGACGCGAAGCCGAGCGACGCGAGTCGGGTCCGGATCGTCGTCATCATCGCGTCGATCTGCGCTGACGTCGCGGTCATCCCCGTGCCGATCGCCCAGATCGGCTCGTAGGCGACGGTCACGTGCTCGCTGAACTCCTCGACCCCCGTCAGGGCGCTGCTGAGCTGCTCGCTGACGAAGGCCTCGTGGACCTCGGCTTCGCGCGTGGCGAGGTCCTCGCCTACGCACAGCACCGCTTCGAGCCCGCCGCGCAGGACCGCGCGCACCGTGCTCGCGGCGACGGCGTCATCCATGTGATACATCGTTCGACGTTCGGAGTGTCCGACGATGACCGCGCTCACCCCGAGACGCTTCAGCATCGCCACGCTCACCTCACCGGTGAAGGCGCCGTTCTCGCGGTCACTCACGTGCTGGGCCGCCACGGCGATCGACGCGCGCTCGGCTTCGAGCACCGAGGTGACGCTGCGCAGGTCCACGAACGGTGGCGCCAGCACCACGTCCACACGCTCGGCCGGCCGACTAGCGAGCAGTGCCGCGACCTGCTGGGTGAGGTGCACCGCCTCGACGTAGTCCAGATTCATCTTCCAGTTGCCGATGACCAACGCCTTGCTCATACCCGAATCCCCTCACGAAGGGCCCGCAGACCCGGCAGGTCGCCGAACTCGACGAGCTCGAGGGACGCTCCCCCACCGGTGGAGACGAAACTCACCTCACCCTCCAGGCCGAACTGCTGCAAGGCGGCGACCGAGTCGCCACCCCCGATCACCGAGAGCGCCGGGGACGCCGCGACCGCGCGCGCGATCGCCTCGGTCCCGAGCGCGAAGCGTGGATCCTCGAAGACGCCCATGGGACCGTTCCACAAAATGGTCTTGGCGGTGGCGATGACTGCGGTGAATGCCTCGATCGACTGGGGCCCGATGTCGAACCCCTCGAACCCCTCGGGCACGTTCGCCCCGAAGTCCACCACCGGATCGGTTCCACCACCGCTGCCGAACGGCGCACCGTCGGCCAGACCGCGCGTGTCCACGGGGATGCGGACCTTGCCGCTCTCGAGCAGCGCCGCGCACTCACCGAGGAACGACTTATCAAAGAGCGACGAGCCGATCGTGCGACCCTGGGTCACCTCGAAGGTGTAGGCCATCCCACCGCCCACGAGGACGATGTCGGCGCGGTCGGCGAGCACCTTGACGATGCCGAGCTTGTCGGCGACTTTGGCGCCACCGACGATCGCCACGAAGGGCCTCGCTGGCTCATCAAGTAGGTCGAGCAGGTAAGCGACCTCACGACGTAGGTTCGGCCCAGCCGCGCTCGCGACGAGCGTCGGGGGGATCATGATCGAGGCGTGGGCGCGATGCGACGCGCCGAAGGCCTCGTTAATGTAGAAATCGACGCCTTCCACCAGCGAGGCCCCGAACTGCGGGTCGTTCGCCTCCTCACCGAGATTGAAGCGCAGGTTCTCGAGCAGTTCCACCCCGGGACAGAGCTCGTCGAGACGACGGCGGATCGGTTCGACCCGGAATCGTTCGTCGACGCGACCCTTCGGCCGCCCGAAGTGTGTGCAAGCGACGACCGATGCCCCGCGCGCGAGCAGGTCCGTAAAGAGGGGAACCGCGGCGCGGATCCGAAAGTCGTCGGTGATCACCAGCTCGCCGTCGACTTCGGCGACGGGGGTATTGAAATCGACCCGGACGAGGACCCGCTTGCCGCGTACGTCCCAGTCGTCCGAGGTAGGCAGCGACTCGCCCGCCATCTAGCGACCGACGTGGTTGGCGAGGTCGACCAGACGGTTCGAGTAGCCCCACTCGTTGTCGTACCAGCCGAAGACCTTCACGAGGCACGACTCGTCGTCGATCCGCTGGACCATGGTCATCTGGGCGTCGAAGGTGCACGACGCCGGCGATCCCACGATGTCCGAGGAGACGATCGGGTCCTCGGTGTAGACGAGCACGTCGCGCAACGCTCCGTCCGCGGCGGCGCGGAAGGCGGCGTTGACCTCGTCGACGGTCGTGGTGCGCACGACCGCGGTGAAGTCCGTGATGCTCCCGTCAGGGATCGGCACGCGAAGCGACGTACCGTCGAGACGGCCCTTCATCGCCTCGAGGACGAGGCTCGTGGCTCGCGCGGCCCCGGTGGACGACGGCACGATGTTGACCGCCGCCGCGCGGGCGCGACGCAGGTCCTTGTGGGGTAGGTCGAGCAGGTTCTGGTCGTTGGTGTAGGCGTGCACGGTCGTCATGAGGCCCGAACGCACCCCGAAGGCGTCGTCGAGGACCTTCACCATCGGCACGAAGCAGTTCGTGGTGCACGACGCGTTGGAGATCACGTGGTGGGTCGCCTCGTCGTAGGTGTCCTGGTTGACGCCCATCACGAAGGTCGCGTCGACGTCGCTCGCCGGTGCGGAGATGATGACCTTGCGCGCGCCCGCGGCCAGGTGGACTGCGGCCGCCTCACGGCTCGTGAACCGGCCGGTGGACTCGATCACGACATCCACCTCGAGGTCACGCCAGGGCAGCAGCGAGGGCTCGCGCTCGGCGAGTACTCGGATGAAGCGCTCCCCGACCTTCATCCCGCCCTCGGTGACCGTCACGTCACGGTCCAGCCGTCCCTGGGTCGAGTCGTATTTGAGCAGGTGCGCGTTGACCTCGGGCGACGTCAAGTCGTTGACGGCCACGACCTCGATGTTGGGGTTCGGGAGCGACGCCCGTAAAAAGCCCCGCCCGATGCGGCCAAAACCGTTGATCGCTACGCGAATAGTCATGTCGTTCTCCTCCTGGACGCCCGTGGTCACTCGGTGGCGGCGCGAATGGCGTCAGACAAGTGTTGCACATCGTGCACGAGTCCCCCGCCCCCCGACAGCGGTGCGACGTAGGTCGGCGCCGAGCACGGGGCCGAGGCGAACTCGCCGAGCCCATCGACGAGCACGACGTCGGGCACCACCCCGTGGCGCGCCAGTGCGTCAACGTGATCCTGCAGGCTGTAGCCCGAGGTCTCGGGCACCTCGGGGTGCAGGTTCGCCACATAGACGACTCTGGCCCGCGTGCCCGCGATCGCCTGGGTGATCCCCGGGATCGCTGCGGCCGCGATGACGCTCGTGTAGAGCGAGCCGGGGCCGACGACCACCACGTCGGCGCGCTCGATAGCCTCGACGGCCCGGATCGGGGCCGCCGCGTTCGGGGGGTCGAAACTGATGCGCCGGATCGTGGCGCAGTCGGCGATCGCGCTTTGGCCGCGCGTGTCGCCGTCCTCGGTGCTCGCACACAACACCACCCCGGTGGTGCTCGCCGGCACGATCGAGCCCGTCACGCCCATGATCTCGGCGAGGGCCAGCACCGACTCCTCGAGGTCGCCGGTCGCGTCCACGAGCCCGACGAGCAGGAGGTTGCCCACCGCGTGTCCGGCGAGTTCACCCACGCTGAAGCGGTGCTCGAAGGACCGGGTGAGCGGGTTCTCGGGGTCGGCGAGCGCGCCGAGGCACTTGCGCAGGTCACCCACCGCCGCCACGTTGAGCATGGCGCGCAGACGACCCGTCGAGCCGCCGTCGTCGGCCACCGAGACGATCCCGGTGACCCGCTCGGTCAGGCGTTTGAGCGCCCGCAGCGAGACGGCCGTACCGTGGCCGCCCCCCACCGCGACCGCCCTCATCGGGCGATGTCGCGGTGGTAGACGGCGTTGGTGATGTTGAGCCGACGTCGGATCTCCTCGGCGATGGCGACGGAGCGGTGGCGTCCGCCGGTGCAGCCGAAGGCGACCGAGAGATACGACTTGCCCTCCTTGGCGAAGGCCGGGATCTGCCACTCGAGCATCGACACCACGTCGGCCACCAGATGCTGGGCTGGCTCCTGGTCGAGCACGTAACTCGCCACCGGCTCGTCCAGTCCGCTCATCGGTCGCAGCTCCTCCACCCAGTGGGGGTTGGGCAGGAACCGACAGTCGAACACGAGGTCCACGTCGCGCGGGATGCCGTTCGCGTAGCCGAAGGAGACGAGCGACACCCGCAGCGAGTCCGTGCCCACCGGCGCGAAGGTCTCCACGATGCGCGAGCGCAGCTGGTTGGTGTTGATGGACCCGGTGTCGATCACCAGGTCCGCCGCATCGCGCAGCGGCTGGAGCAGCGAGCGCTCGGCCGCGATGGAGTCGGCGAGCGTCGGCGCCGGGTAGGGGTGGCGCCGACGGTTCCCCTCGTAGCGGTGGATGAGCACGTCGTCGGGGGCATCGAGGAAGAGGATCTTCGCCCCGCCGTGCTTCAGCTGCAGCTCCTGTTCAACCTCGAGCAGGGCCGCCGGTTGGACCCGGCCGCTTCGCCCGACGACGAAGGCCACCCCGGCGTAGTCGAGGTTCCCCGCGGTCGCGAGCTCACCGACCCGCACGACGAGCTCGAGGGGCAGGTTGTCGATCACGAACCAGCCGAGGTCCTCCAGGGCCGCCGACACGGTCGAACGCCCGGCCCCCGACATCCCGGTCACCAGCAGAATCTCACCCATCGTCAGTCGTCTCCTTGGACGGCCGCCACACCGTCGGCGCTCGTAGGTGATCGTAGAGGCTCCGCGCGACCTCGTCAGGTAGCCACCGGATCGCGAGCAGCTCCTCGAGGGTCATCGCGCGCAGGTTGTCGAGCGACCCGCACTCGAGCAACAGCCGGCTGCGACGTTTGGGGCCCAGCCCGGCCACGCCCTCGAGCGAGGTCGCCACCATCGCCCGTCCGCGTTTGGAGCGATGGAACGTGATGGCGAAGCGGTGCGCCTCGTCGCGGATCCGCTGGACCAGGTAGAGCGACTCCGATCCCCGCTCGAGCATGATCGGGTTCGCCACATCGGGTCGGTAGAGCAGCTCCTCACGCTTGGCGAGCGCGGTGAACTCCACCCGTCCGAGGAGCCCCACTGCCTCGGCCGCGCGCATCGCCGCGTGGAGTTGGGGCAGACCGCCGTCGATCACGATGAGGTCCGGCTCGCGGAACGCGGTCCCGTCCCCGGTCTCGCCCCAGTGGCTGAGACGCCGGCGCACAACCTCGAACATCGCGCCCACGTCGTCGTTGCCGACCGTCTCGCGCACGTGGAAACGGCGATAGTCGGACTTCTTGGCCACGCCGTCTTCGAACACGACCATGGAGCCCACGTAGTTCGTTCCCTGGAGGTGGCTCATGTCGAAGCACTCGATGCGAAACGGCGGGCGCGCGAGGCCGAGCGCGGCACCGATCTCCTGGAGCGCCCGGGAGCGCACGTTGTAGTCGAACTCCCGGCGATGTGAGTCGCGCTCCATCACCGCGTCCGCGTCGGCCTCGGCCATGTCGAGCACCCGGCGACGGCGACCACGCTGGGGCGTCATCACCGACACCGCCGAACCGCGCCGCTCGCTCAAGAAGGCGCGTACGAGCGTCGAGTCCGCGTCCACGTTCGTGATTACCTCGCGCGGTACGTCGAGCGGATCGGCGAAGAGCGACGCCAGCACGGACTCGAGGACCTCGGCCGGACTCTCGAGATCG
>JAJYPU010000081.1 GCA_021795095.1 Actinomycetes bacterium | reverse complement strand
ACGAGGTGGGGGAGTGGTTCGCCTCTGGTGAGACCGAGCCCACCTGGGACCTCGTCCCCGACGTCGTCGCGCGCGATCCGCGGCTCGGCCCGGTGGTGTCACGTCCGAGCCAGATCTTCGGCATCGGGCTCAACTACCGTCGCCACGCGATCGAGATGGGGATGACACCGCCGGTGAGGCCCCTCGTGTTCACCAAGTTCGCCTCGTCGCTGGCCGGGGCCAACGCGTCAGTGGCGCTACCGTCAACGCACACCGACTGGGAGGCGGAGCTGGTCGTGGTGATCGGTGCCCGCGCGCGGCGAGTGACGCCGCAGGACGCTCTGCGCTACGTCGCCGGCTACTGCGTAGGTCAGGACTTCAGCGACCGCGACCTGCAGATGTCGGGAACCCCGCCGCAGTTCTCGATGGGCAAGTCTCACGAGAACTTCTCACCGATCGGCCCGTGGCTGACGACGCCCGACGACTGCGGCGACCCCGACGACCTGCGCATCACCTGTGACGTCAACGAGGTCCGCTATCAGGACTCGAGCACCGAGGACATGGTGACCAACGTCGCGGGGCTGATCGCGTACCTCAGCTCGGTGGTCGAGATCCGACCGGGTGACGTCATCTTCACCGGCAGTCCGGCTGGCGTCGGCCAGGGCCACACGCCACCGACCTTCCTCGCCCCGGGCGACGTCGTCACCTCGATGATCACCGGGCTGGGTTCCCTGCGTAACGTCACGACCCGGACCACTCACTGACCACGAGGGCGATCTCTCGCCCGGGAGAGTTGGGTCGAGAGCCTCTCGCCCAACGGACCGCGCGAGTTCGGGCTCGCGGGAGGGCGGATCACCGGCTGGATCGCCCCTGATAGTCATAGAGATCGATGTGGATCACCACTGGGAGTCTGACGATGTCCACAGCGGAACGTGACGTCGCGGGTCGAAGGCCTCGCGGCGGTGACGTTCCAGAACCTGGTCACCGCGAGGAGGCCGACAACCGTGATGTGGTCGCCCAGGGACCGTGACGGCGCCACGATAGGTTGGCGAGGTGAGCGACGCGGGTTCGTCCATCTCGTACCGAGTTCGCATTGGCGACTTGAGTCGACAGGAGTTGCGAGCCGCACTCGACGAGCTCGGTGTGCAGCTCAACGCCTCGGCTGATGTGTTGCTCAAGAGTTCGATCTTCGACCGGCAGAGGTTCGAGTCCTTCCACGTCGTCCTGCGCACGGTTCGACAGATCGGCGTCACTGGTGATGCGACGCTGTCTGCAGTCTTCGGCAGGGCGTGTGAGGCGGGTCTCTCGCTCTGCCCGCCTATCACCGGCCCCTATCTACGGTTGACGATGGCTGACCAGACGTCGGCCCCTGACTCGGTGATGTCTAACGGTTCCGCCCCATCTGGCTCGATAACGATTGCATCGGCACCTCTCGACCGTGACGACGTCGTACCGAAGGGCTTCTATCTGAGGGTGATCGATGGCGTTCTATGGCTACGCGGGTATCACGCCACCGACGGGCACATATGGTCCCCGGACGACTGCTTCGCCTTCAGAACGTGAGCGTTCGTTATTGCAACGTGACGTATAACCGGACGCGCTGCTTTGGGCGCCCTCGAGTACGCGGACGCGAGATCTCGCCCCCGCCGTACGGATCACGGATCTCGTCGTGACTCGCGTCCTCGATGAACGGTCCGCCAGGGAACCGGTTTCTCCAGCCCGTCCTCCACGTCGTTCGGGGACTGTGTCAAAGTCCCCCCTGGTGGGGGATTCGGACAAAGTACGTCGTACCTGATCACGGGCTCGTAGCTCAGTGCCGAATTCAACCCCCTCACCAAGTCGAGCCAGTTTCATCACCAGGGAACTGCCCCTTTCTCACCGCGACAGGACTGAGATACCCAGTGGCGGGCAGAACCCTTGCGCGGGCTTGGCCCAGACGATACGGTGGATGTCATGACACAGCCCATTTTGGTCACCAACCAGCAGCGGGGACGACTGTCTCTCGGGGCCCTCGCCACGGCAGATCAGTACATCGCCCACGCCGAGCCGGGCGGAGTCATCGTGCTGGAGCCCGCCACAGTAATCACGGAAACGGAGAAGAAGCTTCTTCAAGATGCAGGTCTTATGGCTGCGATCGAACAGAGCCGCCAGCACCCGGAGACGCTGAAGCGCCGGGACCGATCTGGCTCTCCCCGCAGCTGAGTCGCGCCGCTCTTCGTGGCGATTCTTTACTTCTCCGACCAGGCCAACGACCTCCTGGATGAACTAGAGGAGACCCCCAGCCGACACGACCTCCTCGGGCGTATCAACACCGCTCTCGACATGCTCGAGGCCGATCCGCTGGATGCCCGATGCCGACGGCGGCGGTTTCAGAACATCGGCTGCTGGGGCATCACGGTCTTTCACCACGAGGGAGACTGGCTGATCCTGTGGGAAGAGAGAGATGAGGCGTGCGCGGAGGTTGATGTCCGTGCGATCACCCGTGACCCCTGATCTGTCGCGGTTTGGCCGGGGGCCGGTTACTGCGAAATCGTCCGAGTAGGTCCGCGCCCAACCGCGTGCGTCTAGGAAGAAATGCCCCCAAGTTGACATAGGCCGGGCGTGGCGAGTCCCAGTTCGAGGGGGAAGTTGAAGATGTCGGTTGGTGCGGGAACTACGCAGCCGTTTGGTTGAGACTCACCTCAAAGCCGAGTACCTCGATCCGACGTGCGAGTCGCTTCGCCTCGACGACGGGATCGTGACGACGCTCGAAGTAGTCCGCGCCGGGGTCGTGGTAGAGGACACCGTTGGTGAGCAGGTGCCACATGGTGAACATCATGGAGTGCGCGACCGCGACCGCCGCCTTATTGGGACCTCGTCGTCGAGCGATACGTGAATACTGGACTGAGTAATAGGTGCCCTTGGTGCGCGAGGCGGCGCGGGCCGCTTCGACCATTGTGCGCCGCAGCCACGGTGCCCCCTGTCGGGTGCCCGCCGCTCGGCGCTTGCCCGCTGACTCGTAGTTGGCCGGGGCGACGCCCGCCCAGGCGCAGAACTGCTCGGGGGTGGGAAAGCGACTCATGTCGGCGCCGGTCTCGGCGACGATGACCTCGGCGGTCGTCCTTGAGATGCCCGGGATCGAGGTGACGATGGCGACCGCCGAGTCAAAAGGGACGAGTCGGGTGGTGACCTCGCTGGTTAGAGTTGCGATCGAGCGATCGAGAAAGTCGAGGTGGTCGATGATCTGGCGAGCGACGATCGCGTGGTGCGCGCCGAAGCGTCCCGCGAGCGCTTCTTCGAGTCGCTCGATCTTGGCGCGCAGACGACCCTTGGCCAGCTGAGCGAGCACCTTCGGGTCGCGCTCGCCGGCAATCAGCGCCTCGACGATCTCGCGTGAGGACACGCTCCACACCGATGACGCGACCGAGGTGAGCTTGATCCCGGCGTCCTGGAGCACCTTCTCGAGACGCTGGATCTCCTTCACGCGCGCGTCGACCTGCGTTTTGCGGTAGCGCGTCAACTCACGCAGTTCGCGGATCTCGGACGGGGGCACGAGGCTGGGCCGCACCATGCCGTGGGCGGCTACGTCGGCGAGCCACTCGGCGTCACTGAGGTCGGTCTTTCGCCCCGGCACGTTCTTCACGTGCATTGCATTGCAGAGCCACAGCTCGGGGAACAACCCCTCGAGCGCGTAGAACGGGCTCTTCCAGTACACGCCGGTCGCCTCAAGGGCGACGGTCTCGACGCCCGCGTCAGCGAGGAACGCTGCCAGTTCGCCGAGGCCCTTGCGGGTCGTCGCGAACGTCTCCTTGGTCGTGTCGACCTCGCCGTCGGGCCCGACCACGCGACAACAGGCCACCACCGTGTCACGGTGTACGTCCAGTCCGGCGACGCGATCTCGTATTCTCTTCATCGTTCACCTCCGTCTCGTTGATTGAGGCCGGCGGAAGGAGAACCTGGCGAAGCGAAGTCTAGGAATCGTGCTCGTAGCGACAGTTGATGGTCCTCCACGGTCCCCGCACCAGACTTTGAACGCGCACTTGGCGGCAAGAAGACATCGATGACCACACCCACCGGCCGAGCACAGCATTTCATTCGTTGCGGGTGAGCGTCAAGTCATAGGGACTTTGACCAGTTCGCGCAACCGACGATTCGACTGAATCGCGGGTCCCAGTCGCGCCGCCTCGTCGTCACTCAGGGTCCTGGTCACCTGACGGCCGTCTTCTTGGTGGGTCCACGTCGGGTAGGGGCCGTGCAGCACCGGTGGGTCCGCGCGGCAGTGACAGCCCGCCCCGGCGCACCTCGTCGAGCGCAGCGACAAGTTCCCAGGTACCACCGAGCCCATCGCCAGGCGACCGATCTCGGCCACGATGGCCCGGCGTCGCTCCTCGCTCTTCATGCCACCAGCATCGCCCATCACTTATCTTGAGATGTATCAATGTCATGATATACCGAGATGGATCTGAGCCAACGTGACGCCAGCGTGCTTGGGCGCTTTGGGGACTTCTGCGCGCGCGAGGGGCTCGGCCCAACCCGCCGCGCGCTCGCCAATCACGAGGTCATCGAGGCGTTCCTCGCCCACGGGTGTCGGGGGCTGGCCCCGCACTCACGCGGCACCTACCGCTCGACGCTGCGCCGCCTGGGCCAGACCCGCGACGCCGGGGAGTTCTGCGCCTCGCCCGCCCCTCCCCCTTACGACACCGCCGAGGTGGCGACGCTGTGGTCGACTGTTCGCCACCAGCAGAGCGACCTGCGCATCGCGAACGCCACGGTGTTGCTGTGCGCCACGCTCGGGGCGGGACTGCGACCGAAGGAGCTCGCTCACCTGCGCGGTGGCGACGTCACTCGCGAACGTGGACGGATCGTCGTGGCCGTGCGCGGGCGTTACCCGCGGCTCGTGCCCGTCCTCGTCCCCTTCGCCGATGCGCTCTACGACATCGCCCAGCGTCGTCGCGGCTACGTGTTTCGCCCCGGCGCAAGGGTGCGCGACACGAAGAACCTCGTGGGTGAGGTCTGCACCAGACTCGTGCGTGACCCCGACGAGCCGAGACTCACCAGCGCGCGCGCCCGCGCGACGTTCCTCTGTCACCACCTCGCCCGTGGCACGCCGCTTCGCGAACTCACCACGCTCGCGGGACTGCGTGACGTCGAGTCGCTCCTTCGCTACGCGCGCCACGTGCGGGGTGCACCATCGTCGAAGGCGGCGCTGCGCGCGCGGGCTCGAGAAGAATCGCGATGACGCGACGGTCGATGATCAACGACGACGAGGTCGCACGGTGTCGGGCGTTGATCGAGCGCTCGGGCGTGGCCGACTGGCTGGAGGCCGGGATCGTGGCGCGCCACGCCCGTCCTGGTCGCCCGCGCGTGCTGAGTGTGAAAGCGCTGCTCTGCGCGTTGTTGTTGCTCGGCGTCGACGACCGTGCGCTGCACTTGACGGGTGCGACCGAGGTGTTGTTCTCTCGGCTCAGTGACGAGGCGAAGACGACACTTGGCGTGGTGGGCGACGTCCAGGACGAGCGCGCCTTCAAGGCCCGCTATCGCCAGGTGCGCTACCTCTTTCACGTGGTGGCTGGCGTCCTTGACCCCTCGGGACTCGCGAAGAACCATCGTGTGGACGCCGAAGAGTTCGAGCGACGACGCCGCGACGTGAGTGAGAAAGACGCGGGTGATGCACGAACACGCCTTGAGTCCTTCATGGGAGCTGCTCGCCGCGAGCATCGACGAACACCCCGGCCCGCGATGCCAACTCGCGTACGGACTCGACGCCACGCCGGTGCCGCTGTTCTCGAGGGGGCCATCCAAGCGTTCGGGACTCTGCGCCACAGCGCCGACGGAGGCTGGTACGTGCGCGAGGGCGATCACCGCGAGCGCGAGGATCACCGGGGGCGCCGGCGCAACCGCGTCGCCTGGGCACTAGAGGCGACGATGCTCACGACCGCGTCGGGCACCCCGGGCGAGCTCGCGGCATTCCCGAACGTCGTGGTGGGTCTCGCGCTCGCTCGACCGGGCAGCGACCCCGGGGGCACCGCGGTGAGGGTGCTGGCCGGCGCACGCCAACGTGGCTTCACCCCGGGGCCGCTCGGGGTGGACCGTGCCTACTCGAGCGCGTTGGCGACCGTCTTTCACCTTCCCGCGCGCGCGATGGGCTACGAGCCAGTGATGGACTACCGGATCGACGAGCTCGGACGCCAGGCCAACAGCCACGGCGCGGTTCTCGTCGAGGGAACCTGGTACTGCCCGGCAATGCCCGACGTGTTGGTCGCGGCCACACTGGACTATCGAGGCGGTGCCATCGACGCCGATCTCTATTCCCAGCGCATCGCCGCGCGCGCCGACTACGCGTTAAGGCGCAAGTCCGGCCCCGACGCCGACGGCTACGAGCGCTTCACGTGTCCGGCTCTCGGTAATCCCAAGGTGCGTTGCGCCCTACGTCCGACCTCGTCGGCGACAATCGGCAAGCGTCCGGTCACGCCACCCGAGGTGCCCCCACTGCTCTGTCGCCAGAGCGCGATCACCATCGCGCCCGACGTCGCGGTGCGCCACGCCCAGAGCTTGGCCTATGGATCACAAGAGTGGGCTCGCCACTACGCGACACTGCGCAACACCATCGAGGGCTGGAACGGGTTCGCGAAGGACACGGCGCATGAGGCACTCGCCCAACCGGCACGGCGTCGCGTGCGCGGCATCGCCGCTCAAGGGATCTTCGTCACGCTACTTATCGTGGCGGCCAACCTGCGAAAGATCGACGCCCATCAGCGGCAAATGGCCAACCGAGAGGCGGTCGAGGCACGAAAACGTGCCCGTCGAAGACGAGTCAGCCTGAAGGACTACTTGGCGAGCTGAGTCTCGACCAGAAACGAGCCACCCCACCGTTCGTCCTTGCATCGAACCCCAACCGTGGCAACCACCCGAGTGACACGGCTGTGGCATCATGACCACATCGACTTTTGTCGCCGGGGTCAGGCGACTTCTGTCGCTAACTTTGAGCACCCCCAACGGTGAAATCTGTCACGTCATCGTGAACAGCTGAACCTGTGCAGACTATCGAAAGCCGTGGCCCTTGGGCTGGTAGTCGCGATTGGGATCGAGCTTCGTCTCTCCGATGAATTCACCGTCCTCGGTGGCAAAGGTCACCACGTCGTCGAGGATGTAGAGACGAATCGAGCAGCCCCGATAGGCCCAGCCGACGTTGAGGTGACGCAGCTTGCCCAGGTAGCGCAAGGTGACGTGCCCGCGCACGTCGACGGTGTCGGTGCGTATGCGCCAGTGCGGCTCGTAGATGAGCGTGTGGGGCTTGGCCTTGGTCCGCGCGTGGTAGGCAACGCTGGGCGTGCGCCGGTTGATCCCGCGGTGGGGGCGCACGTCGTTGTAGTAGCGAGCGACGTCCTCTAAGACCGCGTTGAGCTCGCCCAGGGTCGTCGCGGGTCGTTTGGCCAAGAAGCCCTTCAGCGTGCGGTGCCAGCGCTCGACCTTGCCGCAGGTCTGTGGATGGTAGGGGCGCGAGTGCTTATAGAGCACGCCGGCGGCCATCAGATCGCTCTCAAAGCCGCTGCGCCCGCCGCGCGAGACCGCGTTGTAGATTGCGCCGTTGTCGGTCAAGACGCTCGCCGGGGTGCCAAAGGTCGCGCAGTTGCTGGCGAAGAGTCCCCGCACGTCCTCCATGGTCACGGTGGGATAGGCCCGAACCGACAACGCCAGGCGTGAGTGGTCATCGAGGAAGGTGAGGATCTCGACGCCGGTGCCGTCAGCGAGGTGCCAGTGGGTCATGTCGGACTGCCAGCACTCGTTGGGCAGCTCGGCCGCGAAGCGCACGTAGGAGTTGCGCGGGCGCTTTTTGGGCGCCGGGGTGACGAAGCCGCGTCGCGTGAGGATGCGCTGGATCGTCGAGATCGACGGGGCGAGGAGTCCCTCGCGCTCCAAGAGCGTGCGGATCGTGTCCGCCCCGGCGTCGGTGCCGAGGTCGACCAACTCTTTGAATCGGCCTGGGTTTTCCGGAGGCTTCCGAGCTTGGATGCCTCAGGCCGCCTTGGTCTGATCTGAGTCAGAGTACTCGGCCTCGACTTCGGCCGGCGTGCGGTCACCGAGCTCGCCGTGTAGTC
>JAJYPU010000080.1 GCA_021795095.1 Actinomycetes bacterium | reverse complement strand
GCGGGGGCTCGGGCAGTCGGAACTTGACGGTCCGTTCCTTCTTGGTGACCTCGACGCGACCGACCTCGAGCTTGCCCACGCGACGGTCCAAGACCTTGGCCTTTCGCGCGCGCGCCTCGGTCTGGCCGCGCATCGAGTCCGCGAGGGTCTTCAGTCGGCTGATCTCGGCGTCCTGGGCGACCGCCAGCTTCTCCTCGGCCAACCGGCGTGACTCGTCCTGGGCGAGGTACGAGGAGTAGTTGCCCTTGTATTCGCGCAACTGACCGTCGCGCAGCGCGAGGACCCGACTGATCGCTCGGTCCAGCAATGGCAGGTCGTGGCTGATCACGACTACCGTCCCACGGAAGCGCTCCAGCTCGTCGAACAGCCATCGCTTGGCCGCCATGTCCAAGTGGTTCGTCGGCTCGTCGAGCACCATGATGTCGGGCTGCTCGTAGAGCACTCGCATCAAGTCGACGCGGCGGCGCTGACCACCGGACAGCGAGCTCAGGTCCTCGAGGAGCAGCGACTCGTCGAGTCCGAGTCCCGCCGCCAACCGTGCGACCTCGGATTCGGCCTCGTAGCCACCGCGCTCACCGAACTGCGCCTCGAGCGAAGTGAATCGCTCGATCGTCTCGTCAGTCGGGTTGGCCGCGAGCTCGTGACGCGCGTGTTGCATGTCCGCGTCGAGCACGTCGAGTCCGCGTGCGGATAACACGTGGGAGAGCCCGATCGGCTCGACGCCGAGTCCGCCCGGGATTGGCTCCTGGGGCAAGTGGCTGAGTGCCCCCTGGTGAGTGACCGCGCCACCGATCCGGAGGTGCTCGGGGGTCTCACCGCGCAACGCGGCGAGCAACGTCGACTTGCCGACGCCGTTTCGTCCGACCACGCCCACCTTCTCGCCGTCACCAATGGTGAAGGAAACGGGTTCGACGATCCGGCGCGCGCCGATCTCGATGGAGAGGTCTCGAACAATAAGCAAGGTTTCGACCCTACCGGGACCGCGCGACAAGGCGATCGTCGAGCACCGCTGCGCCGGATCCCATGAGCAACGACTCGACCGAACGGGCGCCGCGATGACGTCGAGCGTCCGATCTACTGGTCAGGGTGCGCGAATCCACTCCACCATTGTGCCCGACCCGCAACGGTGTGCCACGATGACGTGGTGGCTGAACCGTTACTGATCGACCTCTGGAGCGATGTCGTCTGCCCGTTCTGCTACCTCGGGTCGCGCCAGTTGGACCTCGCCCTCGAACGCTTCGAGCACCGCGACGACGTCGTCGTCGTCCAGCACGCGTTCGAATTGGACCCCAACGCGACGCCGAGTACCGTCGGGCTCGACGAACTGCTCGCGACCAAGTATTCGATGTCGCTCGAGCGATCACGCGAGCTCCACGGCCGGCTCAGCCGCCAGGCCGCCTCGATGGGCCTCGACTGGGCACTCGACCGAGCTCGCTCCACCAACACCTTCGACGCTCATCGGCTGATCGCGCTCGCCACGACAGAGGGACTCGGCGCCGAGATGGCCCGACGGCTCCACGCCGCCTACTTCAGCGACGGGCTCTTGGTGAGCGAGCCGCCGATCCTGGATCGACTCGCGGCTGAGGTCGGCGTGTGGGGGTCCTCATCACTCTGGTCGAGCGACGAATTCGCCGAGACAGTACGCGCAGACGAACGGCTCGCCCACGAGATGGGAATCACCGGGGTTCCGGCCTTCGTCGTCGACCGGTCGTACCTCATCTCGGGCGCCCAGGGCGAGGACGCCATTGTGGACGTGCTCGTGCGCGCGTGGTCCGAGCGCTGATTACTCCTCGGACGGAACCACCGCCGCGGTCGCCACGGAGTGACCCTCGTCGAGGTTCATGACCCGCACGCCCGTCGCGTCACGCCCCTGTGACGAGACTTCGCGAACCGGGGTGCGGATGAGTACCCCGCCACTCGAGGCGAGTAGCACCTCGTCGGACAGCTCGACCATCAGCGAGGCGACCACGAAACCGCGCGCCGCCGTCAATCGAATCGCGCGAACGCCCTGACCACCACGGCCCTGGACGTTGAAGCGATCGGTCTTGACCCGCTTGCCGAAGCCGGTGTCAGTCACGAGGAAGAGGTCCGCGTCATCACGAACGACGTCGAGGGAGATCGCTCGGTCGTCGCCCTTCAGGCGGATACCTCGCACACCCGTCGCGTCTCGGCCCATCTCACGGACCTCGGACTCATTGAAGCGGATCGCCATGCCTCGGAACGTGACCATCATCAGGTCGTCGCCGCCAGCGGTGGCGACGACGCGCACCACCTCGTCGCCGTCGCGCAGCTTGATCGCGATCCAGCCCTCGCGACGTGACTTGTCGTACTCAGAGAACGAGGTCTTCTTGACCGTCCCATTCGCCGTGGCGAAGACGAGGAACTCGTCCTTGGGGAAGTCGTTGGTCGCGACGATCGCCTGGATCGACTCGTTGGGTTGAAGGTTGAGCAGGTTCACCACCGCAGTCCCTTTCGCGGTGCGCTCCTTCATCGGGATCTCGTGACCGCGGAGACGGAACACCCGCCCCCGGTTCGAGAACAGCAGCAGGTGGGCGTGCGTGGTGGTGTGCACGATCTGGTCGACGAAGTCCTCGTCTCGCAGTTTCGCGCCCTGGACGCCTCGACCGCCCCGGCCCTGGGTGCGGAACGCGTCGGCGGACACCGACTTCACGTAGCCGGCGCGCGTCATCGTGATCACAATGTCTTCGTCGTCGATCAAGTCCTCGACCCCGAGCTCACCCGGGTCGTTAACGATCTTGGTAAGCCGCTCGGTGGCGTACTTATTCTTGATCACCGTCATCTCGTCGGCGATCACGGCTCGTAGTTTCACCTCGCTGGCCAGGATCGACTCGAGCTCGGCGATCGTCGCGAGCAGTCGCGCCATCTCGTCTTCAAGCTCCGTGCGACCAAGTCGCGTGAGTCGTCCGAGGGTCATGTCCAAGATGTGGTTCGCTTGCTCCTCGGAGAACAAGAACGGCTCGGCCATCAACGCCACACGCGCAGCCGGTCGGTCATCGGACCCACGGATCGTTGCGATGACGAGGTCCAGCATGTCGATGGCGCGCAGCAATCCTTCGATGATGTGCGCACGGGCCTGGGCCTTGCGTAGACGGAACTGGGTCCGTCGGGTCACCACCTCCACCTGGTGGGCGATGTAGTGCGTCAATGCCTGGGCCACGTTGAGCGTACGGGGAACCCCGTCAACGAGGGCCAGCATGTTGACCGCGAACGTGGTCTGCAACGTCGTGTTCTTGTAGAGCTTGTTGAGCACGACGTTCGCGTTGGCGTCGCGCTTCAATCGGATCACGAGACGCGCCTGACGGCCCGCCGAGTCGTTCTGCACCGCGGCCACACCTTCGAGGTCGCCCGACTTCACGAGGTCGTAGATCTTCTCTTCGACCGACTCCACCGAAACCTCGTAGGGAAACTCGGTGACGACGATGCGGGTGTCGCCACGGTGCTCCTCCACCTCGGCCACCGCGCGTACTTTGATCGAACCGCGTCCCGTGCGATAGGCGTCGAGGATCCCTTGTCGTCCTAGGATCTGCGCGCCGGTCGGGAAGTCGGGGCCCTTCACGAAACGCATCAGGTCATCAGGCGTCGCGCCAGGGTTGGCCAGCAGATACAGCGTCGCGTCGATGACCTCACCGAGGTTGTGTGGGGGGATCTTGGTCGCCATGCCGACAGCGATCCCCTGGGAACCGTTCACGAGCAGGTTCGGGAAGCGACTGGGCAGCACGGTCGGCTGCTGGTTGGTGTTGTCGTAGTTGGGTTCGAAGTCGACGGTCTCCTCGTCGATCGAGTCGAGCAGTTCGAGGGCCAGCGGTGCGAGGCGGCACTCCGTGTATCGCATCGCGGCCGCCCCCTCGTCCGGTCCGGTTCCACCGAAGTTGCCGTGTCCGCTAATCAACGGGTGGCGCATCGAGAAGTCCTGGACCATGCGCACCAACGCGTCGTAGATCGCGCTGTCGCCGTGGGGGTGATATGTGCCCATCACTTCTCCGACGACCTTCGCGCACTTCGTGTGGGGTCGGTCCGGACGGAGCCCTTGGTCGAACATCGAATACAAGATGCGACGGTGGACGGGCTTCAACCCGTCGCGTGCGTCGGGCAGAGCCCGCGAGACGATGACCGACATTGAGTACTCGAGGAACGACCGCTCCATCTCTAGGTTGATCTCAATCGGCTCGACGTAGCCGACGACGACGTCGGTTCCCTCGTCTGGCGTGTTCGTCGAATCGCGCTTCTTGCGTGCCATGGTCCTCCGGTCCTAGATGTCTAGGAATCGAACGTCTTTTGCGTTGGTTTGGATGAAGTGCCGACGTTGGGGCACGTCATCGCCCATCAGGATTGAGCAGACCTCGTCGGCGAGTGCCGCTTGCTCCACCGTGATCTGGAGCAAGGCGCGCTTGGTCGGGTCCATCGTCGTCTCACGGAGCTCGTCGTAGTCCATCTCGCCGAGGCCCTTCAGGCGCTGGAACTCGTTGCGGTGGTCTGGGTGCTCCTCGAGGAACCGCGCCTTGGCGAGGTCGTCACGCAGGTACACCTTCTCCTTGCCCACGAGCGTTGAGAACAGTGGCGGTTGGGCCACGTACACGTGGCCGTTGTTGACCATCTCGGTCATCTGTCGGAAGAAGAACGTGAGCAGGAGTGTCCGGATGTGGCTGCCGTCGACGTCGGCGTCGGCGAGCAGGATGATCTTGTCGTAGCGCACCTTGCTCACGTCGAAGTCGGCCTCGACGCCCGCGCCGATCGCAGCGATGAGCGCCTGGATCTCCGTGTTCTTCAGGATTTTGTCCGAACGTGCCTTCTCGACGTTGAGGATCTTGCCGCGGATCGGCAGGATCGCCTGCGTCCTCGGGTCGCGAGCGTCCTTCGCGGAGCCCCCGGCCGAGTTCCCCTCGACGATGAAGAGCTCACACTCACGAGGGTCGCGCGATGAGCAGTCGACCAGCTTGCCAGGCAGGCCGGCACCATCCAGGGCGTTCTTGCGACGGGTGAGGTCACGAGCGTGTTGGGCGGCCATGCGAGACCTGGAGGCCTGGATGGCCTTGGCGACGACCTGGCCTCCCTCGCGGGGGTTCTCCTCGAGCCAGTCGGCGAGCTTCTCGTTGGTCGCGCGCTCGACGAGCGACCGGATGCTCACGTTGCCGAGTTTGCCCTTCGTCTGACCTTCGAACTGTGGATCGGCGAGGCGGACCGAGACGATCGCGGTCAGGCCCTCGCGGATGTCCTCACCCTTGAGATTCTCCTCCTTCTCTTTCAGGAGGTTCCGTTTGCGCGCGTAGCGGTTGATCACGTTGGTGATGGCCTTGCGGAAACCCTCCTCGTGCATTCCACCTTCGATGGTGGCGATGCCGTTGGCGAACGAGTGGATGCTCTCGTAGTAGCCGGTGTTCCACTGGAACGCGACCTCGACCTCTTGGCCCTCCTCGGACTGTTCGTAGTATCCGACCTTGCGGAACAACGACTCCTTGGTGTTGTTGAGGTGGCGGACGTAGTCGACGATGCCACCGGAGTACTTGAAGACCTCCTTGGCCGCCCGACCGGCGCGCTGGTCGGTGAAGCGGATCTCGAGTCCGCGATTCAAGAAGGCCATGATCTGGAGTCGTTCGGTGACCGTCTGGGCTCGGAACTCAACCTCGTCGAAGATCGTGGGGTCAGGAACGAAGGTGACTGTCGTACCGGTACGACCGCCCGGGGCCGGACCAGTGACCCGAAGCCCACCTTGGGGCTTTCCCCCGTCGCGAAACTCTAACTGGTGGTGATTGCCATCTCGGTCGATCTCGAGGGTCAACGAGGAGGAGAGTGCGTTCACCACCGAGACGCCGACTCCGTGGAGTCCGCCGGAGACTTTGTAGCCACTGCCACCGAACTTGCCGCCCGCGTGCAAGACGGTCAGGACGACTTCCGCGGCGGACTTGCCCGGATACTGCGGGTGCTCATCGGTGGGGATGCCGCGGCCGTCGTCCACAACGCGACAGCTGCCGTTGGGAAGCAGGGTGACGTCGATCTTCGTGCAGTAGCCCGCCATCGCCTCGTCGACCGCGTTGTCCACGACCTCCCAGATCAGGTGGTGGAGCCCCGCCGGGCCCGTCGAGCCGATGTACATGCCAGGGCGAACCCGAACTGGTTCCAACCCCTCCAGGACTGTGATGTCACTCGCCCCGTAACTGGCTGAACCCTTGGATTTCCCGGTCACGAAACATTCCTCTCGGTCGTGAAAATTTGGCGCGCGAAGGCGCAGCCGACCACCACAGTTCGACCTGTTCATCCTACCCGACTGGGTGTGACGTCCTGCCCTGTCGAAGCGTCGAAAAGCCCTTGTTTACGACGCGATGACGGGTCTGATCGAGCGTGGTGCGTTCGCGCCGAGTGATTCGAACGCGACGAGGATTCTGGGTCCGTCTTGGGTGATGCGCTGCGCGAACGCGCCCGAGGGAACCTCGACCACCAGTACGCCGTCTTTGATGAACAGCGGGTGGCACCGGTCACGGAGCGCCTCGTCGATGGTGTTGTCCCAAATCACCCGAACCTGGTCGATCAGACGGATATCGACACGTTTGAGACGACCAGCGACCACGTTCAAGATGTCCCCCAAGACCGCTGGCTCTTCGCGTTTCTTTCTCATTGGCACCCACTTGTCAAGTCGATGATCGACGCCGGCTTCATCTTCGTGGGCAGCGGCATCGCGGTCGTGACCAGGGTCTGGCCAACCGGCAATAGTTGGAGTAGTCGGTCGCTTCGAACAGGGTCGAGTTCGCTGAACACGTCGTCCAACAAGAGCAAGGGGTCAACCCCCCGGCGCTGCTGGACGAGCTCGTGTCCCGCCAGGCGCAACGCAAGCGCAAGGGACCGCTGCTCCCCTTGTGACGCCTGTCGTCGGGCATCTCGGTGATTGAGGGTTATGAGGATGTCGTCTCGGTGCGGGCCCTTTGTGCTGTGGCCCCTCGCGACGTCGTCCTCAAAGGACCGTCGTAGCGCGTCGAGCAGGTCCCCGGACCATGACCGGTCATAGCCCAGGGCGACCGGCTGTCCGTCGTCGGCGAGTGCTCGGTAGTACTGGTTGACCAGTGGTTCCAGTTCCCCGAGGAGTGCCTCGCGCTCGCTAATGAGCTCGAGGCCGGTCCCAGCGAGATCGCTCGTCCAGACTTCGATCTCGTCGCGCTCGCTAGTGGTCGCGCGACGTCCCTGGATCCGTCGTAGCACGGCGTTTCGCTGCGAGAGCACTCGTGCGAAGCGCTCGAGCAACGGGCTCGTTGTTGGATCGACGTCGTTCATGAGGTGATTCAGGAACTCTCGACGCTGTTCGGGACCATTACGGATCACTTCGACGCCCTCGGGTGTGAAGACGGTGAGCGGCAGGGCTTCGGCCAGTTCGGCGCGGGACTGGGGGCGTTGACCGTTGATCAGCATCCGTTTTTGGGTGGAGCGAATACCGCGGGTCAAGGTGAGATCGACCTGGACCCGCCGATCCTGGTGGAAGAGCACGCCGTGGACCTCGGCGCCCGACTCACCCGTGTGCACCATGTCGGCGGCGCTGTTGGTTCGAAACGAACTCGCCGTGGCCAGTGCGTAGACGGCTTCGAGCACCGAACTCTTGCCCGTCCCGTTAGGTGACAAAAACACCGTCACCGCGGTGTGATCGGGGTGGAATCGGTACTCGTGAAAGAGTCGGAAGTTACGCAGCGTGAGTTCGTGGAGTCCCACGATGGTGTAGCCGACCTACTGGACGCGTACGGGCATCAAGAGATACCGGAATCGCTCATCGTCGACGCCGTGGACCATCGCGGGTCGCACCGAATCCGACATCTCAAGCACGACTTCGTCGCCCGGCACGGCCTCGATCCCGTCGATCAGGAAGTTCGGGTTGAACGCGATGGTGAGGTCCTCCCCTACGTAGTCCGCATCGACATTGTCCTCGACGTCTCCAGTGTCCTGACTTTGTGTGCGGATCTCCACCATGCGATCCTTCACGAGGAGCCGAACCGACGAGGTCGAGTCCTTCGCCAACAACTTCGCGCGCTTGAGTGATGTGAGCAGCGTGTCCTTCGCGACCCGCAACTGGTTGGGG
>JAJYPU010000079.1 GCA_021795095.1 Actinomycetes bacterium | reverse complement strand
GAATCGCCACGGACGTCAGGCAATGGGAAGGTCGCACCCTGGGAGAGCACGGTCAGCACGACCTTCGCGCCCGCGTGGGACTGTGTGCCACCGGGTGGCGTCTGCGAGAGGACCGTGTTCGGGGCGCCCCCAACCGGGGCGACGGACGTCTGATTGACGGTGACGATCAAGCCGAGCTGCTGCAAGGCGCTCAACGCGGTCGAGAGCGGTTTGCCAGTCTCGTCGGGAACGGTCACCTTCGCGGGTGCCGGGCCCTGACTCACCTGCAACGAGACCGAGTCGCCCTTGTTCACTTTCTTACCCGACGCGGGGTCTGTCTTGACGACGGTGCCCGACGCCTTGGAGGAGTAGACGAGCGTGGTGGTCCCGATCACGAGATTGTCCGACAGCAGCGTCGATGACGCCGCCGAGACGGTCTGGCCGACGACGTCGGGCATGGTTACCGTCGAGTTCGACTTCGCGATCTTGGCGTAGGCGTAGCCACCGGCAGCGAGCAACAGGATGATCACGATTGTGATGACGGCGCCCTTCCACCCTCGACGCCGACGCCGTACGTCGGTGCGCGGACCGGACATGATCGGTACAGCCTGGGTCCGTTCGCCCGGCGTAACCGTCGCCACGGCGCGGGTCACGTCGGCGCCGTAGTAGGCACCGTCGCGGGTTGCCGCGTGCACCGGTTGGCCGTCGGTGAAGCGCACGAGGTCGGCTCGCAGCTCGTCGGCCGTCTGGTAACGCTGCTCCGGGGACTTCGCGAGGGCGAGCATGACGATCGCCTCGAGGTCCGCGGGAATCGAGTCCGAGAAGTCCGACGGCGAGGGCACCGTTCCGTGCACGTGCTGACTCGACACGGCGACGGGTGAGTCACCGATAAAAGGCGGGCGACCAACCAGGAGTTCGTAGAGCACCACGCCCAACGAGTAGACGTCGCTGCGACCGTCGACGGCGGCGCCCTCGGCCTGCTCCGGCGAGAAGTAGGTCGCCGTGCCCATGACCGATCCCGCCTCGGCGAGGTGGTCCTCGCTCGCGACGGCTTGGGCGATGCCGAAGTCGGTCACCTTCACCTGTCCGTCGGTGGTGATGAGAATGTTGCCAGGCTTCACGTCGCGGTGCACGACACCAGTACGGTGCGCGTAGCCGAGCGCTGCGGCCACCTGGGCGGTGATCTGAGCAGCTCGCGACGGTGTCAGCGTGCGAGAGCCTCGGACAATCTCGGCCAGTGACGTGCCGTCCACCAACTCCATGACGATAAAATAGGTTCCGCCGTCTTGGCCCCAGTCGAAGACCGGCACGATATTGGGGTGTGAGAGGTTGGCCGCGGCCTGGGCCTCTCGTCGAAACCGTTCGACGAAGTTAGGGTCATCCGAGAGCTCGGGGTAAAGGATTTTGAGCGCCACCGCGCGATTCAGCAGGAGGTCCTGGGCACGATAGACCATGGCCATGCCACCGCGGGCAATCAGGTGCGTGACCTGATAGCGGTTCGAGTAGATACGCGGATCGCTAACGGGCTCCATACCCGCCCCAGCCTACGTCCTGGCCCACCCCTGGTACCTGCGTTGTCACGGACACGTCGTCGCCGTTCCCGATACCGGTCGACCGGCCTGGAGCGAGAGCGCACCCTCGACCATACAACGCATGATCGGTCCCGCGACCGAATTACCAGTCGTCGACGTTATCTGGTACGGCACGACTACCGCGACGGCCACCGTCGGGTTGGTAGCCGGCGCGAAGGCGATCATCCAGTCGTCGACGTTCTGCGCCGCGTTACCGACCTGCGCGGTCCCCGTCTTAGCCCCTGCGTCCGCCCAGGCGGGGAACACGCCAGCCGCGGTGCCGTTCGCGGCGTGGGCAACCGCTTGCATCAGCGGCACAATCTGGTCGGCCTGCGCCTTCGTAAGCGGCGACTTCCAGGGAGTGTCCTGGTAGCGTTTCACGATCGACCCGTCGGGACCTACCACGTAATTAAGCAGGTGCGGCGTCATAATCGTGCCTCCGTTCGCGATGGCAGCGGCGACGAGGGCCATCTGAAGCGCTGTCGCACGCACGTTCTGCTGGCCGATCGCCGAATAGGCGAGACCCGGCTTGTTATAGACGAACGAGGCTGCCGAGGGGAAGTAACTCGGCTGAGCGCCCGGCAGATCGATCGGAGGGATCGAGTTGAACCCGTAGGAGTCCGCCGTCTCGGCGAGGATGTTCCCACCGAGGTCTAACCCGATGAGCGCGTACCCCTGGTCACAGGACGGCGGCAGCATCTCAGCGATGTCACCGCCGCAGGGCACGAACGCGTAGTTGGACAGTGTCTTGTTCGAGTCGGGCAGATGGATCGTCGCGGCAACGGGATAGTACTTCGTGAAGAGACTCGGCTTCTTCGCCACGACGGCACTCGTGGTCACGATCTTGAAGGTGGAGCCGGGCGGGAAGGTCTGTTGGATCGCCAGGTCGCCGAGCGGAGGGAATCCGTAGGCGTTGTTCGTGGTGTCGAGTTTCCACGCTTTGGCCGCCACGGTGTAGCTCGACGACTCGAAGGGGGCCGGGTTATACGTCGGGTTCGCGTACATTGCGAGCACCGCGCCGGTACGCGGGTCGAGCACGACGGCCGCCCCATTGCGCCCGGCCAGCGCCTTGGCGGCAACGCGCTGCAACGAAGGTTGGAGTGTGATCGAGATCGAGTCCGCCGCCGAGGTCGGCGCGAGGACTTGGGCCAGGCTCTGGGGCGGCTGGGCGTGGGCAATGAGGTACTGGTTGTATTGGGCCTCGAGCGCCCAGGTCCCGTAGAACGGCGACGCGAATCCCACCAGACCCGACGTCAGCGCACCAAGTGGATAGACGCGTGTGAAGGGGTAGTACCCCTTCGCGGCCGGCACCGACTTAGCCAGGACCGTCCCGTCGGCGGCGATGATTTCACCACGGGGGTATTGGGTGTTCGACTGGGAGTTCCTCGGGTTCTGAATCGACGCATTGAGCCCTGGTGCCCTGAAGAACTGGATATTGACCGCCTGGGCCGCGATCGCGGCGAAGAGTAAGACGATGACAATCGCAAAGACGCTCATCCGACGCGACACGACTTACCCCTTCGCCTTGGTCGTAGTGGTAACCGGCGTGGTCGAGGTCGTCGTGGTCTTTGACGTCGTCGTCGTAGTGGTGGTCGTAGTGGTAGTAGTCGCGATGCTCTTCGAGAGGTGCCATGACCGATTGAGGTACTTCGCGTAGGTCAGCGCCGACGCCAGCGATGGCTCACCGATGGTCGCGGCGAGGAGGCGTTGGTCCGCCGGAAGCAGGTGAGCCGACGGGTACGTTGTGTCCAGGACCTTGCGCGGCGAGTACCAGAGGACCCCGTTGGGCTGTCCCTGATAGACGGCAATGACCCCGGAGTCGTCAGCGAGGTAGTAGGTCGAGTACGCGTACCAGTGCATGATGCCGACGAAGCCGGCAGCTACACCTATGAGCACCAGGATCGCGATGGCGACACGCCACGTGAAACGCGACGTACGGCGGCGCGATGTCCGAGGCGGTGCGATCGCCGGCGGCGCAGTTGAGATCGTCTTCTTCACGGGGGTCATCGTCGCGACTACGTCGTCGAACTCGACGAGGATGACCGTGATGTTGTCTCGTCCACCCGCCTCCCTCGCGGCGGCGACGAGCTTGTCCACCGCATCCTCGAGGGGCATCGGCGGACTCGCCAACTGCACGAGTTGATCAGGCGTGAGTTCGTTCGAGAGACCGTCGCTGCACAGCAGGAGCCGATCACCCGGTTGCGCGACCACCGAGACCACGTCGATCTCGACGGTCTCGTCCATCCCGAGCACCCTGGTCAACTGGTGGCGCCGGGGGTGGACGGCGGCCTCCTCGGGCGTGAGCCGGCCCATGCGGACCCACTCCTCGGCCACGCTGTGGTCGTCGCTGAGTTGGCGCAGCGCGCCGTCACGGAGTTGGTAGACCCGCGAGTCCCCCACGTTGACGAGGGTGGGCGAGATGATGCCCGCCACATCCTCGGTTAGCGCGATGGCGATGATCGTCGTGCCCATCCCGAACCGTTCCGGGTGGGCAACGGCGTCGGCGAGCACTGCCTGGTTCGCCGTCTCGACCGCGGCGTAGAGGCCCTCGACAGTCTCATTCTGGTGAAACTCGCGGGTGATCACCTCGACCGCGAGCGCCGAGGCGACCTCCCCGGCGGCGTGGCCGCCCATGCCATCGGCGACGATAGCCAGGGTCTCGTCCACGGACAGTGCGTCCTCGTTCGTGTCGCGCACGAGGCCGGTATCCGTCGCGGCCGCGAAACGCCAACGCGTCAACGAACCACCTCCAAGAGGACGCCCCCGACTTGGATCATGTCGCCCCGCTCGAGTAGCACCCGTCCACGCAGCAGCTCCTGGTTGACGTAGGTCCCGTTGGTCGAGCCGAGGTCCTCTATCGACAAGTCGCCCGCGTCATTCGCGATACGCGCGTGTCGAGTCGACAGATACGTGTCCGCTAGCGAGATGTCACAGTCTGCGCCACGGCCGATGACGACCGCCAGGTCCACATCGATGCGTTGACCCGCCATCTCATCGGGCTCGATGAACTCCAGTGCGAGCGGCGCCGAACGTTTTCGTCGCGAGCGTCCCGACTCCTGATCGGCCGGACGCGTTTCGACTACCGCAACGCGCAACACCCGGGCGAAGAAAAGGAGGGCCACGACCATGACCAGTACTTGCAGCGGCCGGATCACCGCGGCGTAACTTGACGACGCGGCGAGAAGACTCAAGCTAACTCAATCCGTAGGTGGAGCGCCCCGATCGTGACGTCGTCGCGGGGTGACAGCGAAACCGCCGTGATGCGATGTCCGTTCACGTAGGTCCCGTTCGTCGACTGTAAATCCCTGATGGCGACGCCCTCCGCCGTGCGCCACACCTCGGCGTGTCGGCGTGAGACGTTCGAGTCGTTGATCACGACGTCCACGTCGGGGTTCCGACCGATGATGATTGGTCGATCAACGACGGTGAAGGTCCGGCCATCATCCGCGATGAGTCGGGGATGCGCCTCACCGCCGAGGAAGTCAGCCTTGACCGCGAGGTCCCCCGTTCGCAGGTCATCGTCGACGAAGATGTCGACGGCGACGGGTCCGACGAAGTTGTACCCCTCATTGATCGCGTGCTGGCGAACCGTCTCTTCGAGCTCGCTGATCAACGCCTTTTGGAATCCGTCGAAACGGTCGGCGTCGGCCGGGCTCAACCACACGTGGATCTCGTTGGGTGAAATAGGGCCTTGGTTCGTGAGCTGGCGCGTCAGGTCCACCTCTCGGATGATCCGTGCCCCGATCTCGATCGGCTGCAGTCCACCCTTGAAGGGACGCGCGAAAGTCCGCTCGAAGAGCCGCTCGAGGCGGTTTTCCATGGACTTGAGCACCATAACTTCCCAATCGTACTGGCCAGCGGGTCAAAAGCGTCATCGGAATCGGGGGGCGCCAAGTTGGACTAATGTAACCAGGTCCCAGGGCGAGTGGCGAAATAGGCAGACGCGCAGGCTTCAGGTGCCTGTATCCGAAAGGATGTGGGGGTTCAAGTCCCCCCTCGCCCACCAAGGAACTGTCGCGAGGCCCAGTAATGCAGCATTGAATTCCGCCGATCCTGGGCGATCGCCCTTGTCACGGTCGGCCTCTCACACCGCTCGAATCCTCACTGCGAACCTTGGATGTAGCGTCGGGCCAAGTCGTTCGGTACTGGGTGTGCTCTGCGGTGTGACCCCCGTCACCCGCACGGTGGCACGTTTGTGATTCCGCGCGGAGCGGGTGAATTGTACGTAGTGTGGCGACGTGGCGACACTTCAGCGCGAGTTCGTGCCCACGAAGGCAATGGCACCCGATTGGGGTGACGACCGGTGACCAGCGCCCCCGACGAGTTAGGGCTGCAGCGACCGAGTGTGCTCGCACGCGGTCCGCACTCGAGCGAGCCGCACTGGGTACTCAACCCGCACGAACTCCGCGACGAGTGGCGCCGGCTGTTCTCGGAGTTCTTTGGGACTTTCTTGCTCGTCATCGCCGCCGCCGGAGCGCCAGTGGTGGACGCCGTCTCCCACGGCCAGGTCCCGATCGACGCGCAAGTCGTCGCGCCCGCACTGATGGTCATGGGCATCATCTACTTCATGGGCATGGTGAGCGGCGCTCATCTCAATCCCGCCGTCACGCTCTCCTTCGCGGCGCGGGGCAACTTCCCCTGGAGCCGGGTCCCGGGTTACATCGGTGCCCAGGTCGTCGGCTCCATCGCCGCATCCCTGCTGCTCCGAGCGCTCTTTGGCAACGTCGGTCATCTCGGCGCGACGCTGCCTGGCCCGGGAATCTCGTCGGGCAAGGTGGTGATCGTCGAGGCACTGCTTACGCTCGGCTTGGTGAGTGTCATACTCGGCACCGCCTCGGGCGCCCGCAACGTCGGGGCCAACGCCGCGCTCGCCGTCGGTGGCTACATCGCCCTCGCCGGTCTCTGGGCCGCCCCAATCACCGGTACGTCGATGAACCCGGCCCGCTCGTTTGGGCCCCAACTCGTCGGAGGCCACTGGACGTCGTGGTGGGCCTACGTCGTCGGACCACTGATCGGTGGCTTGATCGCGGTCGGTGTCGCGTGGATCCTGCGTGGACCGCCTTCACTCGCCGCGAGCGAAGCCGCCCAAGGAGAGCTCGACCCTCTTTTCAAGACCAGCGAACACAAGCCCCGAACGCCACGCGTGCCCTAACCCGGTGACGTCTCACGGGTGTTCGACGGTCGAGTCCCGACGAGTGCGACCGCGATCCGTAATCACCCGAACGCCTTCGCACCGCAACGGTCATCGGCCCCAATTGCCGAGATCGATGAACGGCACGGCTCGACCGGTCTGAACGACTCGGCTGGTTGTGGCACACCCGGTGTTCACTCATCGAATTTGCACCGATTCGCAAGCCGCTCACTCGACCTCACCGCCGCGACCAGCCGGCGCGATAGGTGGAGCGGGTAAAATCACCTGGTCGCCACCGAACAGCCACCACCTGGTCCCGCCGAGGATGTCCCCGCCGCGACCTCGCCATTGGTCGGCAGGGTAGTGCGACGTGGACGGCCCCACTGGTCAAACCGCGACGTCGAAATCGTCGTGGTAGCCCGCGTCTTCATGAGCATCGGCCGGGCACTCGCCGGTGTCGTCACCCCGATCTACCTCGCCTTAGTGGGTTTCGGCGCCGTTGAACTGTCGGTCTACGTCTTGGTCGTCGCCGGTGCGTCGGCACTGTTGTCCACCGCCATCGGCACTGTGTCGGATCGCATAGGTCGGCGAGCGTTCCTCGTCGTCGTCCCCCTCTTCACCGCCGTCGCGGGCGTGTTGTTCGCAGTGACGACGTCACACGCGATCTTGTTCCTCGCCGGGGCGATCGGGAGCTTCGGGCGCGGAGCAGGCGCGGGGGCGGGAACGATTGGCCCGTACCAGCCCGCCGAGTCGGCCTACGTGACCGAGCGGGTCGAGCCTCGTCATCGCAACGCCGTCTTCGGTCGACTGACCTTCTCGTCCTCGGTCGGCGCAACGATCGGCGGACTGCTCGCCCTCCTCGTACCCACGAGCCGCATTCACGCGGGCGCTGCCATCGGTGTCTTTCGTGTGGCATTCCTCGTGATCACCGCCGTCTCGGTGGCTGCGGGCTTGATCGCCCTAGCCCTGCACGAGGAGCGACGGCCGCGACTCGCCGGCCACCATCTGCGGCCACGGTTCCCCCAGCGTTCTCGGTGGCTCCTCTATCGGCTCTGGGTGACGAACACCTTGAACGGCGCCGCCATCGGGATGTTCGGGCCGTTCATCACCTACTGGTTCTACCGACGCTTCGGCGTCGGCCCGGCGGAGGTCGGTGTCCTGTTCGCCGTCATCAACGTGGCCACCATGGCCTCGAGCCTCTCGGCGGCCGCGTGGGCACGCCGCTGGGGTCTGGTTCGTACCGTGAGCGTCGTACGCGTCCTCCAGTCCCTGCTCATTATCCCGATGGTCCTGTCACCGAACTTCACACTGGCGGGCTCGTGGTTCCTCGTACGGATGCTGGTCCAACGGATCGGCCTACCCCTGCGCCAGTCCTACGTCGTCGGGCTGGCCGACGAGAACGAGCGCGCCTCGGTCACCGCGCTGTCCAACCTGCCGAGCCAAGTCGCGATGTCCATCAGCCCGCTGCTCACGGGCTACCTCTTCGCCGAAGCCGACCTGCTCATACCCTTCGAGATAGCGGCGGTACTGCAGATGGCGAACGCGTTGACGTTCTGGGGTTTCTTCCGACACCACCCGCCCGAGGAGGAAT
>JAJYPU010000078.1 GCA_021795095.1 Actinomycetes bacterium | reverse complement strand
ATGGCCGACGGCGTCGAGGAGTCCCTCGCGCGCACCACGGCGGCGGCGGCGAACGGCGACGTGCGTCGAGCCCGAATCCTCGCGCGCGACGAGGCGCTGGTGCACCGGGCGGCGCAGTGGCGAGCCGTGCCCGAGCGCTTCGACGGGTCACCGGCCGGCGCGACGCGCATCGTCGAGGAGATCGTGCGCGCGCTCGACGACGCGGTGGCACCGCTCGTCGCCCTGCAACAGGACGAGTCGGCGCGCCGCGCGGACGAGGCCCGCGAGCTCGGGCTGCGCACGGGGAGCCGGCGCGACCTCGAGGCCGCCTTCAAACGTGAGCAACGACGATTCCGTACCGACGAGCTGCGATTCGGGGTCCGAGTCCTCACTGAGGTCTACCGTCGGCGTCTGGCCGACGCACTCGAGGACGAGGTCGACGCCCGTTCCACCGACCGGGTCCGCGCGGCCATCGACGCGATCGAGGTGCTGGGGGAGGCCAACCGGCGCCTGTCGACGTCGCTCGACGAGAACCTACTGTTGTTCGACCTGATGCTGTCGCTCAGTTCGATCTGACGTCGGTCGGCCCCGACGCCATCGGGTAATCTGGCTTCTTACGCCTGGGTAGCTCAGTCGGTAGAGCAGCGCATTCGTAATGCGCAGGTCAAGGGTTCGAATCCCTTCCCAGGCTCCCAGTTCGCGCGCGCACCGCGCGGGCGAAGTCGGCCGATCGGGCCTCCCAGTTTCGATAGTGGTCGAAGCTGGGGGCCGCCGGCGAGAGCAGGACGACCCCCCCGTCGGCGAGGAACTCGCGCGCGTACGCGATCGCGTCGTCGAGGTCGTGCGCCGGGTACTGGCGCACGTCGGGTGCCAGCGCGGTGACGGCGGTGCCAATCCGGGCACCGACGTTGCCCGTCGTGACGAGCGTGGTCGGACGGCGTCGATCGCGCAACGCACGGGCGAGGGGGGCGTAGTCCACGCCCCGGTCGTAGCCGCCGGCGATCAAGGCGACGGGATCGTCGGCGAAGGCTTCGAGCGCGGCGACGGTGGGCAGGGGCGCGGTGGCGAGTCCGTCGTCGACGTACCGCCAGATCCGCCCCCCGTCTCGTTCGGTGTCGATCAGCGTCAGGCGTCCCGCCAGGGGCTCGAAGGCTTCGGCGCGCGCATGGGCGGCCTCGAGCACGTCGGTGCGCGCGCGACCCGTGGCGGCCATCACCGACGCAACGGCGGTCCCCACGTTCCGCTCGTTGTGCGCGCCGATGAGGTGCAGACGCGATGCGAGCCCCGAGGTGTCCGTCGGGGCGACGACGACCTCGCCGCCGAGCTCGTCGAGCCGCGAGGTCAGCTCGACGACGTCGGGCACGATCGTGACGTGCTCGCCCGTCGCGTGGGTAAGTGACAACTTGTCTCGCTGGTACTGGGCGAGGCCGCCGTGCCAGTCGAGGTGGTCCGCCCCGAGTGAGGTGACCACGATCACGGCGGGGGCGACCGTGACGTCCACGCACTGATAGCTCGATATCTCGACGACCGACCAGCCATGGCTCGTGTCGACTGACGGGTCGTAGGGGGGTAGTCCGATGTTGCCGAGGCGCTGGGAGCGCTCGTCGAGGCAGGCGAGGAAGAAGTCGACCAGGGCGGTCGTCGTCGACTTGCCCTTGGTCCCGGTGATACCGATGACGCGCGAGCGGTCCGCGTCGAGGAGCCAGAGGTTTAACGCGGAGGTGACTGGCACCTTCGCCTCGAGTGCGAGGACGTCGGGTCGACGCCGTGCGATGCCCGGACTCTTGATGACGACGTCGCAGGCGGCGAGGGCCTCCAAGCCGCCGCGGTCGGTGACGAGGACGCCCGCGTCGGGGTCGTCGTCGACGAGCACGCAGTCGACGCCGATCAGGTGCAGCCGCGACTCGGTCGCGTGGCCCTCGATCCCGTAGCCGAAGATGCCGACGCGCCGGCCGGCGAGGTCAGCGAAGCCAGTGGGCCGGAACACGGCTCGGTCCTGACGTGGCGAAGGGGTCCGTGGCGACGTCGAGCGCGCCGAGCGCGCCGAGCGTCTCGGTGAGAGCGCGCACGTCGCGCCAGTCGTCGCGCGCGCCGACGAGACGCAGCGCCTGGGCGCTCTCGTCGGGGTCGCCCACGCACTCGAAGGGCTTATGGTCCGCGCCGAGTCCGACCAGCGTTCGCAACTGGTCTTGGCGTGCGGGGTCGGCGAGCGGCTCGCCGGCGAAGATGGCGCGAAGCGCGGCGCGGTCGAGGAACGGGGCGAGCACGAGGTTGATGAAGACGCACTTGTCACACTCGCCGCACCAGGCGCTAGCGCGCTTGGCGGGGTCCTGGGTGAAGGCGCGGTTGCAGCTGCGAAAGACGTGGTGGTACGCGGTGAGCTCGCTGAAGCGTCGCGCGACCCACAGCTCGCTGCGATCGCGCAGGAAGCTCGCGACGGAAAGCGTCGGGCCGACGGCCTCGGCGACGGCCTCGCCGATGAGCACCTCGGCCGCCCAGGACTTGCTCCACTGGTGGTTGACGTCGCGACCGTGCCACGAGAGGTTGGCGACCGACGCCGACTGTTCGTTGCTCATCACGACCCCGCCGCGACCACTCGCCACCGCGGCGAGTGCGCCGAGCAGGGTGACCATCGCCGTGACTGGCACGTGGCCACGCAGGAACGACGGGTCGCCGGCGAGCAGCGACGGGTCCAGTGACCGCGTCGCGCGTACGACGGGACGGCCCGTGACCGCCGCGGCCGCCTCGAGCGCGTCGAAACGGCCACGCTCGGGACTCACGACGAAGAGGGCCTGGTCGAGGTCGTCGGCGAGGGTCTCTACCGTGACGATTGAGTCGATGCCCCCGCCAAAGGGCGTGAGCACGCGCGTGGGGTCGAGATCGATCGGCGCGGCCGCGGCCGTCGTGGCACCGTCGACGTCGACGTCGCTGAGGTCGAGCGCGTTGCGATAGGCGTATTCGCCGAGTCCGTCGATGATCGCGGCACGCAACAGGGCGAGGGCCCGCGGCCCGACGGGGGTCGCATCGAGGTCGATGCGCCCCGGGGCCGCGGTCTTGTAGTAGGAGAGTCCGGCGACGAGGTACCACAGCGTCGCGATCGCGCGGGTCGACTCGCCGGTGAGGTCGCCCGTCCCCTCGAAGGTGACGACCTCGGTGAAGGCCCTCCCGTCTAGGTCGTAGTGCGCGCTCAGCCGCGTCGGTTCGACGTCGAGCCCGACGTAGCGGAAGGTGCCGGGGCGTGGCGTCACTGGAGTCCCTCGGGCATGGCGGCTCTCATGCTACGACGCGCCACGAGGGCGCTACGCCCGCAGGGCCGCGCCGCGCGGTCGCTAAAGAATGGCTGACCGCCGTCGGTGGTCTGGTTGACGCGCGCGACGTGCTCGTCCAAGAGGCCCGCCGCACGCAGTTGGTGCACGACGACGCCCGCGACGTCGAGGCGCCAGCGGCCCTCGTCGTCGGCGGCGAGGACGCCCGGGACGTCGGCGAAGTGGTCGGCGACCTCGGACCCCACCTGGTAGCCGACCTGGGAGATGGTCGGTCCCACGATCGCGCGCAGGGTGGACGCGTCGTCGAACTGGGTGATGAGCTCACCGAGCACGCCCGCGACCAATCCGCGCCAGCCGGCGTGGGCGACCGCGAAGCGCGGCGAGGCCGCGTCCACCACGAGCACCGGCGCGCAGTCGGCGACCAGGATCGCGAGGGCCACGTCGTCGGCCCCACTTACCAACGCGTCCGCGCTGCACGCCGCGACCGGCCCGGTGACGCGCACCACATCGCGGCCGTGCACCTGGTTCACGATGACGAGGTGCTCGAGGTCGACCCCGGCGGCGCGCGCGACTCGACGGCGGTTCTCGCGTACCGCGTCGGGGTCGTCGCCCACGTGGTCGCCGAGGTTCAGGGTGTCATAGGGCGCACGGCTCACGCCGCCGATGCGCGAGGTGACAAACGCGTCGACGCCGAGGCGGGCGACCTCGTCGAGGGGGTAGACCACCAGTCCGTCGCGGAGCCGGGGCTCGAGATTCAGCGTGACTGGCACGTGGGGCACAGGCCGTTGAGTTCGAGGACGTGGCGCAGCTCGCTGTAGCCGTGGCGCGACGCGAGCTGGGCGGTCCAGCGCTCGAGTTCGGGGGTGTCGACGTCGACGGTCGCCCCACAGAGCCGACAGGCCAGGTGGTGGTGGTGCACGTCGACGTCACAGCGTCGAAAGAGGCTCTCGCCCCGGTCGGTCATGACGACGTCGATCTCGCCCGAGTCGACCAACTTGCGCAGCTGGGCGTAGACCGTGGCGAGCGCGATTCGCCCGCCTCGGCGAACGATCAGCCCGTGGAGCTCCTGGGCGCTGATGAAGCCCCGCACGCCCTCGAGCGTCTCGATGATCTCGCGGCGCTGCACGGTGTTTCTGGTTGACGCCACGCTCAGAGTCTACCCGACGTGAGGTTGCAATCTAGAATCATTCCAGATATACTACCTGGAATGATTCTGAGAAGACGCACGCTGGTCAGTACCCTCCTCGTCGTCGCGGCCCTGGTCGTGCCGCTCGTCGTGGTCATCACGCACGCTGCGCCGTCCAACGCCGCGAGTAAGCCGGTGATCGTGGCCGGCGTCTCGCAGTGGGGCGCGCTCGCGAGCCAGGTCGTCGGGTCCGACGCGACCGTCGTGTCGTTGTTGACCGATCCCAACGCCGACCCCCACAACCACGAGGCGACCACCGGTGACGCCATCAACGTGTCGCGCGCGACGATCGTCATCGAGAACGGGGCCGGCTACGACACGTGGCTGAACAAGCTCGTTGAGGCGCGGTCCAAGCCCCCGGTCGTCATCAACGTCGCCTCGTTGCTCGGCGTGCGAGCGGGGCAGAACCCCCACGTCTTCTACGACGTCGCGGCGGCCAAGCGGTTCGTCGCCGCGCTCGCGGCGGACCTGAAGCGCCTCGGGCACTTCCCGGGCACCCAGGTCCGCGCCACCCAGACGCTCGCCCGCCTCGGCGGCCTCTCGTCGCGGGTGGCCCAGATCCATCGCGGCTGCAGTGGGGTGAAGGTCGCCGCGACCGAGGACGTCGCCGGGTACCTGTTGAAGTCCATGGGTCTGCGCGTGGTGACGCCCGAATCGTTGCGCCTCGCGATCGGCAACTCGGTCGACCCCTCAGTCCAGGACCTCGCGCTCGCCTTGAGTCAGCTGCGCCACCACCCGGCCTTCCTCGTGAACAACACCCAGACGGCGACGCCGCTCACCCAGGAGATGGTCGCCCAGGCCAAGTCCTCCCACGTGCCGGTCATCAACGTGACCGAGACCATGACCGGAACGGACTACGTGCGGTGGCTCACCGGCGTCGTGTCCAAGATGCGCGCGGCACTCCTGCGCGAAGGGTGTGTGCGATGAACGTCCTCTCACTTCGTGACGCGTCGGTCGTGCTCGGGGGCCGTCCCGTCTGGCAGGGTGCGACGTTCGACGTCGCGGCGGGGTCGATCAACGTCATCCTCGGGCCGAACGGCGCGGGCAAGTCGACGCTGCTGAAGGCGGTCCTCGGCATCGTCCCGCTCGCCGCGGGCGAGATCGAGGTGCTCGGCGCCGCACCGCGTCGCGGCGACGCCCAGGTGGGCTACATGGCCCAGTCCCGGGCCGCGGACCAGCTCTCGACCCTGACCGGGCGCGACTACGTGGGCCTCGGCTTTGACGGCCCGCGCTTCGGCTGGCGCCGCGATGGCGCCAAGCACGCCACCGTCCAGCGTGCCCTCGAGCTCACGGGCACGCTCAGCTTCGCTGACCGGGCGCTGCGCACGCTCTCGGGCGGCCAGCGCCAGCGGATCGCCCTCGCGCACGCCACGGTCTTTCGTCCGCGGCTGCTGTTGCTCGACGAGCCCCTCGCCGGGCTCGACATCGCCGCCCAGGCCGAGATCGTCGACTTGATCAACCTGGTGCGGGTGAACACCGGGGCGGCCATCCTCGTCGTCGCGCACGACCTCAACCCGCTCGCCACCATCACCGACCAGGTGCTCTGGATCGCCCGGCGACAGATCCGCAGCGGCGCCATCGGCGACGTCGTGAACGAACGCACGCTCAGCGAACTCTACGGTCACCCGATTGAGATCGTCGTGACCCCGCGGGGCCGGCGGGTGATCGTCGGTCTCGAGGAGGAGTTTGCGCACCCCCACCCGCACGGACACGACCACAGCCACGAGGACGTCCACGAGCACTTCGCTGAGGTCTACGACGAGGTGACCCGATGAGCCTGTGGTCGCTGCTGATGACGCCGTTCGTGAAGAACGCGTTCTACGCCGTCACGGCGGTCGCCTTCGCTGCGGGGCTCGTCGGGTACTTCGTCGTCCTTCGTCGACAGGCCTTCGCCGCACACGCAATCGGCCACATCGGCTTCGCCGGCGCGGCCGGCGCGGTGCTGCTCGGGCTCTCGCCCATGACGGGACTGCTCGTGTTCTGTCTCGGCGCCGGCCTCCTGATCGGCCTCGGCGGTGCGTCGCTCGACGACCGCGACGCAGTCGTGGGCGTGACCCTGACCGCAGCGCTCGGCCTCGGCGTGCTCTTCATCTCGCTCTACAGCGGCTACGCCAACGCCACCTACTCGATCCTCTTCGGACAGATCCTCGGGGTGACCCTCGGGGACGTGTGGCTGGTCGCCGCGCTGTCGATCGCGGTCGTGATCGTCGTCTCGGTCGTCTACCGACCAATGCTCTTCGTCTCGGTCGACGCCCAGTCCGCAGAGTCGCGCGGCCTGTCGGTGCGCGGGCTCTCGCTGCTGTTCATGGCGCTGCTCGCGCTCACGACGGTGGTCGCGATCCAGATCGTCGGGGTCCTGCTCGTCTTTTCACTGCTAGTCGCACCGGCCGCGGCGGCGGAGGTGGTCACGCGACGGCCCTGGCGGGCCCTGGTCCTCTCGACCGCGCTGGCGCTGGCGAGCGCGTGGGTCGGGTTATTCCTCGGTGTGTGGATCGGCGGTCCGGTGAGCTTTTGGATCACGGCTCTCGCCTCCTCGTCGTATCTCGTCGCCCGACTGGGCGCCGGGTGGCGCGCGCACGCCGCGCTCGCGGTGAGTGCCTAGTCTCGGGGCGTGACGTCCGACGCGGTTGCGCTGCTCGCTGTCTGCCACTTCCCGCCCTCCGGCACCGCGGTTGACCTCGCCGTGTCGGGCGGTCCCGACTCGGTGGGACTGCTCTTGCTCGCTCTCGACGCGGGCCTCGCGGTGACGGCGCACCACGTCGACCACCACCTGCGTGCGACGAGCGGCCTAGACGCCCGGTTCGTCGAGGACCTCGGCGAGACCCTCGGCGTCGCGGTCGTGGTCCACGACGTCGAGGTGGCGCCGGGACCGAACCTCGAGGCGAGGGCCCGCGCGCACCGGCGAGGCGCCCTGCCGCCGGGGGCCATGACCGGGCACACCATGGACGACCTGGCCGAGACGGTGCTGCTCAACTTGCTGCGCGGCGCGGGCGTGGACGGGCTCTCGCCGATGGTGGGGGACCCGACCAAGCCGCTGCTCGCGGTCCGACGACACGACCTGCACGCCCTGGTCGCTGCGCGCGGGATCGCCGCTCGACACGATGAGACCAACGACAGCCCGGCGTTCTGGCGCAACCGGGTGCGCCACGAGTTGGTGCCGCTCGCCGACGACATCGCCGCGCGCGACGTCGTGCCGATCATCGCGCGCCAGGCGGTACTCGTCCACGACGAGCGCCGGTGGCTCGACGAGCTCGCGGCGCTCGACGAGCGCCCACTCGGCGAGGTCGACTGTCGCGAACTGCGCGCCTGGCCCCGCGCGCAACTGCGGCGGTGGCTTCGCGAACGACTGCGCGACGGTGACGAGGCCCACCCGCCCAGCGCGGCCGAGGTCGAGCGGGCCATCCGCGTCGTCGAGGGTGACGCCACCGCGGCCGAGCTGACCGGCGGTCGCCGTCTGAGCCGACGACACCAGTTCCTACGTCTCGGGTAGTCAACTACGCTGGCCATGCATGGGCCCGCACGACGAAACGGCATTTACCGCCTACTGGGCGGCGCACGACCTCGGGGAGGTCGTCGTCTCCGCGGCCGACCTGCGTGAGCGGATTGCCGAGCTCGGCGAAGAGATCTCGCGGGACTACGACGGCCATCCGCCGCTGCTCGTCTGCGTGTTGAAGGGCGCGATCAACTTCATGTCCGACCTGATGCGCACCATCGAGTTGCCCGTCGAGGTCGAGTTCATGGCCGTGTCGAGCTACGGGGCCGCGACCAAGACGAGCGGCGTGGTGCGCATCGTGAAGGACCTCGACGTCGACATCGCGGGACGCGACGTGCTCATCATCGAGGACGTCGTGGACTCGGGTCTCACCCTCAACTACCTGCGCCA
>JAJYPU010000077.1 GCA_021795095.1 Actinomycetes bacterium | reverse complement strand
CACTCAAGCCGGCGAGCGTGCCGGCGCCTCGGGCGGTCGCCTCGAGTGACGCGCTGCGCACGACAGGCAGGCGACAGCCGGTCGCTTGAAGTTCGAGCAGCAGGTCCATGCTCGCGGCGCCACCGTCGGCGCGCAGTTCTCGTAAGACGAGGCCCGAGGACGCGAAAGCGTCGATCATTGCGCGCACCTGGTGCGCGAGGGCTTCGACGAGGGCACGCGCGATGTGTGCCCGTCCGGCGGCCTGACTGAGCCCGACGATGCTGCCTCGCGCGTCGGATCGCCAGAACGGGGAGCCGAGACCCGTGAAGGCGGGCACAACCTGGACGCCCGCCGAGTCCTCGACCCGTCGGGCGAGCGCCTCAAGTTCCGAGGAGGCGGCGATGACGTGCAGCTCGTCACGGAGCCATTGGATGGCCGCCCCGGCGACGAAGGCTGAACCCTCGAGGGCGTACGTCGCGGGTCCGAAGGCACCGAGGTCCCACGCGACGGTCGTGAGCAGGCCTTCGACGACGTCAGGGATGCTCGTCCCTGCGTTGGCCATGACGAAGGCACCAGTCCCGTAGGTTGCCTTCACGACACCGGTGGAGAAACCCGCCTGGCCGAACAGGGCCGCCTGCTGGTCACCGAGCATGGCGGTGACCGGGACGCCGGCCAGCTCGGGCAGTACGGCACGATCTATGAACCCAAAGTTCGACGCCGACGGTCGTATCGGAGCCAGGAGGCCGAGCGGGACGCCGAAGGTCGTCGCCATGGCGACAGACCAGTCGAGGGTATTCAGGTCCATCAGGAGCGTGCGGGCGGCGTTCGAGGGCTCGGTGGCAAGCGTGCCCCCTTCGACGTTGCCGCTCAGCCACCAGAGGAGCCACGTGTCGATTGTTGCCAAGGTCGGCGCGAGAGCCTCGTCGAGGACGTCTCGTTCGAGCAGCCACGCCATCTTGGTGGCCGAGAAGTACGGGTCGATGACAAGACCCGTCGTGGCGCGCACGCGCGCCTCGTGGCCCGCGAGGCGCAGTGTGTCGCACTGTGGCGCGGTGCGACGGTCCTGCCAGACGAGCGCACGGTGCAGTGGTGTGCCGCGTTCGCGGTCAAAGGCAACCGTCGTTTCTCGTTGATTGGCGATACCGACGGCGACGACGTGGTCACCGCGCGCGTGGACCTCGCGGGCGACCTCGGCCAAAGTCTGCACCGAGAGTGCGGCGATCTCGGCGGCGTCGTGCTCGATTTCACCTGGTTCGGGGAAGTACTGGGTGAGCTCTCGGTAGGCCGTGGCGATGACGTCAGTGGCGGGGGAGAAAGCCACCGCGCGCACGCTGGTCGTGCCGGCGTCCAGGGCGAGAACGAGGTCCATCACGGTCAGGCTAGCCAGACTGGTCGAGGTCACCGGGGTGGTCTACGGCGAAACCTCAGTAATCGCAAGGCCATTGGAGAATAGTGAAAAATGGAGTTGACGCGATGTAATTACAGTGCTGTAATAACACAGCATCTTGCGTCGAACGGTGTAGCAACCACAACATATTGTGGTTTAGGGAGAATCTTCGGGTTGTCCCACTCCCAGCGGCGTCGAGGTGCGTGGTGTCGGAAACGTACAGGAAAAGAGTAAGAGACATGGCTATCGCTCCGCAGCGGCTCGGAATTGGACTTCGACGGTTCTTCACGACCGATGACCGTCATCCCTACGACCAGGTGGTGTGGGATCGTCGCGACGCGCGCATCTCGAACTTCCGTGACGGGTCGGTCGCCTTCGAGCAACTCGGCGTCGAAGTCCCTTCGACGTGGTCGTTCAATGCGACGAATATCCTCGCCCAGAAGTACTTCCGGGGAACCCTCGGGACCCCGGAGCGTGAGACCAGCCTCAAGCAGGTGGTCGACCGGATCGTCGACACGATCACCACGTGGGGCGTGGATGGTGAGTACTTCGTCGACGAGGAGGAGGCTGAGGCCTTCCGCGCCGAACTGAAGTTCTTGCTCATCACCCAGCGCGCCGCGTTCAACTCGCCGGTGTGGTTCAACATCGGCGTCAAGGGTGTGCCCCAGCAGGGCAGCGCGTGCTTCATCCTCGCCGTCGAGGACTCCATGCGCTCGATCCTCAACTGGTACACCGAGGAGGGGATCATCTTCAAGGGTGGTTCGGGCGCGGGTGTGAACCTCTCCAAGATCCGCTCCAGCGCCGAACTGCTCGAAGGCGGCGGTACCGCGAGCGGCCCGGTTTCGTTCATGCGTGGCGCTGACGCCTCGGCGGGCACCATCAAGTCCGGTGGTAAGACCCGCCGCGCGGCGAAGATGGTGATTCTTGACGTCGACCACCCCGACGTCGAAGAGTTCATCTGGTGCAAGGCCCAAGAGGAGAAGAAGGCCCGCGTCCTGCGCGACGCCGGGTTTGACATGGACCTTGACGGTAAGGACATCACGTCGATCCAGTATCAGAACGCGAACAACTCGGTTCGCATCTCGGACGACTTCATGCAAGCCGTCCTCGACGACGCCGACTGGCACCTCACCGCTCGCGGCGATGGTTCGGTGATCTCGACCGTGAAGGCGCGAAAGATCTGGCGCGAGATCGCCCAGGCCGCGTGGGAGTGCGCCGACCCGGGTCTGCAGTTCGACACCACGATCAACAAGTGGCACACGTCACCGAACACGGCCCGAATCAACGGATCGAACCCGTGCTCGGAGTACATGCACATCGACAACTCCGCCTGCAACCTGGCGAGCCTCAACCTCATGAAGTACCTGGGTGACGACGGCCGTTTCGACGTCGACGCGTTCAAGGCCTCTATCGAGGTCCTGTTCACCGCTCAGGAGATCATCGTGGGCGCTGCGGACTACCCGACCGAAAAGATTGGCGAGAACTCCCGCAAGTTCCGTCAGCTCGGCATCGGCTACGCCAACCTGGGCGCGCTGCTGATGGCGTCGGGCCTTGCGTATGACTCGGACGCAGGTCGCGCCTGGGCGGCGTCAATCTCCGCGCTGATGACGGGCCACGCCTACGCGACGAGCGCGCGCATCGCCGGTCGCCTCGGACCCCACGAGGGCTACGCCGAGAACGCCGAGCCGATGATCAACGTCCTGCGGATGCACCGCGACGCGTCCCACCAGGTCGACGCCACGCTGGCGCCCTACGACCTCTTGCGGGCGGCACAGCAGTCATGGGACGACGCGGTCGAGCTCGGTGAGCACTACGGCGTACGCAATGCGCAGGCCTCGGTGCTCGCGCCGACCGGAACTATCGGCCTGTTGATGGACTGTGACACCACGGGCATCGAACCGGATCTCGGGCTCGTGAAGTTCAAGAAGTTGGTCGGTGGCGGCAACATGTCCATCGTCAACCAGACCGTTCCCCGCGCGCTCTCGGTCCTCGGCTACGACGAGGACGCCGCAGCAGCGATTGTCGCCTACATCGACGAGCACAAGACGATCGTCGGCGCACCGGCCCTCAAGCCCGAGCACCTGTCGGTCTTTGCGTGCTCGATGGGTGACAACTCGATCCACTACCTGGGCCACGTCAAGATGATGGGAGCGGTCCAGCCGTTCATCTCGGGGGCGATCTCCAAGACGGTCAACATGCCTGAGGACGCAACGGTGGAGGACATCGAGGCCCTGCACATGGACGCTTGGCGGCTCGGCGTGAAGGCCGTCGCCATCTACCGTGACAACTGCAAGGTGGGTCAGCCCCTCTCCATGGCGAAGAAGGACGCGGACTTGAGCCCAGAGACCGTCGCGCAGGACGCGGCGACGGCCGACCTCTATGCCCGCATCACCAAGCTGGAGGCGGCCCTTGAGGCGGCGAAGAACGACACGTCCCACGTCGTCGTCGGCGCGGTGCGCGAGCGCTTGCCGCGTCGTCGCGTGTCGACCACGTTCGCGTTCCGCGTCGCGGACTGCGAGGGCTACGTCACGGTCGGTGAGTACGAGGATGGGCGACCCGGTGAGGTCTTCATCAAGGTCTCCAAGCAGGGGTCGACCCTCGCGGGGATCATGGACGCGTTCTCGATCTCGATCAGCCTCGGCCTCCAGCACGGTGTGCCACTGTCGACCTACGTGCGCAAGTACGTCAACATGAAGTTCGAGCCGTCGGGCATGACCGACGACGCGGACCTGCGCATCGCGACGTCGCTGGTCGACTACATCTTCCGACGCCTTGCACTCGACTACCTAGACCCCACCGAGCGCGAGGAACTGGGCGTGTTGTCGACGAGCGAGCGGCTCCAGCCCACTCTGCCGGAGGTCGCCGAACAAGCGACACCGACCCTGGGCGTGAGCGTCCAGCCCGTGCTGATCGACGAGGTCGCATCGGCGGCGCCCGCGGTCGTGCGCGAGCCGACCCCCTACCGCCGCTCCGAGAATCGCGACGCGCCGATGTGCTACCAGTGCGGCAACGTGATGCAGCAGGCCGGATCGTGCTTCGTGTGCTCGAGTTGCGGTGCGACGAGCGGATGCTCGTAAAACCCTCAACCGTTGCACTAGATGCAACAAAGGTCTTCGTTCGTATCGATCTGCGACGAAGGCTTTAGATCAGGGAGGACGTTCACGGTAGAGCCGTGGCGTCCTCCCTCGTTCGTTGCACTCACCGGGCGAGCGCTCGGCAGCGGTGTTGGAGCCATTAGAAGTAATGGCGTCGTCCACCGACTGCGTGACCTAACGAACCGAGAATCCACAAGGCCAGACCGACGACGAGTGCAATGACACCGATCGCCCAGATCAGCTGAGCCCCCGCCAAGTAGCCGATGAGAAGCAACAACAGACCGATGATAATCATGACGTCACGTCACTTTGCGATAGGCAATCAATGCCAGTTGGTTTCACTAGTTCGTTGGTCGATCGTGGCGCGGTGTGAAGAGAAACAACCACACCATCGGATTTCACAACGGTTCCATGTACTCGTTCGGACCAAACCATCATCCCGCTCCCTGCTGATCGCCGACCGGATGATCGGCTACGGCATGAGCAAGGTCTGGGCCTGTCGCTCCCTCCACTCTACGCAATGTCCGCTTCGTTGTGACTCCGCTCACGCGAACTTCTGCGCCGCGCGGTGAAGCTCGGAAGCGTTCTTCACGGCCGAGCCAACCAGATGCTCACTCACTGCCTCATGAATGGCTTTGGGCGGTCGTGATGAGCCGGGGCGAGTCTGTAGCGAACTCGGCTCAAAGCAGCATGGAGCACCAGGTCGGTGTCGCCGTGGGCACCCTCCAGGTACTTGCTAAGCCAGGGCAGCGTCGATAGCGGTTGGGACGTTCATCGTGTTTCTCCTCAAGTTGTTGTGTCAGAACTGCATCTTGAGATTGACGCGATGAACGTCGTTTTTGGTGGACCCTGATTCAGTTCACTGGCTCGTACACCACTCGCTCGGACTCAACTTCAGTCTCCAGTCGGAGACCGTGCAAATCAGCCCGCAGACAAGAACCCACATGGTTTGCGATGACCGGCGCGTTACCTCGCTCATAACTGACCTAGGCCGGCCAAACGTGGCTGATCAAGGGTGGTTTGCACTGCGAGAACCTCGCGATACGCCATCAGGTTGGTGGCGAGCCCGAGAGCGGTCCCGAGCGCAGATCGTTAGCTCGCCCAGTGGTGCACACATTGGGAACCGTGACGGCGACGTGGCGATTCCAAATACTGTGACCGGGAACAACGAAGAGCACGATGCCGGTCGCCGTGGAGGGTTCACAGGTCCGGTTCCACCGCCTGGCGGTTGCGGTGTCACCAATCGGATAGACGAGGTCGAGGTACGTGTGGGCCGCGTGGCCGTGGGCGAGGAGCAGCGGTCGCGGCGGGGAAGGGGAGACCGCTGCGCCGACAACGATGATCGACGTCTCGGCACCATTGATCGCGTGGCGCATCCGCACGCCGACGGGTGCGATCTTCGGTCTACCAGAGAGCACACACCTGGCACCGTTGTTGGTGATCGTGATGGGAAGAACTTCGAACACCGTGCCCAGCGTGCTCGGGTTGTAGACCCAGGCGCGCACCGTGACCGACAACTGAGTGGAACGACACGTGGGCGTCGCCGCGCCATCGGCCGCAGCTGCCGAGATGACGGCCAGCGTCGAAAAGCTGACGCTCGCGGCGAGTGCCAGCACGATCAGACGCGCGACCCGGACGATAGTGGCGTCTCGACCAGCGCTCCTGTTGCGATGGCTCATAGTCAATGACGTTACGTCATTGACACGCCACCCAACATCTTCATTGTTTGCCGAACGGCGGATGCGTACGATCAATGCTCTCCTCGCGTACCGAACTGTCTGTCGGCCTCGCGGGGTGTCACCGCCTAGGACGAGGTCGAACGACTCGGCGTCGTTGGTCGTCCCATGGAGCGGAGGTGACGGAAGTGTGAGGCGACGGCCGCGTGGAACGATGGTTGCACGTGCCGTGGGATGCTGAAGTCGGCGCAGACCGTGGTCACGATCGGTGCGATGAGCGGATACGCGGTGTGGGGTAGTCGCGGGAAGAGATGGTGTTCGGTCTGGTGGTCGAGACCGCCCGTGTACCAGCGGAAGAGTCGGCTGAGCGGGCCGGATCCGTGCGAGAAATCGAAACTGGAGCGCACTTGCCACTCGTGCCACTGGTAGGGCGGACGCGCATCAGCTTGGGCGAATTCGGCGCCTTCGACGATGTGTGCCGACTGGAAGACGACCCCGAGCAGGAATCCGACGGCGAACATCACCGCCAGCCCGCCCACCACCACGACCCACAACGGGTGGGTCAGGCTGGGCAGACCGATCATGAGCGCGAGGAAGCCGAGCTTGGTCAATACCGCGACGGTGGCTTCGCTAAGCCGCGACTTGGAGTTACGAACGTGTCGTGAGGCACCGACCAGGGTCGCCACGTCGTTGAACATGATCTCGAGGACGGTGAAGCAGTAGAGCGGCCAAAGGTAAATGTGTTGGTATCGATGCCAGAAGTACCGTCGCTGGAAGGGGGCGAGACGGGCCAGCGGGCCCAGGTTGATGTCCGAGTCCACACCGACCACGTTGGGCGATCCATGGTGGAGCGTGTTGTGGCGATAGAGCCATCGGTTCGCGTCGGCACCGACGACGAACATGCTCCAGCCGACGATGCGATTGGCCTTCGTAAGACGCTTCGTCGAGGCAGCGAAGAACGCGTTGTGGTTCGCGTCGTGTTGGATATTGAAACCCACTGCAGCGAACGCGAGGGACAGCGAGAGTGCGGCGAGGATGCCCTCGAGCCAACCCGAGGCGAGGATGACGGCGACGAAGCTCGCCACGTACCACGTTCCGATGATCAAGGCCTTTACGTGCAATCGACGATGCGCGGCACGTAACGTGGCTGCATCAAGGCGCTCTGCGACTGCCCGGGTCAATGCACCGGCGAAGCCCCCAGTTTGAACCGGTGGAGGGCCGGTAGTGATGCTCACAAGCATGACGTCCTTATTACAAGTAGCGCCACTCTATGGCGAGCGCCGAGCGCTCAATCACCCCCTTTGCCAATCACGGGACCGGCGACGTAGCCACGCTTCGCCGCTCGTACGCACGACCTGGTGACGCGTGGATACCGCCTCGCACAGCTTCGGCAAAGTCCCGCAGTGATTATCGCAGCACGACGCGAATCGAGACCCACGGCGCTGGACGGAACCAGTCACGACGAACGAGGAGACGCTGAGCGGTTCGATACAACGTGGCAGTTGGAGCCGCTGACCTTTCGTCCTCTTCGAGGGTCACGCGGTTGGACACGCAGAGGTCTCGACGGTGTGCCGATTCGGATCGCCTCGACCCCGATGATGGGTGTCAGGACGTAGGTGACGACGAACCCCGCGATTGGCGCTGGCCCAGGTCGATGAACGACGATCGATATGGCCTACAACTTCGACCGCGAGTCCGCCGAGCGCGCAGCGGGTCCCGGGCGAGTCGGGAGATTACGGACCGGTACCCTCCGAGACGATCTTCCATCCGGTTCGCGGAAGACGGGCGAGCGTCACGAAGTTGGCGAGCGACTGGGTGATCGAGTAGGGCTTATGGCGGACGTAGACCATGACCGCGGCCACGGCGTTCGTCGGAACCGCGCCGACGTAGCCGCTCTTGCCACCACCGGTATTCGTGCAGTAGTGGACGCCGACGCGCTGGGTGACGACATTGAGGATCGTCTCTTGGCGTTTGATAATCGCGATGGGCGTGAGGTGCTTTTGCGCGTAGTACCGCTGCACCACGCGTACGACCGCAGGCTCCACCGGGCGGACTGGCATCTTCGCCATGACGGGACACGGTGGAAGAGCCGAGGCCGAAAGGTCAGTGCTACCCGTCGGCATCAACTAGCCCCGATCGTTCACGAGAATTCTGTTGAGCGGTCGATGCGCATTTTCGCGAACTCTTTATCGAGGTCGCCGTCGATAGAGCCATTGTTCGAGTTCCGCGCGGGTTCATGTCGTGATTTTGGCA
>JAJYPU010000076.1 GCA_021795095.1 Actinomycetes bacterium | reverse complement strand
CGTTCATGCTCGCAGATCACCGCCGAAGAACGTCCGAGCGTAACCCGCCACCTCGACGTTCTTTTCGAAGAGTCGTGCGTACATCACCCCGCCGCGTGTCGACGCCTGACGCACGACCACGGTGGGCGAGCCGGTCTGGGCGACCCACCACGGCGCGACGGCGCAGAGCGCGCTGCCGGTGACCGGGTCCTCGGCCAGTCCGAGCCGCGGCGCGAAGACGCGAATCGAGACGTCAGCGTCCGGTCCCCCGACACAGGCCGCGATCACGAGCGCGCCAGGAACGAGGAAGAGACTCATGGGATCGATCGCCAGTCCGCACAGTGCGTCATAGTTCTCCACGACGGCGAGCACGCTTTGTGGTCCCGCCTGGTAGACCTCACGAACCGCCCCGAGGGTGCCGTTGAGCACCGAGGCGTCGAGCGGCTCCAGGTAGGCCCGTGGCAGGTCGATGCCGAGCATGCCATCGCGCAAGCGACGCCCGGAGAGCACGCCGGCGCGGGTCTGGAAGTAGAGTTCACCCGCGGGGACACCGAGTTCACTCAAGAGCACGTGGAGTGTGGCGAGCGTGGCGTGCCCGCACAGGTCGACCTCGACGGTGGGAGTGAACCACCGCAGCGACCAACCGTCGCCTACTCGTCGAATGAATGCGGTTTCCGAGACGCCGAGTTCGAAAGCGATCTGTTGCAGGTCTTCGTCGGAGACCGACCGTTCCAGCAAGACCACCACTGCCGGGTTCCCCCGCGCGCCCTCGCCAATGAAGGCGTCGACCCACCAGAGGCGGTGGCCGAAGGTGACGTTCACGGAGTCCACGGACATAGAGCCTGCCACACCACCGACGCGGGCGTAAACTTGTGCGGTGCGCGTCGCGACGTTCAACCTGCACGCCGGGGTGGACGGCTGGGGGCGCCGGACCGGCGCCCTCGAGCACGCCGCGTCATTAAACGCCGACATCCTGGTCTGTCCCGAGACGTGGCGGGGCGACGACGGTGTGGACTTCTTCGCCGACTTGCAATCGCGACTCACCATGACGGGGATCTTCGTACCCCTCGCGCGCGCCGAGCGCGTCACCACTGGCCGCGCTGGTACCACCTGGCAGCCGCGGCTCGCCCACTTCACGGGCGAGCACGGCCTCTACTTCACCGAACATCGCTCCCTGAGCCCCGCCCAGTTGGTTCGGCGTGCGCAGTCTCGATCCGTCGAGCAGGGCGACTGGGGTCTCAGCCTTCTCACCCGTTACCCGATCATCACCATCCGCGCGCACGCCCTCGGCCGACTACCCCGTGAGCGCGTGCGGCGTACGCTCATCGTCGCCGACCTGGATGTCGACGGTCGGACGATCACGGTTCTCGCCATCCACGGCGCACACCTGAGCCACGGGTCATTTCGCCAGTACCGACTTGTACGGAAGATCGCCGACGCCATCGATCCGTCGCGCCCGCTCCTACTCGTCGGTGACTTCAACTCGTGGCGCCCGCCGCTCCGTCTCTTCTTGCCTGGTTGGCGAACGTTGGCGCGCGCCCGGACCTGGCCGGCCCACCGTCCACACTCTCAGATCGATCACATCCTCGGGCGCGGACCGTGGCGGACGTTGGCCAGTTGTGCCAGTGACGGCGGCAGCGATCACCTCGCCCTCAGCGCCGACCTAATACTTTCCAACTTTTGAACGGAAGGGCCCGAGACGTGGTGAAATGAGTTTCGACAGGCACAAGTCTGCGGGGTGCACGTCATGAATCTGGAGATCCGCGAAGGGCCAATTGGATCGCTCGGGGAACACGCCACGATATCCATCGCGTACCTCGTCGACAAGATCCTGGTCCGGTCCGTGTTAACTGAAGGCCTGGGCGGGATCGTCCTACACGAAAGCGCCGTCGACACCCCATGGCCCAAGGACTACGACGCCATCAAAGGAGAAGGCCCGACGCGGTGGCCCAAGCGATTCGACGTCACCAACTGGGGGCTCATCGCGGCCTACCAATACGGTGTACGCGTCGGTGGCGCGGTGGTCGCTTTCAAGACCCCGCCCCTTGCGATGTTGGACGAGGAAAGTGACAGTGCGGCGCTCTGGGACATTCGCATTCGACCGGATCTACGTCAGTCAGGCATTGGCTCCCACCTCTTTCGCGCCGTCCACTGTGGGCACGCGTACGAGGGTGCACTCAGATACGTATCGACACACAAAATGTCAACGTTCCCGACTGTCATTTCTACGCAACAATGGGCTACGCCGACAAGTCCGATGCCGAGTCCTGCGATGATCAAGGGGCGAAATGACCCTTGTCGCAAGACGAAGAGTGCGACGATCATGGTGGTCAGTGGGGTGCACGCGTTGATCAGACGCGCCAGTACCGCAGAAATATGCGTCTCGCCCTAGGAGAAGAGAATGAAGCGAGCACTGTTCAACAACGCCCCGAGCATGAACAGGTGCCTCCACGATTCCCACCTGCGCGGCAACGGTGTGCGAGTGATGGCGGCGATCACGAGAAGCGTTGTCGCGCCGAGGACGAGCCGCGCAAAGGCAACATTCACTGGCGACATTGCGCGCAATCCGAGCTTGATCCACCAGAACGAACATCCCCAGATGGCACCGAGCACAATGAAAGACACCCGCCACGCGACGACGCGGCGACCGGTCCTCAGCGTTATCACTGGTTCGCACGCTGGTGTGGTCGGGCGCCTTCCACTTCGAGGAGCGCCTTCTTCGTCTCTAGCCCCCATCGGTATCCCGCCAACGAGCCATCGGATCGCACGACTCGATGACACGGAATAACCAGCGCCACCGGATTGCTGGCGCACGCTCTCGCCACGGAACGAATTGCGGTCGGTTCTCCGATCATTTTTGCCACGTCAGCGTAGGACCGTGTCTCTCCAAGGGGAATGACTTGCAGGGCGTTCCACACACGCGCCTGAAAAGCAGTCGCCGCGATATCTAGCGGAAGCTGCGGCAGGTTCGCGACGCCCAGTGTGCCGGCCAACAAGATGCGCGACTGCGGAGCAAGTAATTCGTCGTCGCGTCGAAAATCGGCCAACGGGAACTCATTGCGCACTTCGTCAATCACTTTCACCTCATCGCCGAAACGCACCGCGACGAGACCAACCTTGGTTGCGGCGATGAGAATACTTCCGAGATCCGACGCAAGTATCGTGTACACGATTTCTTCACCGCGCCCGCCATTTCGCCAACGACGCGGCGTCATGCCCAGTCCCGGCTTCGCTTGGGCGTACGCCACGCTGTTCGAATTGAACCCGGCGTCATAGACCGCCGACGTGACGTCGGGTCCGCTTCGCAACTCAGCGCGAAGGTTTTCCAAACGCCGGGCCTTGCCGTACTGTCGAGGACTCACTCCCACTTCTCTGGTAAATATTCGTTGCACGTGAGACGGACTGAGCCCAACGAGTTGGGCCAACTCGCTCAGAGGCGGGACACTTCCCGGTTGTTCCAATCGTCGACACAGGGTCAAAACCCATGGCGGTGAGCCACCGTCTCTCGAGTCGGGCGCACACCGCTGACAAGCTCGATATCCGGCCCCGCGAGCTTGTAGTGGGTCGCTAAAGAATTCAACGTTGTTACGAAGCGGCCGTCGAGATGGACATGACGGTCGACAATAGATCCTTGTGGTACGGACCGCGTAGACGAAGAGTGCGTCGTGGCCCCGAGATCGTTTTAATACGGCGAGCCAACGCTCGTCGTCGGCGTCAGACGACATCGGAGTTCGCGAAGTCATCAAAATACCTCGGCGAGACGTGAACCGCGGACCCGATCACCGAGCCCGTAAAAGTTCAGAAAGCTCATGATCAGCGGTCGCCAGCGATCGGGAGCGATGTGGTGTCGAAATTCCGGGTCGAGTAACTGTTCCTCCACGTGTACTCGGACGATCTCTACTTCAACGCAAGCCGAGTAGTCCTCAGGCGCACCTATTGAATAGATTGAATTGACCTCCGCCTCCAACTGAATGGGACATTCCAACACACGCGGTGGTTTGACCAGGTCTGAGGCGACGGCAGTCAGTCCCGCCTCTTCGAATTTGTCTCTCACGGGGCGAAAACCCATCGCCAATTTGTAGTCCGGAACGGGGTCCGAACCCGTCGTCAGCGCTAGGCGATCGACCGCCGCTACTTGGTCAACGGAGGGGAGGTTGAGGACGCACTCGGCCTCTCGCTGCAAATTGGCGAAGGTATGACCCCGAGTACCGAGTCCCAGAACGCCAGTCTGGTCTAACCACCAGGCCGAGGACATTGGGGCAACATTCACCGTCCTATCTTCATTCATGGTGCTGATCAAGACAACGGGTGTTCCAAGATACAAGATCTTGGGGGCTATGACTTTGCGCATAGTGACGAACGTACACAGACGGGAATTCAGGTTTCTTCCGATATCGTGCGGTTAAAACTGGGGAGTTATGTGGATAGGCCGAACGGAGGATGTGGTCACGTTGGAGAACACCAAGAGACCGGAGGATTCTCCGCTCTGATCCACTCCGAGGGTGAGGTCCCATCGCCTCATGTCCCAACCCGAGTGACGCTCTTCACACTATTTGTCGCTGACGGTCGAAAAGACGCCAGTCGGTTCAATGACCTCATTGCTCGTCAGGCAAATAGCCAAGGGGACTGGAATGGGCTCACGTCCACACCCTTGCTGCACCGCGCCTGCCACTGACCGAGCACGAACGAGCGCAACTCGTGAAGTTCGCGGAGTCGCGAGCCGTGGCACACCGCACGGTGCTGCACGTTCGCGTTTTGGGGCTCGCTAGTGACGACGTGGCCAACAACGAGATCGCTCAGCGAGTCGGTGTCAATCCCAACTCAGTGCGGATGTGACGCCAGCACGTCATTGAAGAAGGTCTTGGAGGGCAAGGTCGCCCCGGGAAGTGGTCGCAAGCCCTCGTTGCCCGAGGGCACCACGTCCGAACCGGTTGCGAAATGGCTTGCGTACTCAAGCGACCGCGCTGGTACTTGCATTGCACGCCCACGAGTTCCTCGTGGCTCGACCCCGTCGAGAGCTGGTTCGCCCAACTCACGAATCGATGACTGACGAAGGGCGCATTCAACTCAGTCGCACCTCGAAGACGAGATCGGCATCTGGGCCGAGGACCGGAACGAGGATCCGAAACCCATCATCTGGCAGAAGCCCACCGAAGCGATCATCGCGGAGGTCGGTCGGGGTTGAACGCAATTGTTCTTCGTCAATTTCCGGATGGACCACTTGCCGACCCACCCGCGTCCTCTTCGTTGCACCTCGCGCGAGTCTGTAGAACCACTACACCAGCTCGACCCCTCGACTTTCAGGGAGTCTTGTGAGCAGTAACAGCGACGGCAACAAGGGAAGGAAGGTAACCAGGGCGGGTATGCGCAGCGACGACGACGTGACACCGCCGACCGCATCACCGATCCATCCGAAGAGTGCGAGCCCCGCGGTCGCACCAAGGACCCCCGCCACGCCGGCCCATCCCGCCGCGGTCGCGCGATGTGCGTGGGGAAAGATTTCGGTACTCAGCGCACTCGCCGCGGGCGCCAGTAGTCCTGCCGCACCGACGCCGAGGAAGTATCCCACCTCGAAGCTGAGCCGTCCACCGCTGTAGGCGAACGCGGAGGTGATGGCGAGCGCCAACACGCCGATCCCGACGGTGCCCCGACGACCGATGGTGTGGGCGAGCCGCCGTCCGAGGATGAGCCCCGCCAGACCCGATACCGCGCTCGCGGTCACGACGCCGGCGACGACCGACGGACTCAGACGCAGCACGCCTTCGCCGTAGACGAAGGTGAAGCCGTTGGCGGGACCGGTGATCATGCCGACGGTAAAGCCTACGACGGCCACGACAGCCAAACGACCGCGCAGGTGGGCGGGGATGGAACCGAGCCGAACCGCCGGTGAGTCCCCGACGTGGCGACCGGGTTCGGGCACCGCGCGCAGCAACCCGGGTACAAGCAACGCTGGCAGCACCGCGACGGCGAAGAGCCAACGAAATGAGTTAGGTCCCCGAATGGCGCCGTGCAGAACGGCCGAGAGTCCCGCGCCAATCCCTCCCCCCGCCACCATCACCGCGAGTCGATGCACTCGTCGCGCCGTGCTCGTGATCTCGACGGTGACCACCTGGACCAACGTTGACGCGGCGGCGAGCAGCGGTCGCGCGAGCGCGAAACACGCGACAAAGAACCAGTAACTCGGACTGAGCGCAGCAGCCGCGGTCACGAGCAGTCCCACTGCGAGCGTGTCTCGCAGGATCCGCAGACGACCCCACCGATCGGCAAGTGACGCAAACGGCAACGCGCCGAGCGACGCGAGGCGCAGGATGGCCAGGCCGACTCCAAGCTCCGAGCCCGAAAGCCCCACGGCGCTCTTGAGCGAGTGGCCAGTGGTGACCACGTGGCCGAAGTGACGAGCCACGTCGTTCAGCGATGAGATCGCGCCGAACTGGGCGAAGCCGGCCACGAGAGCCACCACGAACAGCACGGCGACCGCCCGTGGCGGGTGGACCTCAAGCGCCGGAGCTGTCGGTTCAGGCAAGCGTGATGCTCTCATCGACGACGACCAACGTCTTGCCGAGATTGCCACCGTTGAAGAGCAGGTTGAGCGCATCGGGGGCGTGTTCGAGGCCCGCCACCAGGTGTTCGCGGTGTTGGAGGGTGCCGTCGTGGACCATCGACGCGAGTACGCCCTGGGCATCGGGGTACCGTTCGGCGAAGTCGAGCACGATGAACCCACGCATCGACGCGCGTCGCATGATGAGCATCGACGTATTCGCGATCCCCCGCTGATGACCCATCTCGTTGTACTGCGAGATTGCCCCGCAGAGCACGACGCGCCCACGCATCGCGATCGACGCGAGCGCGGCATCCAGCACGTCACCACCGACGTTGTCGAAGTAGAGGTCGACACCGTCCGGGCAGGCCGACCGAAGCCGCGACGACAGTCTCGGCTCGCGATAGTCCAGACACTCGTTGAAACCGTACCGCTCCACGACGTCGGCGCACTTGTCCGGACCGCCGGCGATACCCACGACACGTGCGGCTCCGCGGGCTCGGGCGAGTTGACCCACCACCGAACCCGTGGCACCCGCGGCGCCCGAGACCACCACCACGTCACCGGGCCGGAACTCGCCGACTTCCAAAAGACCGAAATACGCGGTGATCCCCGTCACGCCAAGGACGTTCATCGCAGTCGCCAGGTCGAGACCGAGGTCCGCCGGAATCACCGAGAACCGATTGACGTCGTCGGCGATGACCCACTCTTGCCAGTTGGTCATCCCGAACACGATGTCACCCACGTGGTACCGGTCGTTCTGGCTCGCCACGACCACGCCCGTGCCGCTCGAGCGAATGACCGCGCCAATCTCAATCGGCGCCAAGTAGCCCGGCGCGTCATTCATCCACGTCCGAATCGTCGGATCAATGGAGAGCATGCCGACCTTGACGAGCGCCTGGCCTGGACCACACGTTGGCTCCGGGACCTCGATGAGCTCAGTCGTCGATTCGTCAATGACGCCGCGCGGACGCTCTCGTAAGACAATCTGTCGATTCATCGTCACTCCTCGGTCATCGGTCATCGGTCATCGTTACGACCGAGTGCACTCTAATGAGTTGGTCTGGCGCGCGTCCGGGGGTACCACTTCGCACGCCGACCCTATTGACCACGTCCGAGGTGCCGTCCACCGGGCGAGCCGCGATTGTGCACCCGCGGGTCTCTGGAAGCGCTCCTTCACGAACGTCCACTCAACGCCAGGAGCACGAGCGACGCGACCAGACTGAGCGGCGTGACAACGGCCCCCCATCGGCTCGCACGTGCGAGCGACGGCATAGCACCCGCGCCACGGGCACTGCGCCACCACAGCAGCCAAGCCAGTGAGCCCGTTGCAGCGAGGTTGGGTCCGAGGTTCAGCCCGATCAGGAGGGCGAAAGGGTGTGAGGGCACGCGCGCGGCGAAGATGGACGCCGCCGGCAGGTTGTTCACGAGTACAGAAGCGACAGATGCCGTGAGGGCGGTCACGGTTGTATTCGCGTGGTGCAAGGCATGAGACGGAAATGACCACACGCGCCCCAGCGTTCCCAATGCCGTCGCGATCGCGAAGAGCCCGATCAGCGCGCCGGGCCCGACGATTGCGATGACCTCGCCAAACTCGACCCGCCGATGCGCGAGATGCCACCCCACGGCGAGCAGGCCGATCAACGCGACGGGGACCGCGGCGTTGCTAAGCAGTACCACGGCGAGCACCGCCGCGAGGACCGCGAATGCCCCGACCCCGACCGACGGTGCGCTGACGCGATCGCGAACGTCGCTCGTGACCAACGCGTCGCGTCCGAGTACCGCCACCACCAGGGCGGTGACGAGGCTCGCGCCCAACGCCGGCGCCCACATGCGCGCGGCGAATGCCGCGCCCGTGAGGTGGAGATGCCCGAGCACGATCAGGTTCGTGAGATTCGAGCCTGGCAACCACAGGGATCC
>JAJYPU010000075.1 GCA_021795095.1 Actinomycetes bacterium | reverse complement strand
GCGGTGCGGTCACTCCTCGAGGACCTGCCCCTCAAGTCCCGGCCGGTCGTGGTGCTTCGCGCGGCGAGCGAGGACGAGCTCGTCCTCGCCGACGAGGTGGAAGAACTGGTGCGTCACCGCAAGGGCACGACGCATCGCCTGCTCGGCAACCGCGAGGCGGTGCCCATGGAGGCCATCGCGCGGCTCGTCCCGGACCTCGCCGCGCGCGACGTGTTCGTGAGCGGCTCGCCCAGCTTCGTGCGCGACGCGGTCGCCATGGCCCAGCACGCCGGCGTGCCCGCCGAGGCGCTGCACCAGGAGGTCTACGCACTGTGAGGTTGCTATGAGACGACTGCTCACGCTGCTCGGGGCGACTGCCGCCGGGTTCACCAGCGTCGTGGCCCTGCACGGGACGCCGGGCAAGGCGGGCCCGCTCGTTCGGTCCGCACCGACGACCACGACGACTGCCCCGAAGCCCGGCGCACCGACGACCACCGCGCCCGTAACCGGTCCCGGACAGGCCACCGCGATCGGCCCACTCGAGAACTACAGCTACGGCGTGATGTCGGTCAAGGTGGTCATCGCGAACCACCACATCGTGGGCCTCCATGTGGCCAAGCTCCAGACCCTCGACTCCTACTCCCAGCAGCTCGCCTCCTACGCCGTGCCGATCCTGAAGGCCGAGGTGCTGAAGGCCCAGGGCATCCGCATCAACGCGGTCACCGGGGCGACCTACACCAGCGAGGCCTACGCCTACTCCATTCAGGGCGCCCTCGACAAGCTCCGCTTCAAGTGATCACGCGGGCCGAGCCCGTCATGGGGACGGTCGTCTCCTTCCTCGTCGAGCCGGCCGAGCTCGCGAGCCAGCGCGTCGAATCCCTGCTCGATGCGGCGGCGGCCGAGCTGCACCGGCTCGATGACCGCTTCAGTGCGTGGAAGCCCGACAGCGAGCTATCACGACTGCGCCGCGGCGAAATCGCCACGCCGTCGCCGTTGATGCGCGAGGTGATCGAGCGCTGTGAAGCCGCGCGCGACGCGACCGCGGGCTACTTCGACCCGTGGACCCTCGCGGGCGGCTTCGACCCGACGGGACTCGTGAAGGGTTGGGCGGCGGAGCGCGCCCTGGCGGTGCTCGTCGACGGCGGGATCACCGAGGCGCTCGTCAACGCCGGCGGCGACATCTGTGTGACCCCGGGGTCCACCTACAACGTCGGGGTCCAGCACCCGAGCGTGCGCGACGCGTTCTGCGCGGTCATCCGCGTCGACTCGGCCGCGGCGACCTCGGGCGTCTACGAGCGCGGCGAGCACCTCACCAACCCCTTCGGCGGCGCGGTCGCCGCCGTGTCGGCGACGGTGGTCGGCGGACGGCTCGCCGAGGCCGACGCCTTCGCGACGGCCCTCGCGGTCGGCGGCGCCGCGGTCCTCGAACTGCTCGAGCGCGCGCCGGGCCTCGAGGGCTTCTTCATCACGAGCGAGGGGGCCCTTTACCGGACCTCAGCGATGGACCTGGGCCACGACGGCGTCGCGAACGCGTAGGCGACGCCAGACGTTCGAGCGCGTTCGGTCCTTCGCGGGCGTCAATCTGCGAGACTGATGCCGTGAGCACTTCGTCGTCCTCGCCCGAGTCGCCGGCCGCGGCCGTCCTCCTCGGGTTACCCGTCGTTCGTCCCTGGCTCGAGGACTTCTACCGTCACCTGCACGCGCACCCCGAGCTCTCCCACCGCGAGGTCGCCACCGCCGAGTCCGTCGCGGCGAGCCTCCGTGACGACGGCTACGAGGTCCACGAGCACCTCGGGGGCACCGGGGTCATCGGCGTGCTGCGAAACGGCGACGGCCCGACGGTGCTCGTGCGCGCTGACATGGACGCTCTGCCCGTCGCGGAGGCGACCGGGCTCGCCTACGCGAGCGAGGTCGTCGTCACCGGCGACGACGGCAACCCCGTGCCGGTCATGCACGCCTGCGGCCACGACGTGCACGTCACGTGCCTGCTCGGTGCCGCCCGGCTGCTCGCCCAGGGCCGCGACCAGTGGTCCGGCACGCTGGTGACGCTCTTCCAACCGGCCGAGGAGACCGGCGACGGTGCAAGGGGCATGGTGGACAGCGGCCTCGTCGGCGTCATCGGCTCGATCAACGTCGCGATGGCCCAGCACGTCCTGGCGCTGCCGGCGGGCACCGTCGCGACACGCGTGGGGCCCGTGCTCGCGGCAGCCGACAGCCTGCGGATCACCGTGCACGGCCGTGGCGCGCACGGCTCCATGCCCCAGGCCTCGGTCGACCCGGTCGTCTTGGCCGCGATGATCGTCGTGCGCCTGCAGACCGTGGTCTCGCGCGAGACCCGACCGGGTGAGCCGGTGGTCGTCACAGTCGGCAGCCTGCACGCGGGCACCAAGAGCAACGTGATCGCGGACCGAGCGGTGCTCGAGCTCAACATCCGCACCTACACCGAGGAGAGCCGCACGGCGACCCTCGCGGCCATCCACCGCATCGTCGACGCCGAGTGCGCGGCCTCGGGCGCGGTGGCGCCGGCGACCTTCGAGCTGTTCGACCGGTTCCCGCTCACCGAGAACGACGAGACGGTCACGGACCGGGTGGCGGCGGCCTTCGCCGGGCACTTCGGCGCCCGGGCCGGCACCGTGGCGACGCAGTCCGCGAGCGAGGACTTCAGCGACCTGCCCAACGCCTTCGGCGTGCCCTACACCTATTGGGGGATCGGTGGCGTGGACCCCGCCCGCTACGAGGCGGCGCTGGCGGTCGGGCGCGTGTCGAGCGACATCCCGGTGAACCACTCGCCGCACTTCGCGCCGGTCATCCAGCCGACCCTCGACACCGGCACCGAGGCGTTGGTGGTCGCGGTGCTCGCGTGGCTGAGCCGCGAGGGCGCCGGGGCGCCCCGGTGACTCCGACGATCCTGCTGGTCCTCGAGCTCACCGGCACCTTCGTGTTCGGCGTGAACGGGGCCCTCACCGCGATGGAGGCCGAGCGGCTCGACATCGTCGGCGTGACCGTGCTCGGCACGATGACCGCGCTCGGCGGTGGCATCATCCGCGACGTCCTCATCGGCGCGACGCCCCCCGCGACGTTTCGCGACTGGCGCTACCTCGCGGTCGCACTCGCGAGCGCGGTGGTGGCCTTCGTCGGTCGCCGGTTCCTGCACCGCGTCGTGCGCTCGATCAACCTCCTCGACGCGGCCGGTCTCAGCCTCTTCTGCGTGACCGGCACCGTGGTCGCCTTCGGCCACGGGCTCGGGGCGTTCCAGTCGACGATCCTCGGCGCGATCACCGGCGTCGGGGGTGGAACCATCCGCGACATCACGATCCGTCGCGTCCCCACGGTGCTGACGAGCGGCCTCTACGCGATCCCGGCCCTCGTCGGTGCCGCCATCACCGCCGTCGCGCTCAACTTCCACGCCTACGACACCGGCGTCGCGATCGGAGCGGCGGTGGTCTGCTTCGTCATCCGCCTCGCCGGGCTCCACTTCAACCTGAACGTCCCGATCGCCGACCCGTCGGGTCACGAGCGCGCGCCCGACGACGACCACTGACACCGTCACGAATGACGTCGCGGCGCGAACCCGACCCCGGCGCCCGAGCGTTCGACGAGCGATGGACGGCCTCACCCGAGGTGGCACCGTACCTACACTGAAGTCATGAGCCTGCCCGAGCCCCGCGTGGTCGACCCGATGGCGGTGCCCTCACTGCGCTGGGGCATCCTCGGACCCGGGTGGATCGCCGACCAGTTCGCGAGCACGGTCCGCGCGAACACCGCCCAGCGCATCGTGGCCGTCGCCTCCCAGACCCCCGGTCGTGCCCAGGCCTTCGCGTCGGCCCACGCCATCCCCCTCGCGCTCTCGAGCTACGACGAGCTCGTCGCGCGCGACGACGTCGACGCTGTCTACGTTGCAAATCAGCCCACGGGACACCACGACGCGGCGATGCTCGCCATCGACGCCGGCAAGCACGTGCTCATCGAAAAGCCCCTCACCCAGGTCATCACGCAGGCCGAGGCGGTCTTCGCGCGAGCCATCGAACGCGGCGTCCTCGCGATGGAGGCGATGTGGACGCGCTACCTGCCCCAGGTCGACGTCGCCCGCCAACTCCTCGACGCCGGGGCCATCGGCGAGCCGCGACTCGTGCTCGCCGACTTCTGTCAGGACAACAGGAAGATGGCACGGATGTGGCGCAAAGGTGACGGTAGCCCGCTCTGGGATATGGGTATCTATCCGATTGCGTTGTGCCAGATGGTGTTCGGCGAACCCACGGTCGTGGACGCACGCGGAATCTTGCTCGAGAGCGGCATGGACGCCGAGTCGACGTCGTACCTGACCTACAGCCACGGAGCTCGCGCAGTATTCACCGTCTCAGGGATTGTCGACGCACCCCATCATGCACTGATTGCTGGCGAGGATGGCGTCATCGAGTTCGGCCAGCCCTTCGTCCTGCCATCGTCCATCGGGCTCGCCGGCAAGGGCTTCAACGCGCGAATGGACTATTGGACTGACGAGTCAGGTATTCGCGGCCACGCCGGGCTCGCGTACCAGGTCAACGCTTTCGCCGACTACGTGGGTCGAGGTCTCCTCGAGTCACCCCTGCAGACACACGAGGACAGTCTCGCGTGCCTGCGCGTCGCGAGTGCGATCACACATCACCTAGGTGCAACGACGTTCTGATCGACCCGTCACTCGAACACGGTCTACCGACTCGTTCGAAGTGAGTGACCCGCGCTTGGCTCCATCGTCGTCGCCACCCCCGTCGCGACCAGCCCGACCGCGGCGAGCAGCAGGAACGCGATGTGATACCCACCCGTCGCGCCCGACGAAGCGGGCGCGACCGACGCACCGAGTCGAAGCGCCACGACGGCCGCGGAGAGCGCGACGCCAAAGAAGAGTTGCTGCACGGTCGCGGTAACCGTCGTGGCCGCACCCATGAGACGCTCGGGCACGTCGGCGTAGAAGAGGGTGACGTACGCGCTGAAGCCCATCGAGCGCGCGGCGCCGCTCAACACCGACAATGACACGATGAGCGACACCGGCGTTGACGACCTAAGCAGCGCGAAGGAAACTACGGTTGCGGCGACCGTTACCGTGCTCGCGAGCAGTACCTGCTTGTGGCTGACACGGGTGAGGATCGGCGTCGTCGCCGGCTTCATCGCGATGTTGCCAACGAAGATCCCCGCGAGCACGAGACCCGACTTCAACGGGCTCCAGCCGAAGTCGTCCTGGAACTGCAAGGCGAGCAGCAACGGCAGCGCGCCCACCACCACGACGAAGGCCGCGATCCCGCCGAGCGCGTCGCGAAGCGACCGAATTCGCAACACCCCGAGCTCCACGTATGGCTCGCGGTGGTGTCGGAGGTGGCGAGCCGCCTCGGCGAGTGCGACGACGCCGACCAACGCGAACCCGCCAACGGCACGCCACGAGCCGGACGCCTCGCCCGCGACGTACGCGGCCCACAAGAGCGACCCGAGCCCGAACGTGGTGATCACCATCCCCCAGAGGTCAAAGGTCGTTCGGTCTCGACGCGTCTCGGCGGACTCGACGAGAACCACTGCAACCGCGATCGCGACGATCCCGAGCGGTACGTTCACCCAGAACAGCCAGCGCCAGTTGGCGTAGGTGACGATGAAGCCGCCGAGTAGCGGCGCGACCACGGGCGCTAGGAGACCCGGCCACACCACGTAGCCGATCAGTCGCATGATGTCTGTCTTCTCGGCGCGCGCGAGCACGATCGTACGTCCGACCGGGACCATGAGCGCGGCGCCGACTCCCTGGACCACCCGAGCGACGAGCAGTTCACCGAAGTTCTGGGCGCCACCGCAGGCGAACGACGCCACGGTGAAAAGCGCGATCGACGAGAGGAAGAGCGTTCGCGAACCCATCCGGGCGTCGAGCCAACCGCCGAGGGGGATGACGACGGACATGACGATGAGGTAGGCCGCCATCAGTAGTCCGATCGCCGCCGACGTGGCGTGCAGCGCCTCACTGAGTCGCGGCGCGGCCGTCACCAGAATGGTGCCGTCGAGCATCTCCATGAAGTAGCAAGCGGCAACCAGCAGCGCGACGCGACGCTTGGCCGTCGAGATCACCCGGGCCCCTTCACGAGTATGCGTCCATTGCGTGTTCGACCGGGTACGGGTGATCCGTCAGTCGGCCTTTGAGCGCGTCGCCGCCACACCAAGGATTGCGGCGCGCGAACGCATTAGCCGAGGTGACGCCAGTTCGCGGTTCGCCGTTCGATCTCCTCGCGCATAAAGACGCTCGACTCACGTGCTCGCTCCTCCCAGGCGAAGACGCACACCGTCATCATCCCGTCGAACTGCATCGCGCCGAGCGTCGAGAAGAAGGTATCCCAGTCGACCTCGCCTTGCCCGATGTCCAGGTGCTGGTGGATGCGCGCCGTCGAACCCGGAGGGTTGATGATATAGCGAAGCCCCGATGACGCACGGAAATCGAAGGAGTCGGCCACGTGCAGTTGCGTCAGCCGCTCACCCGCGTACTCCATGATCCCCTTGATGTCGCCACCCTGGTGGAACGTGTGCGGCGCGCAGTAGAGGAATGAGACCAATGGCGAGTTAATCCCGCGAATCAAGTCGATCGCTAACTTGCCGTCCTCCACGAAGTCGTCGGGGTGCGGTTCCAGGCGAAGTTCGATGCCTTCGCGCTCAAAGACCGGAAGTAACTCCTCGAGCGAACGCCAGAACATGGCCTCGCTACGGCTGGCCTGTTCCGGGCGACCATTGAACTCCGAGTTCATCACGCCACAGCCCAACTCCGCCGTAATCTCGATGGCGCGCCTCCAGTAGCGAACCGCCGCCTCCCGTTCGTCCTCGTCGGGACCAGACCACCGGAACAGCGGCAGTACCGATGAGACCTCTACGTCGGCGACTCGTAGGGCAGCCTTGAATGCCGTAATACCGGCGTGGTCGATTCGCGGATGTAGGAAAAAAGGGATGAAGTCCTCGCGAGGCGACATCTCGATATACCGGTACCCGAGGTCCGCTACGAGTCCGGGCAGTTCCATCAGCGGCGTCGTACGAAACATGTACGGATCGATGGCTAGTTTCATGGGTCTCTCCTGTGTCGAGTCTTACTTCGAAGTCGGGAAGGAGAACGATGCACCGTCTTCCTCTCGGTGCTCGGGCCAGCGTGCCGTCACCACCTTGCCACGGGTGTAGAAGGAAACACCCTCGGGTCCGTGGATGTGGCGATCACCAAAGAGCGAGTCCTTCCAACCACCGAAGGAGTAGTAGGCCATGGGGACTGGGATGGGGACGTTGATGCCGATCATGCCAACTTGAACCTCACGATGGAATCGACGGGCGGCCTCGCCGCTTGACGTGAATATCGCGGTGCCGTTTCCGTAGGGGTTGGCGTTGATGAGCGCAATGGCCTCGTCGACCGAGTCCGTGCGCACCGTCGTGAGCACCGGGCCGAAGATCTCCTCACGGTAGACGTCCATGTCGGTCGTAACCTGGTCGATCAAAGTCGGTCCCACGAAGAACCCCTTCTCGTGATCAGCGACGGTGAGATTGCGGCCATCGACGGTGATCATGGCGCCCTGTTTGGACGAGGAGCTGATGAGCCCCACGATCCGGTCCTTTGACGCACGCGTGATCACCGGTCCCATCTCGCTCGTGAGGTCGCGCCCCGGTCCGACCTTGATCTCGCCCGCCAACTCGGCAACGCGCGCGAGGAGCGGGTCGGCTACGTTGCCCACAGTGACGGCGGCCGAGATCGCCATGCAGCGCTCGCCCGCCGAACCGAAGGCCGCGGCCACGAGGTGCTTGGCTGCGAAGTCGACGTCGGCGTCGGGCAGGATGATCGAGTGGTTCTTCGCTCCACCAAGTGCCTGGACTCGCTTGCCGTTGGCGGTTGCGCGCGCGTGGATGTGGCGCGCGATAGGCGTCGAACCGACGAAGGAGATTGCCTGGACGTCGGGGTGGTCGAGCAGGGCGTTCACCGTGTCCGAGTCGCCTTGGATGACGCTGAACACGCCAGCGGGCAACCCGGCCTCCCGCCACAGTTCGGCCATCAGAATCGATGCGCTCGGGTCACGCTCGGAGGGCTTCAGGACGAAGGCGTTGCCGCACGCAATCGCGATCGGGAACATCCACATTGGCACCATCGCCGGGAAGTTGAAGGGTGTGATACCCGCGACCACACCGAGTGGCTGGCGATACGAGAAGAGGTCCACGCCGCCCGAGACCTGGTCGGAGTACTCCCCCTTCAACAGCTGGGGGATGCCGCACGCGAACTCGACGACCTCGAGACCGCGCTGCACCTCACCCTTGGCGTCAGAGAGGATCTTGCCGTGCTCGTCGGTGATGAGTGCCGCGAGGTCGTCGGCCCGTCGATTCATCAGCTCGCGAAAGGCGAACAGGACCTTCGAGCGGACGCTGAGCGACGACTGCCCCCAGTCGGCGAAGGCACGCTTGGCCGACGCGACGACGTCGTCTACGTCCTCAGCGGCCGCGAGCAGCAGCGTGGCCTG